>CALQHT020000470.1 GCA_943330455.2 Nitrosovibrio sp. Nv4 | reverse complement strand
CGTCAACCGGTCGCGAAGCTCTGCACCAGGCTGCCCGAGACCAGCCGCCAGCCATCGACCAGCACGAAGAAGATCAGCTTGAACGGCAACGACACCGCGTTCGGCGGCAGCATCATCATGCCAAGGCTCATGAGCACGCTGGCCACGACAATGTCGATCACCAGGAATGGGAGGAACAGCAGGAACCCCATCTCGAACGCTCGGCGCAATTCCCCCACCAGAAAAGGGTCGGATGAAAATACGTGTAAAAAGTGGTCACAAGGGCCTTTTGAGGAGGAGTATCCTTTTAAAACAATGTCTTGGTGTGATTTCCAGTAACAGGGGCAAAAGTGCGGGTAGTAAGTTTTGCGCGGGGCAGGCTGCGCGATCCCATAGGTGTAGCGGCGCCTTACGAGGACACCATTGCGTGGAACCGCTTACTTAGGCTGCCTGCTCCATTAATCCCCAGACCCCTCGTGACCCCCTTTGCGTCAGGCGCCTGGCTGGGGAGGAAGCAACCAGGCACCGACACAACCTGTGACCGGATCAGCCTCCGGATTTCGGCATCGGCGCACCCGGCGGGCTTCGGTCCGCGTTTGACGGGCGTTAACGCGCCGGACGTGCCGGCGTCGCGTTGACGTCGCCAGTCACACAACGTTGACGAATAAACGCCCTCGCGGCGGAGGATCGCACCGATCCCGCCACCCTCGGCGGCTCGATCGGTCGCCGCGAGGATGCGCAGCTTGTCCTTCGCCGTGAATGTCCGCCGCCGGGGGCGGGCCGAAAATTCCGGGGACGCCGGGGCGGGTGCCGCCACGATCGCCGGCCTGCGGCCTTCGTTCGAGGCGGCACCCGCCCCGGCATACGTTTCAGTGTCGAGCATGGGCATGAGAAAGACGATCCTTCAGCACCTCAGGGTCTAAACTCTCGGGGGGTAGATGTCTCATCATCATTGGCACGGAGGGGCGACCGCCTCCTTGATCATGTCCTTGAGCGGCCGATCCTCCTCGGTCACCAGACGGCAGAACGTGGTCGTCGCATCCCGATACCGGACGCCCTGAATCTCGTCACGGAGTCGGTCGACTGTCGCGGTTCCTTGAGCCAGCATCGTTGATACTCCCCCTCCTCAAATCGGCCTGACGGCAGAACGCCGATGCGCAAGCCGCCGAGTGTCTCTGGTGAAGTCTCCGATCGGTTCCGCCGCGTGTCCTTGATCCAGATCAAGGATTCGGGTCTGAGTTTGCCTTGGCCTTTCGGGCGTTACCGTGGGCACCGTCGCCGCGGGGGAAAACCCGCCCCGATCGGTCGGCACAAAACCATGCCGGGTGCGGTTACAGAACGGCGCGGGGATGGTAACATTCTGCCAGGAAGCCGAGCGCTGGAGGTGCTGTGCAATCCCGCTCGGCAGCGCATCGTGACGGGAACCCGATATGGATTTGACAACTCTGCTGGCAGCGATCGCCATCGCGTTTGGGCTGCTGACCGTCGACACCATCCGACGCGCCGACCGGGTCAACGTGGAGGTGGGCGAGATCCCACGAATGGACAAGGCCAGCATCGACCGCATCACGATCGAGCAGGAATTCGCCCGGCAACTCAACAATATCGCCAGCGTCTTTTCGATCGTGGTGCCGCCGGAGATCAAGACGCATCGCGATATCGGGATCATGCAGGCGATCGCGTCCTCCCTGAAGATCGACGGCCTGACCCAGGCGATGGAAGCCGATCTGGGATACCGAACGGATCGCCTGCGGCTCTCTCTGGTGAACGACAATGGCGTGCTGCAAGGCGTTGTCAGCGGCACCGGCGGCAGGCTGGGCCAGTTCCAGCAGGTCCTGGTCCGCAATGAGGGCGAGCCGTTGTTGGATTTTATCCGCCGCTGTTCCCTCGTCGGCGCAACCTACCTGGCGCCCTATGGAACGACGTTGTTCCTGATCCAGGAAAGCATCAAGACCGGCGATTACTCCATGCCGAAACGCATATCGGCGCGTGCAAAGAGCTATCTGCCGCCGACCCCCATCAGCTTTGAGCGGTCACGCCTGCTCAATCTGGACGGGATCATCGCCCTGATGGAAAAGGACGTGAAATCGGCGATGGACCTGTTCAAGCAGGCCGTGACATCCAACCCGGAGAACGTCGTGGCCCAGCTGAACGCCGCGTTCACCGAAGTCGAGATCGATCAATATGCCGAGGCCGATGCACGCATGTTGCGGCTGATGGCGGAAAACATGCCCGACAACCCGATCCTGCAATCGAATGTCTATATGACTCGCGCTGCGGCCCAGCTCGGCTTGAAAAACAGCGTGGAGGCAGACGCTCTGCTGGAAATGGCCACATCGATCAACCCCAAGAACTCCAGCGCCTGGCATCTATGGGGCGACACCAAAATGGTTCTGGGCGACAAGGAAGCGTCGGATCGGATGCGCCGGCGAGCCTTCGACGAAAGCGATAGCCCGGAGAATTATGCCGAGGTGGCGACGCTCTACCTTCAACTGTCCTGGCAGGACGGTTCCCCGATGGCGCGCAGCCCATTCCGGAACCCGCTGCTGAACCCGGCGCACCGGGGCTACGGGAGTCGCACAAATGCGGAATGAATTTGTCGCTGACATGTGCTGCGATGTTCCCTCGATGGCCGTCGAAAAATCCTCCGGACGGAGGTGGGATTCGGATCGATTTGCAGGGAGGAGTGGCGCAACTGGGCTTGGGTTTCCGGTCATCCCATTGATAACACGCAGGAATGTCGTTCCGCATTTGTGCGACAGCCGTAGCGCACCGGGGAGGGGCGATGTGACCGGGATGGTGTGATCCACGGTATTCACACATCTCGGGAGAAGATGCCGGCTGGAGAAATTTCTTCTTGGCCGGGGATGCGAAATCGGTAGGGCGCTATGAGGCCCCAACGAACGAACGGTACTTTTTTGTAGCATAAGTGGACAAACCATGAACCTACGCGGCGAGACGGATGGGCTCCAAGGGCAGCCGGAGCGGCCGAAATCCGTCAGGGTTTTCCGTCATCTGTTCCCGGCCGACCCAGACATAGT
>CALQHT020000469.1 GCA_943330455.2 Nitrosovibrio sp. Nv4 | reverse complement strand
CTTCCATGGGGTCGCCACAAAAAACCTCCCGAACTATCTCGGATGGCGCCGGACCTTGGAAGCGATGGGTCAGACCGCGAGTTCGGCCGCCATGATCCTCGGAGCCATCGGTCTGGGGCCATACCAACAGAAAACGCTATAAGAGCCATGATTTTTGCCTCTCCGCCCCACTCGCCGACCGAACGGCCGACCTACCTAGACTGATCGCTCCGCGCATTCAACCAGCGCATTTCGAGCCGAGCGGGCAGGACGTTGCAACGCCCCGCTTGCTCGGCCAGGCACCAGTGAAGATTTCAATCGCTTCCGTCAGCGTGGTGGAATTTCGGATTCCGGTGGTGCCCGTCGGTTGGACACGGATCGAGCCGGAGCAAGGGGCCGTCAGTTCGGCTTATACGGTTCGCGGGCGCCGCGGCGGGTCGCCGAACCCCAGGAAAGCTGCTGAATGGACATGACACGCGCCCCACGCCGAGATGCTCGCCTGGCTAAGGCGACGCGCAAAAATTACCGCATCGGGGGTCGATGGCGCATGCCTCTCCGCGTCATCGTGGGCGCAGGCCCGCCATGACGGGGTCTTGGCGTCCGGATCCCTATTGGAGCGGTAATACTTGCGCGTCGCCTAACGCACTGGCCCGGTGACAGCGCCGGACAAGACCGCCTGCCCCACGACGATCGATAATAACGCCGAATCGGCGAACGGACGAAGGGAGGAAAACATGCGTGCCTTACTCGGTTTCTGGAGTGACCTTCTGCTGCCATGAACCAGCACCAGCTCGGCGCAACAGCATGGCGGTGTGATACGGATCGCCCATCGGGACAGCCCGGGGAGCCTTTCGATCCACGAGGAAGCCACCAACTCGGTCGTGACGGTGATGATGGCCGTTTACAACAACCTCATCGTTTTCGACCAGCACGTGAAGCAGAACAGCCTGGACACCATCCGGCCTGACCTTGCCGCGCAATTGGGGATGGAGCGCGGATCAGACCGCACTGACCTTCAAACTTCGGGACGGCGTAAGGTGGCATGACGGCAAGCCATTCAATTCGGCGGACGTGAAATGCACATGCGATCTGCTGCTGGGTAAGGCGGCCGACAAGTTCCGCGTGAAACTACGTGCTGGTTGGTACACCAACCTTGCCGATGTGACCACGTCGGGCGACCGTGAAGTTGCGTTCCATCTGAAACGACCTCAATCGTCGATTCTGGCGCTGCTGGCTTCGGGCTATACGCCGATCTATCCCTGCCATGTGCCGGCGGCGATGCAGCGCACCAATCCGACCGGGGTCTGCGAGATCACGACGATGAATGGCACCGCCAACCTGCTGGTCAACCGCGACGCCTCGCCGTTCAATGACCCGCGGGTCAGGCAGGCAACGGCCTTGACCCTCGATCGCAAGGTCTTCATCGATATCCGGTCCGAGGGCCAGAGCAGCATTGAGCGGGGCGATCAGGTAGCTCAGCGCCAGTTCACGGCTGACAGGCGTCGCTCGGCCGATGCCGATCGTCTTCGCGGCGACCAGCACACGTTCCGGGTTCAGGTCGTGCGGGAGGGCGCGGAAGCCTACGCCCTCCTCCCCGATGCGGTCCTGGTCGGGGACGATCAGGTCCTTGAAGAACACCATGTTCGAACGACCGATCGGCGGCCACCCGACGCCATGACGGCGGTGTCAGATCCGCGGGATCAGACCGAGGCCCGCGACCGGCGGGCGCGCATCGCGCCGATGCCCGCAAGCGCCACACCCAGCAGCGCCAGGGAGGCGGGTTCGGGCGCGTCGTTGACCGTCAGGGAGCGCAACTGCGCGGATGAGGGGGCCTCGTTCGACGCTGACGTGATCACGAAGCCATTCAGAGTCGGCGACGTTGAGGCGGCGCCGATGGTGAGCAGGAAATCGTTGGAGAATGGATCAGTGCCGCTGACGGAGGAATTCGCTCCGATTTGCACTGTATCGCTGCCGGAGAAATAGTGGAACAAGGCTGTCGGTGCATAAGCGAAATTCGCGGAGTTGATCGTCAGGCCCGACGGCGAATCGAAGGTATTGGCACTGTTGTCGAAGACCAGGGTGAAGGAGACGATGGCCGGGCTCACCGGCGGCGTGCCCCCCGTGAAATTGCTGCCGGTGGCCGTGTAGTCGAGCGTGATGATCGCTGCCTGGGTCTGCGCGACCGGCGCGATCGCCAGTCCAAGGGCGACGGCGGCGGGCGCAATCAATCGTAGGGCATTCTTCGTCAATCGCATGGGCGTGTGTCCGTTCCACTGTCTATGCGGAATGGCTCACCCCCGTCGGATCGTCCCCCGTGGCGCCATCCCGCCGAATTGCGAAGCACGAAACGGGCCAGGTTGCGGAATGGCGTTGAATCAGTGGCTTGTGGCCAAAAGGCGCTGTTCGTATTGCCGAATGTGTCAAGGATTCCGACATACACCCCGTCCGACAACACGCATCGCCCGCGCCAACGGCCGGCCGAGCGATGGGTGCCGCGTGGGGTCAGTAGGACTTTGGATGGCCCAGGACGCGTTCGGCCAGGTAGCTCAGCACCAGTTCACGGCTGAGCGGCGCGATGCGCGGCAGCATGACTTCGCGGAACAGCCGCTCCACATGGTATTCCTGCGCGTAGCCCATCCCGCCATGGGTCAGCACCGCCTGCTCGGCCGCGCGGAACCAGGCCTCGGCAGCGAGGCTGGCACCGCCGGCCGCCACGGCGGACGCGCCTCCCACGGCTTTGAACGCTGCCGCTCCGGCCGCTCCGCTGCTGGCTGGATCGGTCATTGTTGCCTCCAAGATATACGTCGATGATTTTGATATGGCTGCGCACCGAGATCGGCTGGTGGCGGGATCGCGCGCGGCCACACCAGGATCGTGGCCCAGAACCGTGGGGCCTCATCCGCCGCCGGTGGCGCTTCGGCCTCGGACACCAAAGACTCCAGCACCACGCCGGCCACACGGAATGTGCCGACGGCGGCTAGGCGACGGCCTTGAGCTTCGCCGTGCCGCTGGTAGCGCAAGGAACGGACATGACCTGGTTCATTGGCGGTAAAATTTGCAATGAAATGATCATCGAACCCGCTTGGCTCACGCCGCCCGCAGCGCGAATGGTCCATCACGCGGAAGGAACAACTCTCGCCGGAAGGAGAGCAGAATGACCAGCACCAGCAACATTCCACCCTCGGAGAATCAGGCCTGGGGGT
>CALQHT020000468.1 GCA_943330455.2 Nitrosovibrio sp. Nv4 | reverse complement strand
ATTCATCGATAGACGGCGGCATCAGGAAGCCGGTTAGGCGATCGGTGGGGCGGAAGTTGCTCATTGGCGGCATCCGGGGAGGGAGCGAATCGACGTTACGATTCTAACATGAGCCTCCGGTGGGCGTAAGTCCGACAGGCTGCTAGGTGCTCATATATTCGACGTTGGCGAGCGTGTGACCGAGCCAATCCATCCTTCCGCTGGGACCGATAGACAAGTCTATGCGTCTGCCGAGCAGCAAAGATGGTCGCGCCGGGCGGGAGATACAGCTTCGCAACCCGCCGTCCGCTGACAGGACAGATGAACCACCATCGCCGTCCCCCAAGATGAAGCTCGGACGCGGAAAGACGAATCTCGTAATCTTCCGTCGAGGAAACACCCTGCCTTGTGGCGCGGTAACGGAGACGAAGCGAACCTTGATCAGGATTTGTAAGGTCGAAATCAAAACCAACGGATGCGGCCTCCTTACCGGCCCTGTCCCAGGTCACGCTTCCGCGTCCCGCGCGGCCGGGGACAATACCGCCTTGCTTAACAAGCATTCCGACATCGAGCACGAACGCACCTTCAACCAACGCATGCCATCCTGGGCGCCCCGAATTGTACCCGCCCATCACCTGCCCTCCTTACAATTTCCTGCGGGTCCGCGTGCCCCCGCCCCCGCAATATCGGCATCGGTCGCTCAGGATTTTACGAAATCAATTGGCCAACCGCAGTTTTTCAATTCTCGCTGTCCGATGGCCCGGCCATCCGGGAAGCAACAGGCGTCCCGCCACGCGGTTGGGTCGGGCAGTTGACACCGCTGACACTGCCACGGACCAGGTCCGTCCGGTTCGAACGATGACAGCCGCCACCACAGGCCATTGCCGCATTCCAAACACGGACCGGCCGGAAGGCTCCCAAGGTCGATCGGCAGAGGCGGCTCACCGGCGGCGTCGGACGCAATCAGCAACCGCATGAGTTCGACCTTGTGCGCCCGTAGATCGCCCAACAGACGAGACGGGATCGCGGACGCCGGTGTGAGGCGCAAAGCGTCCCCGTCCACCCGCATCGACACTCCCAGTCGGCCGAGACCGACCAGCAACTCGGCGGCGGTCACAGGACCAACTCATCAGCATCGGCGCCGTCCGTGTGCCCCTCAGGTTGCCGGGATTCAGCGTTCCCAGCGTTCCCACCGTTCCAAGCATGTGATTCCAACGGGTTAGAGGAACGCTCGGGAACGCTGGGCGCGTCTTGGGAACGCTCACCGGTTCGGCCAGCGTTCCGGGGATTGTGTTCCGTATCAGAGGCTTGCGCCCCGGTGGAACGCTCGGAACGCTGGGAACGCTGATTTCCTGTATCTGCGGGGCGGATAATGATCTTGCGACCATCGCGCCCGCCGCTGGTCGGCAGGATCACTTCCACCCCACCCCGCCGCAGGGCCGGGGCGAGGCGCCTCAGGCGCGTCGAAAGCCGCGCGCCATCAACTGGCCAGCCGCGCCTGCTTCGCACGTCGGACGACACCAGCGCATTCACCGCCTCAAGCAGGCTGGTAGCCGTGCCTTCCCATTGCGGCTTGCTTCGTTCGGCAATCGATCGGAGCGCTTCGGCAATCGGGTCGGCCCCCAGGATCGTTTCAACCGACGCCTCGCGGTTGGCATCCAGCGCGGCCAGCATGTCGTCCTGACTCCACCCGAAGGCAGGAGCCGCCGCACAGGCCAGCCGGGCAAAGTCCGCCATTCGCGGCAACCGGGAGAGTTGCAGCTTCGGCAGTCTCCCAAGCGCGACCACCAGCGCATCCAGCAACAGTGCGAAGATTGCCGGCGCGCACGCATCGAAGTTTGACCAGACCTCGGATTCCGGACGGCGCTTGTCGTCGGGAATGTGTTGCAGGGTCACGGCAATGCTGCGGTCGGCCAGGTCCGCTCGCGCCAGAAGAGAAGGAATCCCGTTCAGCAGGATCGGCCGGGACACGGCAACAATCGTTTCGCCAAGGTCGCTGTAGAGTGTGCGTTTGCCAAACCCGGCCCCTGTCGCGAGGCGGCACAGCGCATCCGCCATATCGGCTTCAATGTGGGAGACGTTATCCAACGCGACCACGCGACCGTTCATAGCGGCAATCAACAAGTCGTCTTCACTGCGGGGTGTTGCCCGAAGATCGGCCGCATTTGGGTCAACCAGACGTCGCAGCATCTTACATGCGCTTGATTTGCCAGAGCCTTGTTCGCCATCGACCGCCAACACCGCATACGGGCCGGTCGGATAGAGCGCGGCCACCAGCCATGCCGCAATTAAGCGGAAGTTGTGCTGGCCCTCGGCATCGTCCGGCAGGTTGAATAGCCCCTGCAACCGCTTGAGCGCGCCGCCAGCGCGCACCGGTATCGGCAGCGCGCGCATCCCGTCGGGCCTCACCAGCGGCGCCCGCGTCCTCTCTTCAACTGTCCAACCCGTTGCCGTGACCTTGATCGACCGAAAGTGCTTGTCCCCCAGGTCGATCCAAACCGCATCACCATTTAGCATCAGGCGGACCCCAGGTTCATATTCTGGCGCAGCTAATGCCATCGCCTCGAATGCCGGGACCGCCTCACTCATTGCCGTATCGGACACACTGCCAGGCCGGGAGCCGTGGGTGCCTGTCACTGGGTTCGCCGCCCCGTAGAGCGTCCGACAAATCAAAGCAAACCGACGGCCTCGAACCCGAAGATGCATGACCGCGCCCTCCGGACGGTCGGCGGACAGGGGAACCGACGCGAACGCGTGCCCGTCCGGATCATGCCAGAACTGCACACTGGCGGCTTGGACTGCCTCGATGATCAGTTCGCGCTGGGATTGCCTCTTCTTGTCATCATCGGCGCCCTTGCCCGGCGGAGCGTCATGGATCGTGAAGCCGGTCGAGGGATCATCCGCCATGAGGCGCCCTCCGGCACAGAATGTCGTTGAAGTCGCCGTCGCCAGTCGGCAGCGCGATTTTCACCTCTCTTCCTTCGGCCTTCCACCGGTGCCACGCGGTTCGCGCGGCATCCCGCCCGGGTTGGTCCGGGTCCGCCGCGATGATCACGCGACGGACTTCACGCGGCAGGGTAAGACCTTTGGTAACTGCCCAGCTACCCCGCCGCATCTCCCACCAATCGTAATCGGCCGATCAGGCTGAACGGATCGGTCATCAGGGTCTCGAGCAAGCTCCACCCCTGCTTCCTGGCGGTGGAGAGGACGGATCGGATCGTGGCGAAATCCTT
>CALQHT020000467.1 GCA_943330455.2 Nitrosovibrio sp. Nv4 | reverse complement strand
GCCGGGCTTGACCCGGCACCCCGCGCTTCAATGGCGGGGGGTGGGTTGCCGGGTCAAGCCCGGCAATGACGGTAAGGTCGGTGCATCGGTCATTGTTTCGGCCCGTTGGTATCAAATCGGTAAATCGACATCCAACAGCGGGGCGTGCTGCTGGCAGCCATAGACATCGGTGTCGCCGAACTCCCCCGACGGCACCAGGCGCGGGAAGGTCGCCTTGAATGCGAAAGCGGCGTCATAGGGGGTGAACAGGACGTGTTCCGCCTTCACGTTATAGAGGCGCGCGAACAGGTCCGGACACAGCACGCCCGTTGCCTTGACGCGTTGAAAGGTTTCGGCATCGTCGAACACCACATCGATGGTCAGTTCGAACGGCCCGGCGTTCTTGCTCTTGCAGACTCGCGCGACGTCTCGGATCAGTCCCATGTCACACCATCTCGTATTCGATCGGGAACAACTCGGTCGGATTGTCGACCTCGGTCACGTGGTAGACGCTGAAGCGATAGACCGGGCCGACCTCGATGTCGGAAGGCGAGAACGGGAAGGCCATGTTGCCTTCCCGGCACAAACGGCCCGGAAAATCGGTGTGCAGCATGTTGGTGCGTGCCATGCCGAGAACGGCGCTGGCCATTTCCTGGCTTTGCTGGGCGACGACTTCGATGACGAAGCCCAGTTCGTGCGGCCCCTCTTTACTCAACATTGCGTCACGCAATGGCTCACGGGCTGCCATCACGCCGTCCCGGCCATAGACACGGATGCCAAGTTTGTAGCTATCCGGTTCGGCGCCGAAGGCCGCGGCCTTGGTCAGGACTTCCTGGCGGACGGATTCAAGGAAGGTATCGACCCGCCCGATCAGCAGCGGATCGCGCGTGCCGCAGATGCAGACGGACCGGTAGCCGGCCATCTCCACGCCTTCCAGCTTCACCGTGTAGCGTTCGGCCGGATTCCAGCGCATGCCGGATATGCGCACGGCTCGGTCGCTGACAGCGTCGAAACGACAGTCGGAGGTGTCCAGCATGCCGCCGGGCTCGATGTGGTGGATCGGGCTGCTGTTTTCGTGCAGCGAGTGATTGGCGATCGACAGCGGCGTGCAGCGGCGGATCGGATTGGTCGGCTCGCACTCGACGTGATCCTCCCGCACCGTGACGAACAGGCAATCATGGCCTTTGGGGATCGACGGGGTGGCGCCGCATTCCAGCATCTTGCCGGCATACCAGGCGGGCGCGGGCGGCAGTTGCGCGCGGATCGCGGCGGCGGCCCAGGGCGCGGGATCGCTGCTGCGCCCGGCCAGAACGACCTGGGCGCCGTTGTCCAGGGCCTCGATAAAGGGCTCCGGCCCCATCATGCCGACGATCCGGGTGGAGCGTTCGATCGTCGCGTCATCGAGCGGCGGTTGATGCGCCAGGCCGTGCACCCAGCCCTTGGCGACGCGGCGTTTGATCTCGGCCTGGCTCTGTTCGGCGTGGATGACGGCCAGTTTGAAGTGCAGCCCGTCCTCGCGGGCGATCTCGCGCGCCATGTTGGCGACCAGGTCCAGATGCGGCTCCCCGCCCGCGCCACCGCAGGTGCCGATCACCAGGGGGATTTTCTGGGCGATGGCGGCATGCAGCATCAGGCGCAGGTCGCGGCGGATGGCGATGGGGGAGCAGAACGGCTTGCCGATGCCCAGATAATGCGGGCCGGGATCGGAACTGCCGCCGTCCACGCCGATCATGTCGGGCTTGCGATCCAGGCCGGCTTTCAGGGAGGCTTCCGGGAATCCATAGCCCAGGATGGCGCTGGTGGAGAGCAGGCGGATTTCCTTGCTCATGATGGGAGGGGCTCCTGGTTCGGTTGGGCTACTGGGTGGTAATGCAGCCTATATGGGGCCGGGCCGCAAGCGGCGGGGCGATGACGCGCGCGGATGCTCCTCGGTTCGATCGAGACGCCTGTTCCTTCGCGTCGAGCTCCGATCGCCGTGGCGGCCACGCATCGGCGTGTCAAATCCGCCGTCTTCAGCGGGACCGGAGCCACGCGCTGCCCCCACTTTGGGGCGAGCATGGCGAGGACCCACGATGTCTCAGGGCCGGACGCGGCCATCAGGCATGACGATGAGGGTACCTCATTTGGCCATAATCAGAATTGCTGGCATCCGGGCGCGGCATTCGTCAGCAAGCGCCGGGACTGATATGATCGGGAACATCCAAAACAGGGAAGCGCCATGCGTATCGTATTGATCGGGGTCTCGCACTGGCACACGCCGTTCTTTCTAGACCCGGTGCTGGGGATGGCGGACGCGACCTTCGTCGGCGTCAGCGACCCTGACCTGTCACGCGCGGAACCCATCGCGGCGCAAGCCAAATGCCCCGCCTTCGCCGACTATCGCGAGATGTGCGCGCAATTGAAGCCGGACTTCGCGTTCGCCCTGGCACGTCATTGCGACATGGCCGAACTCGCCCGGTTCCTGATCGACGCCCGCATTCCCTTCGCCATGGAAAAGCCCTGCGCCATCAGCGCGACCGAGGCGCAGGACATCGCCGATCGTGCCAAGGCGGCCGATCATTTCGCCGCAGTGCCTTATGTGTTCCGTTACTGCCCGATCATCGACACGATCCGGGAGGTCGCCGCCAACGAGGCGATCCATTACCTGATGTTCAAGTTCGTGGGCGGCATGGTCGATCGCTATCACCAGCAGCGCGTGCCCTGGGTGATCGACCGCCCGCAATCCGGCGGCGGTCCGCTGCTGAATCTGGGCGTGCATTTCCTCGATCTGTGCCGGGTGCTGCTGAATGGTGCCGACCTGACCGTGACCGGGGCGATGATGTCGAACCGAGCCGAACGCCTGACCATCGAGGACCATGCCGTGGTGCTGATGCAGGGCGGCGGGGCAAGCTGCATGGTGGAGACGGGGTATCTTTACCCGGCCCCAAACTCGGTGTTCGACATGCATTACAGCATCCGGACCGAGAAACATTACTTCGCGGCACGGGAGAACGGGTCGCTGGAAATCGTGACGAACGACCGTCAACGGACCACGCGGGAGATGAAACTGACCAACGCGTTCTTCTACCCGGAATTCGTGCGCGATACCTTGCAACGGGTGCGGGACGGTCGGAAGCCGATCGCGGATTTGTCCGACAATGCCGCGGCGGTGGCACTGGTGGAGGCGGCTTATCGGATGTCGCCGTTGTAGAGGAAGGACGGGGCTTCCGCCCCGGACCCCGACCAGGGCTTTGCCCCTGGACCCCACCAAGGGCGACGGCCCTTGGAACCGGAACATTGGTGGG
>CALQHT020000466.1 GCA_943330455.2 Nitrosovibrio sp. Nv4 | reverse complement strand
GTGGTCCGGCTATACCTCCCGTGGTTACCGGCCGCCGGGGCCCAAGACTATGCATCACGGTTTGCTCCGTCTTGACCCGATATTGCTCGGATGGCGACTGGCAAATCGTTCCGCACTTGTGCGACTCCCGTAGCCCTTGCGGGAGGGGGAGGGGGGAGGGGTGATGTCGCACGAGTGTTGTATGAAACCCCTCCCCCCAGCCCCCTCCCGCAAGGGGAGGGGGAGAGTTTTCTCCGGTGCGCGCCCCATTTCAAGATGTGGGAATGCCGGATCGGTTTGCGCCAACGTCTCGGCCGCCATCGCCTGTTCATCGCAGGCCCGACAGGCCGCGTGCAGCGCCTCGCCCAGGAAGCGGCAGGCCTCGACCAGGAAATGGCCGCTGCCGGTGGCGGGATCGACGATCCGCAAGGTCAGCAGGGCCGCCGGATGCGGATCGTCCTCGGGACTGAGCCGGCGGACCTGCGGCCCCAATGTCTCCCGCACCAGGTAACGGACAAAGCCGTGCGGCGTGTAATAGGATCCGGACGATTTCCGTTCCCGGCCGGAATGCAGGAAGAACCGCCCGGGTTGGATGTCCTCGGCCGGTGCGACTGGTGCGCCCAGTTCGCCCGGTTCGCCCGGTGCGTCCGGTGCGACCGGTGCGACCGGTTTGGGGGCTCCGGGACGATCGCGCGCCGGCACCACGATTTCCTGCTTTCCCCTGCGTAGGCGGATCATGGGTTCGCGGGCGATGCCGGGCTCCAGTTCCAGCAGCGACTCATAGACGCCGCCGAGGTCCTCCACATCCAGCGCGCCGTAATGCACCCGCTCCCGCGGGCGTCCCTTCGGCGTGGTCCATAACAGCCGGTCGAGCAGGACGGCGACCGCACGCTCCCCCCACACCAGATCGTCCAACAAGGTCATGCTGCGCGGTCCGAACAGCGCGCCGCCGAGGGGGGCAATGCTCAGATCCCCGGCATGGAGCCCGTCGCGGAAGGCGCGAAACACGGTCCGCAACCCGTCTTCCAACATGCGGCCGGTGTCGTGGCCCTGGTCCAGCAGGCGGCGGACCAGCGGGCCAAGCGCCTGGTTGGGCGACAGGGAGCGCCGCCAGGGCGCCGTGGAGGCAAAGCTGAAGGCGCGGGCCGGGTCGGTCGAGGCTTCCAGCTTCAGGATGAACAGCAGCCGATGCACCAGGATCAGCCCGTCTTCCCACAAGATCGCCGCCGCGTCGGGGCGTTCGGCGATATCAGCCGCCCTGCCATATGTCCTGCCATATGCCCCTGGTCCGTTCCCAGGCATGGTCCGGGGATTGGTCGCGCCGATGGTCGCGCCAGAGGTTGCGTCAACGGTTGCGCCAGTGGGCGTGCCAGTGGGCGTGCCAGTGGGCGTGCCAGTGGGCGTGCCAGTGGGCGTTCCAGTGGGCGTTCCAGTGGGCGTTCCAGTGGTCGCGCCAGGGCGCGCGCCAGGGGTCGTGCGTGTGGTCCCGCCGGTGGTCCCGCCGGTGGTCCCGCCGGTGGTCCCGCCAGTGATCCCAGTAGCGTTCTCGGGATGCGCCAGCACCGCGCGCAGGAATCCTTCCAGCCCGTCGCGTGCCTGAAGCCGGAGTTCGCCCGTCAGGCGGGTCTGATGCAGGCGTGCCGCGTCGAGAAATCGCGGCAACAACGCCAGGGCGCGCGCTCCGGCCAGGGCCAGCAGCAGCGCGAACGAGTCGGGCGGGGTGTCCTGGTTGTGCCACCCGTCGTTGCCGGACAGCGGGATGGTGATGTGGCTGTCGGGGTGCACCGGATCACTGATCAGCAGGCGCAATACGTCGCCATTGGTCAGCAGCCCGGCACGCTCCCCGCTGGCCAGCAGCACCCGCAAGGCGGCACGGGTCGGGCTGGTGCGATAGGCGCGCGCCGAATTCGTGGGCGCCCCTCGGGATCCGCCACGGGCTTCCCCGCTGGTTCCCGCCCGGAATCCATCCAGGCCGGTGTCCATCGGCACCGCCCAGCTGCGCAACCGCGTCCCGTCGGCGGCGCGCATCAGCCAGCCGCCGTCCTCCATGCCTTCCCGGGTCGCGACATCCGGTTGCCGACCGGAATCGGTGTAGCCCAACAGACCGGCGAGCGGGGCGATGACGTGTCTGTGGATCCGCAGCGCGCCGCCGGACCGTCCCATTCCCAGCAACCGGCGCCGATACGCGGACCAGCCGGAGGCCGACAGGGCCTCGTCCTGGGGCCCGGGATAAGCGCCCAGTCGCTGGGCAACGGGCAAAAACGCATCGCGCAGGAACGGTTCTGTCAGTGCCGAACCCGACAGCACGCAGTCGGCGACGTCAAACCCCATCGACGGAGGTCCGGTCGCGTGCGTGCATTGTGGAATCCGGTGCCGGCCGGGGCGGATAGGTGACCGACGCGGGGGCGAGGTCCGGCGGCACCAGCATCAGCAACCCGATCCGGGACAGCCGGACCTCCGACAAGTCGGCGCGGGCAGCCAGATCGCCCGCCAGTCGTTTGTAATGGGAGACAACGGCTTGCGCATCGCGCCGGCGTGGCTCCGGTGTGGCGGGATCGGCGGCGCAGCCGGTCAGCCTGTCCAACGGGTTCGCCAGATGACGCCAGAGCGGGCCGGCTGGCGGCCGACCGAACAGATCGGCGGGCGGAGCGTGGCTGATGCCGCAAAGGTCGGCGGCGCGGAGTTCCAGCCATCGGTCGAGATCGGCGGATTGGTGATGCAGGATCCGTCCATGCGTCGCCGCGAAGGCCGCTTCCATACGCTCCGCCACCTGGTTGGCGGCGTCGAGGGCGTCGGCCTCTCGATCCGTGACCCAGGCGGCGAACCAACGATCCCAGGCGTCGGAGGGCGCCGCACGGGCGGTATCCACGGCATGGGCCAGCATGTCGGCCGGGGAGTCCATGGCCTGGGGCGCACCGGAACGTGGCAGCAGGACACCGATCAGGCGTCGCAGCGCGATGTGGTCGCGTGCCCGGATTTCGACGGCGAAGGTGAGCAGTGCGGCCAGGTCGGCGCCAGGGGCGGCCCAGGTGACGGCGACGCGGCGATCCTGCCCGGATGTGGTCTCGGAGCGGCGGGCCTGGCTGACCGCACGCCGTACCAGCGGATGCGCGATCCCGAGGAAGCCCATTGGTCTGCCGGTTTCACTGCGTATCAGGTCCGGATCGGCGGTCCAATCCAGGGTCGAGGCCATTGGATCGAACCCCGGCAGCCCATCCAGCCCATGTGTCCAGGCCATTGGCACGTGCAGGCGGGTCGAGTGGGGGTGGCTGATCTGGTTGGGATCTGATTCGGGCTTGGATGGAAGACGTAGAAAATTCTCCCCCTCCCCTTGAGGGAGGGGGT
>CALQHT020000465.1 GCA_943330455.2 Nitrosovibrio sp. Nv4 | reverse complement strand
CTTCCGGCCTGGCTGGGGCCGCATGTGTTCGACTGGATGTTTCGGGCCGAGACCGAGAACGCCAAATACGCCCGCCAGATCGCATCCACGCCGGCGATCGCGGTGTTCGCCTGCCAAAAGGAAGACCGAGCGCATTGGGTGCTGTGCGGGCAGGCCTGCCAGCGATTCGCGTTGCAGGCGACCGCGCTCGGTCTGCGCCATGCGTTCGTCAACCAACCCGTCGAAGTCCCGCGCCTACGGCCGGAACTGGCGGGCTTGGTCGGCATACCGGGCCGCCGCCCCGACCTGGTGATGCGCTTCGGGCATGGTCCGGGAATGCCATATTCGGCACGCCGGCCGGTCGAAAGCACGATGGTGTTGTGAGCATCCCGGGCATCGAGCCGCTGGATGCCGGCATGGCCGCCGGGTTCTGGGTCCGCCGACACCCAATTCGGGACGATGAGGAACCCATATGCTCCGCGCCTCCCCGAGCCTCATCCTCGCCGCGATCAAGACGGCGCACACGATCATTTGGGGTTTTTTCGCAGGCTGGATCGTCGCGATCTGGGTCTTCGCGCTTGAGGGCGCGTATTTCCATTCGGCGCTGTCATCCGGGATCGTGCTGGTCGAGATCGTCGTGCTGGCCGTGAGCGGCTGGAATTGTCCCATCACACCGACCGCGGCTCGTTACACGTCCGATCGCCGAGCGAATTTCGATATCTATTTGCCTGAGTGGTTGGCCCGTAATAACAGGATGGTCTTTGGCGGGCCTTATGTGGGTGGGATCGTTTTTAGCCTCGGGCGCTGGATTTTTGTGGTCGCCGATGTCCGTTGATTGCTTTTACCAACCCGCCGAAACAATCACCCATGCACCGCCATCGCCCCTCTCGTCATTGCCGGGCTTCAACGGCAGGGGGTGGGTTGCCGGATCAAGTCCGGCAATGACGAGAGGGGCCAGGTCGGTTGGCATTACTGCAAACCACGACATAAAACCGGAAGAAGGAAAGTGTCATGCCGGTAAACAACGACCAAGACGCGGCACGACTGCCCGCCGCGGTCCACGACCTGGCGATCCGGCTGGGTGTGCAACCCGACGACGATCGCGGCGTCGTCAGGCTGACCCAGACGGGGCGGATGAAGCGAAGCCTCGACGCTTCGTCGTGGTTGGGATTCACCGCCACCCAGACGATCTCGACGCGTGCCTGCGAATTCGACTGGCGGGCGAATGCCGGGCCGTTCGGTATGATCTCGGCGCGTGATGCATTGGACCATGGCGAAGGCCATTTCGATATCCTGGCGCTGGGTGTCATTCCGATAGCCCGCGCCGAACATACGCCTGCACTCGTGAGGGGGGAGTTGATGCGGTATCTGGCGGAACTGGCCTGGGCACCTGGCGCCATTCTGCTCAACACAAGTCTGCGCTGGCGTGTCGACGGCCCCGATACCCTGACGGTGAGCGCGGGCGGGGGGGAGACCGCGTCGGAGGTCATCCTCAGCCTCGACGGCGATGGGCGGATTGTCGGCGCGTTTGCGCCCGATCGGCCACGGTCGGCCGCGGCGCCGTTCCTGCCCACGCCGTGGCGCGGGCGGTTTTCCGACTATCGGCTTCACGGCGGCCTGTGGCTGCCGTTTGCCGGCGAAGTCGCGTGGGACATCGACGGCAAGGAGGTGGTTTATTGGCAAGGGCGGATCGATCAATGGGCGGCGCAGACCAGGGAAAGTGGGGCGCGTGACGGTATTTGATCAAACGGGTTCGGACGAGATCGACGACACCGTCCATTTTACCATTATAGTTTGGCGTCATGACCCATTCGTGGTAGCGTGGCGGATGACAACTTATTGGAATCAATATTTTACTGATGCCCGCGGCGTGATGGGCCGATGCGGGACCGATTGTCGGTCCGACCGCGCGTTTCCCGGCGCTTCCAGGCAGGGTCTTATACCCTTGCGCGCGCGAAACCGCCCGTTCAACGCCATTGCCCGCCAAGCCGTGACGAGGATTTCGAGCGACGGCCGGGGAGGCGCAGGGGTTGACAAACCTAGCTATGTGATAGAGCCGTTAAATATCGTTTCGGACAAATCCAATCGCCGGGAATTGCGGATACTTCATCACTCAATCGCGGGGTTCAATTCCATTTTGCCGCCGGCAGTTTATTTTTGACCGACCTCCTGGAAATAAGTGAAATTGGCGAGATCAATCCCCCCATTTCCAGTAATTCAATCAACATCACTCCACACCGCATAGCTTTGCGCTCGGCAACGCAAGAATCTCATGAAAGACTCCATCGACATGCTGGGTTTTCAGCCGTCAAAGATGGAACGATCAGCCTTGCGGATTATCGGGCGCTGCTGACCTGCCTGTATGGATTCTACCTGCCCTTTGAACGCGCTGTCGGCGTAGACAACACCCGCACGCAATGGCTGGAGGAGGATCTCATACGCCTCGACGTCAATGCCGCGTCAGTCGCGCGCATCCCTCTCTGCGCGACTATCCCTCAGTACGACTGCCCAGAGCGCCGGCTCGGCGCCCTGTATGTCGTCGAAGGATCGGCACTGGGTGGACGCCTACTTTGTCGCGGCCTCGACCGGCTGTTCGGCATGGAATCGATTGAGGGGCGCCGCTTCTTCGCTGGCCGCGGCGCCGACACCGGCAACGCATGGGTTGCCTTTCTGGACCGGCTTGCGTCGGTGGGACCGGCACCGATAGGCCGAACCGCATTGCTCAGCGGGGCAATCGAGACGTTCGAAGTGTTCGAAAACTGGCTGAGCGGTTGGGATGAAACAAAGTGAAAACTGCAATTCCAGGACACACCGCAATCGCTCTAACGAATTGTGATCGGGAGAAGATTCATATCCCAGGCGCGATTCTGCCGCATGGTGCGATGTTGGTATTGGATAACGACACGTTCGAAGTGCTCCAGGTCGCGGGGGACCTGATCGGGCTTCTGGGCGCATCACCGGACGAACTGTTGGGTCAGTCCATCTCGACAATTTTTCACTCTCGGCAGATTGAGAACTTGCATTCGCTGAGCGCAAACCTGTCGCTCCTCAAACCCCGCCACATGCTCGACCCCCAGATGCGGGTTGCCGCCGACCGTCCGCTCGACGCCAGCCTCCACCGTAGTGATGAGGCTCTGGTTCTGGAGTTTGAAGAGGCGGATATCACTGATCGGTTTGCCGCCGATCCGCTGGCCGCCGTCCAGGAGATGATCGAAGGCTCCTCGCTGTTTGGAGTGGGTGGTAACGATTTCATACTGGCAGCCTGAGGTCGAGCTTTCCGGCGATGAGATAGACCATGGCTTTGAGGTTACGGGTTGATCGATATCCGCGCGCCTTTGCCTTCGCGGCCTGGACCAGGCTGT
>CALQHT020000464.1 GCA_943330455.2 Nitrosovibrio sp. Nv4 | reverse complement strand
TGCGACGCTCTGGTGCCTGACACGTTCACCCTGGCGGACTTTATCAACGCACGGGGCCGGATCTGCCGCCGGCTTGCTGAATCGCGAAGGAGGCGGGTCAGGCAAAGGATATTCTCCGCCAAAAGCTTATCCTAACGCTGATGGGGCGAAGCCCCGCCCTTACCCCGCCACCTTCACCAACTTCTGCAAACACCGGATCCGCGCCGGTTTCGGATCATTCGGAAACGACCGGGAAAACGACGTAAACGCCACCTCCCCCACATACAGATCACCCCGAGAATCCACCGTCATCCCATGCGGCGAAATGAACTGCCCCGGCCCCACCCCCCTCGGAGGCGCTGCCTGCACCCGTGCAATCATCACCCCCTTGTTGTCCAGGATGCTGATCCGAGGCCCAATCCCCGGATGGTCCCGGTTCACCGGCAGATGCGGCCCGAGTTCCGCCACATAGCACAACGGGCACTTCCCCCCCGTCATGAACAGTCCGCTCGGCCTGTGCAGATTGTTCCACTGAGTCTCATACTTGCCATTGCCGTCGAACACCTGCACCCGGTGGTTCTCCCGGTCCGCCACATACACCCAGCCGTCCTCGTCGCAGGTGATGTTGTGCGCGATGTTGAACTCGCCCGGCAGCGTCCCCGGTCCGCCCCAGGAGTGCAACAACCGCCCATCCGGCGTGTATTTATGCACCCGCGCATTGCCGTAGCCGTCCGAGACATAGATGTCCCCCTGAGGCGACAGCGCCGTGTGCGTGCAACGGTTGAACGGCTCCCCGCTCATATAAGCAGACGCTTTGCCGGGAATGCCGATCGTCATCAGCACTTTCCCGTCCAGGGTGCATTTGCGCACCGTGTGGTCGCCGTCATCGGTCAGGTAGATCGTGTCGTCCGGCCCCATATGGACGCCGTGGGCGCGATGGAACACGTCCTCGCCCCAGGATCGCAGGAACTTGCCATCGCGGTCGAACACCACCATCGGGTGAGGCCCACGGTTGAAGGCGTAGACATTGTCCCAACGATCGACGCCGACCGCGGCGACATCGCCTTCGTCCCAACCTTCCGGCCACTCACCCCAGCCTTCCGCCGGTTGATAGGTGAAATCGCCGCTCCCCATGGTGATGCTCATGACCGTTTCCTTCCGTTCGCCCGTCCTCGTTGACGGATGCCGCCGATTATGGCTGGTGTCGCGCACGATAACATGGGGTGCCATACGGGGCGACACTGCGCGCCTTTTGCTTGTTCAGGCACCAGGTGCAGGGGGACAGAGGCCGGCCGAAACGCCGCCAAAGCCGGCGACCGGGGCCGCCGGACACGAGAGGGAGATATGGTGCGGACTCTAAGCCTGTCGGCCTTTCTGTTCGCGTTCTGGCTGGCTTTGTCCGGCCACTACACCGTGAAACTGGTGACGGTCGGAGCCGTCTGCTCGCTGCTTTGCGCCTGGGCCGTCTCGCATGTCCGCGCGACCGATCGCGAAGGCCACCCGGTGCATTTGCTCGGTCGAGCGGTGACGTATTTTCCGTGGTTGGCGTGGGAAGTGGCGAAGGCGGCGTGGGCGGTGAGCAAGGTCGTGCTGCATCCGTCCTTGCCGATTTCCCCGACCATGACGGTGGTGCGAGCCGGTCAGCGCAGCTCGGTCGGAATTGCCACCTATGCGAACTCGATCACGTTGACACCGGGCACGATTTCGGTCGCGGTGCGGGGGCATGACATCACGGTGCATGCGCTGGTCAGGGACGGGGCGGACGATCTGGAAGGCGGCCGCATGGACCGCCGCGTGACTCGGTTCGAGGGAGCTTCCTGATGTTCGCCGCCGCCACCATCGCGATCCTGGTGTCTCTGGTGCTTGCGGTCATCCGCGCGATCAAGGGGCCGACGGTGTTCGATCGGGCTTTGGCGGGTAACGCGGTGGGCACTTTGGCGATCCTGTTGCTGGCGGTGCTGGGTTTCCTGACCGACCGGCCGGAGTTCCTGGATATCGGCCTGACCTATGGGCTGTTGAACCTGATCGGCACGCTCGCGGTGCTGAAATTCTTCCGGCGCGGCGATCTGGCCTACGATATGGAGGACCAGGGCTGATGGTGCTGGAACTCGCAAGCTGGGTGTTGATGGCGGCGGGCGGTCTGTTCACGATGATCGGCGCCCTTGGCTTGGTTCGCATGCCGGAGCTTTTCACCCGGATGCACGCGGCCAGCGTCATCGACACCTTGGGCGCCGGGTTGATGCTGTTGGGCATGATGCTGGCCGCCGGGCTGAGTCTGGTCAGCCTGAAGCTGCTGTTCATCCTGGGTTTGCTGGTGTTCACCGGCCCGGTCGTGACCCACGCCCTGGCGCGGGCCGCCTTGCATGAAAACATCAAGCCGTTGCTGGCGGAGGATCGTCGCGGCGCCAGCCGCGCGGAAGACGGTCGCGGCGCCAGCCGCGCGGAAGACGGTCGCGGCGCCAGCCGCGCGGAAGACGGTCGGGGCGCCAGCCGCGCGGAAGACGGTCGGGGCGCCAGCCGCGCGGAAGACGGTCGCGGCGTCAGCCGCGCGGAAGACGATCGCGGCGCCAGCCGAGCGGAAGACGGTCGGCGGATATCTCGATGATGGAATCCCTGATCAACACGGTGCTGCTGACCCTTTTGGCCGCCGTCACCGTTGCCATCATCCGCCAGCGCAGCCTGTTCGGCATCGTTATCCTCAGCGGCATCAACAGTTTCCTGATGGCCAGCGTGATGATGGTGCTGGATGCGGTCGATGTGGCAATGACCGAGGCCGCCGTCGGTGCCGGTATCTCCACTGTGCTGCTGCTGGCGGCGTTGCATCTGACTCGTTCGACCGAGATGAAGCCGGTCCGCCGCGACCTGGTGCCTTTGCTGCTGTCCGCGGTGGTGGGGGGCGCGCTGGTCTGGGGGTCTTTGGATCTGCCTGGATTCGGGTCTCCGGACACGGCGATCCATCGCCACGTGGCGCCGCGCTATCTGGCGGATTCGGTGAAGGAGACCGGGGTGCCGAATGTGGTGACTTCGATTCTGTCGGATTATCGCGGGTTCGACACGTTGGGGGAGACGACGGTGATTTTCACCGCGGGGATCGGGGTGATGCTGCTGTTGCGCGGCCGGGCGCGGCGGTCCGCTGCCCGTGACGGCGGGACGGACGTACGATGAAAAGCCGGTCGTGGGAGATCGAACGGTCGATTTTTCTCCCCCTCCCCTTGCGGCTACGGGAGTCGCACAAATGCGGAATGAATATATCGCTGACGTGTGCTGCGATGTTCCCTCGATGACCGTCGAAAAGTCTTCCGGAGGGAGGTGGGATTCGGACCGATCTGCTGGGAGGCGTTGCGCAACAGGGCTAGGTCTTCCGG
>CALQHT020000463.1 GCA_943330455.2 Nitrosovibrio sp. Nv4 | reverse complement strand
GGGGGAGTCGGTCCGTGACATAGCGCGATGAGAGCGACCGAGCCAGGCTCGTTCAATCGGAACAAGCCCACTAAAGTGTCAACCATGTGCCCGGTCTGAAGTGTCAAGGATGTGCCCGGCCCTACAGGGTCAAGCCCGGCAATGACGGTGGGGCGTGCACTCGATCCCACAACGTTGGTTCGCACCCGCCAATCCACGCAACCTCGACATGTGCTACACATTCATTCATCATTATCGCATGTCCACGATGGTCCAAATTCGCAACGTGCCGGACCCCTTGCATCGCGAACTCAAATCCCGCGCGGCACTGGCGGGCATGTCGCTCTCCGACTACCTCCTCAACGAACTTCGTCGGGTCGCCAGCCAGCCAACAATCGCGGAACTGCGCGCGCGCATGGATCGCCGGTCGGCGATCGAACCCACAATACCGCCGTCCGAGGCGGTCCGCGCCGAACGTGACCGCATGTGATGGTCGTGGACGCGTCGGCCCTGATCGAGGTGCTCCTGCGCACCCGTTCGGCCCCGGCGGTAGAACAACGCCTGTTCGTCCCCGACCTGACCCTTCACGCGCCGCATCTGATCGACATCGAAACCGCGCAGGTCCTTCGTCGATATGCCCTGGGCGGGGAGATCGATGACGCACGCGGACGTGCGGCGCTCGAAGACCTCGCCGATTTTCCGATACGGCGTTACCCGCATGATTTCCTGCTCCCGCGGGTCTGGGAATTGCGCCATAATCTGACCGCGTACGATGCGGTCTACGTCGCTCTCGCCGAGGCACTGGACGCGACGCTCCTAACGCGCGACCGGCGTCTCGCCGTCGCGTCCGGACATCGGGCACGGGTGGAATTGGTGTGATGGTGCCGAGCGGCCTCCGCCGGCAGCGTCGTGGCGTTGGCGAGGGCTGTGTTGCGTTAACCGCGCTGTCCAATCCCGGCCCAACCGCCTAAACGCCGCGGCATCCCCCCGCCGTTCGGCCAGCCGAACCGCACGACCTCCGCGAGGAACCGAGACATGCCGACGCGCCACCTCGCGGATAGCCGCGCCGCCGAACCTCGGTGCGGAAACAACGCATCGCGCCCATCCCAAGCGCGTGTTGGGTTCTGACCCGCCTTGTTGCCCGCGCGCCTGAAACGCTTCCTCGCCGACGACAGCCAACGCGTCCTATGGGGCATCCTGCTGGTCTGCTTCGCCGGCACTCTCTTCCCCCTCATGAACGCCATGTCCAAGCTGCTCGGCCGAGACTACAGCCCGTTGCAAATCTCCTGGGCGCGCTTCGCCGGCCATGTGATCTTCGTGGCGGTGCTGTTCATGCCCAGGCGCGGCTGGAAGATGCTGCTGACGAAAAGGCCGAAGCTGCAACTGACCCGCTCCGTCATCCAATGCGTGTCCAATCTGTGTTTCGTCGGTGCCATCGTCTACCAACCGCTGGCCGACGCCGCCGCCATCGGCATGATGGGGCCGCTGATCGTCGCCCTGCTCGCCTGGCCGATGCTGGGGGAGCGCACGACGCTCGGCCACGCTTGCGCGATTGTCACGGGCTTCATCGGCGTGCTGATCGTCATCCGCCCAGGCGGGGACGTGTTCCACTGGTCCGCCCTGCTGCTGCTGGGCAGCGCCACCTGCTACGCGCTGTACCAGATCTTCACCCGCATGGTCGCCAATATCGACCCGCCCGAGACCACGACCATCTACAGTTCCATGTTCGGCGCCATCGGCATGCTGGTGGTGCTGCCCTTCGTGTGGAAATCGCCGGCGAACGTCGTGGATTTCCTGTATTTCTGCGGCCTGGGCGTGCTGGGCGGGTTCGGCCATTATTGCGTGGTGCGCGCGCTGGCCTATGCGCCGGCCAACATCATCTCACCGTTCCAGTATTTCCAACTGATCGGCTCGGTCGCGGTCGGCTATATGCTGTTCGACCATTTACCCGACGCGGCAACCTGGCTGGGCGCCTGCGTCATCATGGCCGCGGGACTTTATCTGGGGTGGGCTCAGACCCGCAAGCACTGAGCCCGCGCCGACCGACCCACGGCGGCATAAGTTGCAAGCCGGGTTGCCTCGTGTCCACCCGCTCTGGCCCTTTGTTTTGGCGCACAATTTACACGCTGCTATACCAACGCTGCTCATCGTTGACCGATATCGTCCCGCTACCGTCACTGCGGGACTTGCTCCGCTTCCCTCTCAGCCGCTGAAGCACCGGTTGCCGGATCGAGCCGGCCAATGACGGGGTGGCCGATGCATCATCGGTCAATGGTTGGGCGGTTGGTATGATACCAGCCCGCGGAAAGATCGACCGTCCCGCCAGCCCCGCGTCATACCGGCATCCACGACGTTCCCCTGCCGCGAACACGGCAGTCAGGCCAGCCCCGTGGCCGCCACGATGGGTCATTCGTTCGGCAAGTTGGTTTGGCGTTCCACTCAGCCCTCGCATGCCTATCGCGTCAATGCGGCGAGTTCGAATCCCACCGGCTTGTCCTCCACTGGCGCAGGCACTTCGCGGAACACAATAACAGTGGACGTGGCGGACCCGATCGTTTGCATCGCCACCTGTGTGACCTCCGCGGCCCGTTCCCATAGCGCGGCGATGCTCCACCCACCGGGCAGGCGTTCCGATGTCGTGACGCCGTTCCAGATCCACGCGACCTGGGTCACGGCGGCTTCCTGGATCTGCTGCCGCTCCTCCCACGCCGTGGCGAAGCCGGCGGCGGCCACACCGGCTGCCATACCGGCGCCGCAAGCCAGTCCGGTTATGCTCAGGACAGACATGCCCGGAACGACACCCAACGCTGCCTCCACCACCGGCGTTGCCGGACCGCTGATGGTGACCGCGACAATGGCCGCCGCAACGCCGGCCAGCACGCACTCGTTCAGCAGAAAGCGCGGCAAGGATGGGTTTTGACCGATATGATACTCGACACGCTCAAGGAAACCGGCCTGCGGGTCGAGTTCCGTCGTGGTCTGAGCCAATGTCGGGGTCGCCGACATGATGAAGCCACCCAGCAAAACAGCGTGCAAGGTCGTCCGCAGCATACCGCCCCCATGGATTAGAGCATGATCGCGCTGAGCGGAACGTCACAGCGTGTTAATCATGCGATCAAACAAAGAGCTAGAGCGGTTTTCCGTTTCCAGTCAGGGTGAAGCCGCTCTAGCGTGGCACCGCCTGATAGGCGGGTTGTTTCAAGACAGGCGCACTGTCGGACGACACCATATCGACCGCACGGAACGTGTCAACGACTTTGATACAGCCGGGTTCAGAATTTAAGCTCGGTTACAAGGCGTCGCTTGGGTGTCGGGTGTTTGGGCACGTGAGGCATCGGGAGCCTGCTGTCCCGGCGCATTGAGGATCGGCGCGTCGTCGTGCGTGGGT
>CALQHT020000462.1 GCA_943330455.2 Nitrosovibrio sp. Nv4 | reverse complement strand
CCTGGTCCAGGCCGCGAAGGCAAAGGCGCGCGGATATCGATCAACCCGTAACCTCAAAGCCATGGTCTATCTCATCGCCGGAAAGCTCGACCTCAGGCTGCCAGTATGAAATCGTTACCACCCACTCCAAACAGCGAGGAGCCGTTTATCCCACGCCCCCGACAAGGTCATGATCCCGTTGATCATGCCACCCCAGGACGGCATCCAAAGCATGATCGAAAACGCCATGCCCAGGGTCTGCGTCCAGTCAGGCAGCGAGGTCCAATGCAGGTGGTGCGGGCCCGCCCAGATATACATGAACACCAGAGACCAGAAATGCACGATGGAGATGCGATAGGAGTAGACGGGCCGGTTCGCCGCCTTCGGAATGAAGTAATACATCATCCCCAAAAACCCGGCGGTCAAAAAGAATCCGACGGCGTTATGGCCATACCACCACTGGATCATCGCGTTCTGCACGCCGGAAGCCACGTTGTAGCTCTTCGCGGTGAACAGACTGGCCGGCATCGTCAGATTGTTGCAGATGTGCAGGACGGCGATCGTCAAGATGAACGCCATGAAGAACCAATTGGCGACGTAGATATGCGGCTCTTCCCGGCGCAGGATCGTGCCGATGAAGACCACCGCATACAGGACCCAGATCAACGTCAGGAACAGGTCCAGATGCCATTCCGGTTCGGCATATTCCTGCCCCTGGCTGAACCCCATCACATAGGACAGAGCCGCCATCACGATGAAAAACTGATAGCCCCAGAATATGAAATTCGCCAAAGCCTCCCCGCCGAACAGCCGAGCTCGGCAGGTCCGCTGGACGATGTAGAAAGACGTGGCAAAGAGAGCGCAGCCGCCAAACGCGAAGATGGCAGCGGAGGTGTGGACCGGTCGCAACCGGCCGAAATTGGTGAAGGGCAGCCCCAGGTTCAACACCGGCCAGGCAAGCTGGGCGGCCAGAACGACCCCGACCAGAAACGCAACAACGCCCCAGAACATGGAGGCGATGACGAACTTTCGGACAACGTCTTCGTTGTAGATGACAGCGCGCTCAGCCATGGTGCCCACCTCCGCTGCGCGCTGCGTCCAGTTTGTCGTAATGAGTTCGTATCAGCCCGAATACGAAGACGACCGCGAAGCCGGCCAGGGACAATCCGAACACAAGTATGCCGTCATCGGTCGCGCCGGCCGCGAGTAGGAGGCCGATCAGTCCGAGGACGATCATCAAGAGCGCGACCATTACGTCGCTGACGGCAGTATCCATTAGGTCGACTCCAGTGATGGCCGCTGATGTTCCATGGGTGGGACTGTTGGGGTAAGTATCTTGGGCCTGCTGGCGCGACGATGCCGGCCCCGCCACCTCCTGGCATTGACGTGGATCAATGACGGCGACGCATTCGGGCCCTAGTTGCCCCGGATGGACGATGCGTGGGTCAGGCTTGCGGCGTGGTGCGGTGCCGTGCCGCTGGGTGGCGGTCTCGGCCTGGGCATGTTCCTGGTCGGCGCGGGAGGCAGCGTGACCCACTGCGCACCCATGTGCGGCGGCTTCGTGCTGGGACAAGTCGCCGATCGCATGGCACGGCTGCCCGGATCACGGCTCTGCGAATGGCGCCGGATTGAGGCCGCTGCGTTGGTTCCCTACCATCTCGGGCGATTGACGACCTATGCCGCCCTCGGGGCCATCGCCGGGGTCGGTGGGTCAGTCCTGGGGCGGGTGCCGTATCTGTCTTCGTTTCTGCTGGCTCTCGGTGCCATCCTGTTCCTGAGCCTGGCCGCAAGGCATGGTCCGGCCTGGCTGCGCATGCTTCATGTCGCGCCACCCCGTTTCGGTGGATGGATCACGCGCCTCGCCCCCCGTCCAGCCGAACCGACACCTTTGACGACGTATTGGCTCGGCGTCTGCCTGGGGTTCCTGCCGTGCGGGTTGCTTTATTCTGCGCTGGCGATTGCAATGTCAGCGGGAAATCCGGGTTTGGGCGCCTTGGCCATGGTCGCCTTTGGCCTCGGCACCGTGCCGGCCTTGGTCGTGGTTGCCGTCGCGGGGAGTTCGGCGGGAGTCCGCTGGGGAAAATTTGTCGCCCAGGTCGCGCCGCTGGCCATGTTGGCCAATGCGGCGTTCTTGATCCTGCTTGCGGCGCGCGGCCTGGTTCTGGAGTAAGGTTCGCTTACGGCGTCGCCGCCTGTTTCGCGATTTTCACGCCGGCGGCTTCCTCATAGAACCGCAGCATCTCGTGAATGTCACCGTTGCGGCCGAATCGTTCGATCCCCATGCGATAGTTCCGCAGGATCAACGGCGTCAGGGTCAGATCCCCGAACCCGTCGCCAGCCAGCTCCGCCGCCAGCGCCACGTCCTTTTCCATCAGCGCCATCGTGAACCGAGCGGCGAAATCATCCGTGAAGATGTTGTTCGGCAACACCGTCATCGTCGCGTTGTTCCGGCCGGAGGACTTGTTGATCATGTCCACCACGATGACAGGGTCCAGCCCATTCTTGGCGGCGATGGAAACCGCCTCGAACGCCAGCAGGCGGTTGGCGGCGGACATCATGTTGTTCAGCGCCTTCAACGTATGACCCGCGCCCATTGGGCCGACATGCGCCGTATTCGGGCTGATGACCGTCAGCACCGGGGCCACCCGCGCGTATTGTTCCGGCGTACCGCCAACCATGATCGCGATGGTGCCGGCGTCCGCGCCCCGAGGCCCGCCGCTGACCGGGGCATCAATCAACTCGATACCGGCGGCCACCAACTCCGCCGCCATGGCACGGGTCGCGGCCGTTGCGCCGGATGTCTGATCGACGATCATGCCGCCGGCCTGCATGCCTCGGATCAGCCCGTGATTGTCACCGAAAATCACGTCCTTCACCTGAGCGGACGTGGGCAGGCAGGTCAGCACGATATCGGACACCGCCCCGACCGCGGCCGGCGAGTCCACCACCACGGCCCCCAGAGCAGCAAATTCGGCACGACGCTCCGGCGACAGGTCGAAAACGGTCAGCGTGTGCTCGCGCAACAGGCGGCGAGCCAGCGCGCCGCCCATCACTCCAAGGCCGACATAGCCGATGCGGGGTTTATCCATGGTCCGTGTCCTTTCGTTGATTCAATGCCGCCATGAACCGTGCCGTGTTCCACCCGGTCGGCCAGGCATCCCGATCTCGACGTTGCGCGCCCGCCGGCCGCGCGACACGGAGTGCCGTTATGCCAATCTGAAAGCGCTATCCCGTGGGATCGCAACGCTAGCAGCCTGTCGGACTCGGGATTTTCGATCAATAACGACGGCTGTTCGGCTGCGCCGGCGCGGTCATCAGACCGCCGGCGGCGCCCCGATCACGTCCTGACTGGCTTCATATCGGCCCGGAGGTGGCGTCACGGCCGACCCAT
>CALQHT020000461.1 GCA_943330455.2 Nitrosovibrio sp. Nv4 | reverse complement strand
GTCCATGACACCTGTGACTTTCCAAACCATCGGCAGGTCCTCCCTGCCGTAGATCGTGGACTGTCAACCATGTGCCCGGTCTGTTTTGTCAGGTATGTGCCCGGTTCATACCTCCGGTAACCCGCCCCCAGCCGTTGAAGCGAGGGTTGCCGGGTCAAGCTCGGCAGTGACGAGGGGGCGGGCCTTGCATCGGTCACGGTTTCCGCCGGTAGGTATGAGACGAATGTCACGTTCACTTCACTGGCCATCGTGAAACCGCCCCCCGGATCGAGCCTACTCGAAAAATATGAACTCGTGATCGCCTGTGTAGCCCGCCTTCGCGAACAGAAAATCCCATTCCTCCGGCGTATGAAACGCTCGGCAGGTCAACTGCCAGTACATCAGATTGACCTTCTCACGCTCGTTCCGATAGGCCTCGACACACAGATATTTGCCGCCGCGGCTGACCCGTTCGATCTCCTGGAGAGAGGACCATAGCGCCGGCAGATACAAATTGTGCAAGGTGGTGATGGAAATCACCAAATCGAAATAATTGTCCGGCCAGGGCAGGGCCGCCGCGTCGCCCTGACGCACGAAGGGCTTCACGCTCTCCATGGTGTGATCGATCGCATATTGAGAGATGTCGATGCCGGCCACTTCCACGCCCGGGCAGGCCTCGGTGAAGTCGTGCAGCAGAAAACCCTTGCCGGACCCGACGTCCAGCACCCGCATCCCCGGCTTGATGCCATAGGTTTCGACCATCGCATCGGCGACCTTGCGCCAGCGTCCGTCGTAGCGATACCCGCCATAGCCGGTCTGGCGGCTGCCGTCCCAGTAGTCATAGCCGAACTGGACCGCCAGGTCCGCGACCTCCGCCTTGTCCCGCTCGGTCACCCGGGCCAGGTAATCGCGCTTGGTGGATTTGTGGATCAGGCTGACGAATTCACGATAGGCCATGGCGGGTGTCCTTCATCAGAGGGCGATCTCGTCCAGTTTCCGGGCGGCGCGATCCAGTTGGAACGCATACCGCGCCTCGGTGCGGGCAAGATCGGCATAGGTGCGGCGGGCTGACCCCAGGGGCAGGAAGTCGTTCAGGATGATGCAGGTCCATTTGACCCGATAGGCGTCCAGCAGCAACCGGCACCGTGCCTCATGCGACGGGTCCAGTCCCAGGCCGGCAATCAGACGTTGGGAAAATTCCGGCATGAAAGACGTCGGGACCGGCACTTCCGGCTGGCAAAAGAAGTCGCAGACCAGCTTGGCGGGGTCGTCCCGTCCAGCATATTCAAAGTCGATGAACCCGATCGCGGCGCCGTCGGCCAAAGCGTTGTGAAAGCCGAAATCGGACGGGGAGATGCAGAGCGCGGCGTCCGAAAGCCGATCAGCCTCGCGGATGCCGAGGCTCCGGGCGCTGTCCACCAACGTCTTTTTGACCTTGGCCCAGGTCGGACCAAGCCGGTTGCGCACCAACGCCTCGGCCGCGTCCCGATGCGGGGCCTCCAGGTCGATCCCCGCCAAACGCGCGACTCGCCGATCGATCGTGGCGATATGCTCGTTGAGAGAGAAACAGGCCTCCGACCCCGGATCCAGCGCCGCCGGATCGCGCGGTTCGGCGTTCACCGTCAGCAGGAAATCCAGCGCCGCGGTGACATGGGCGGCCGTAACATCACCGGCGACCAAAGGCTTCCCCGGCAACAAGGTATAAAGTCCGGCATGCGCCGAGTCGTCGCGCGCCAGCGGCTGCGGAATGTTTCGCACCCCACGCGCCCAGGCGTAGGTCAGGAATTGCCACTCGGCCCGCAACCGGTCCCGCGTATCGCGCGCGTCCCAATGGTAGAGCTTCAGCACGGCGCTGTCGTCGACCCGGAACACGCGATTGTTCTTGCCACCATTCAGGCGTGTTACGCGCTGCGGAACCGGCAGACCGGCCAGCCTCGCCAGCCGAACAGCAAGAGCCAGCTCAGACGCCTGATCGCTGGACATCAGGCAACCAGACGCCGGATCGACGTCCAGTCGGTGCACCGCTCCAGGGGATGGCCCTGCCATGTGCCGTCTGGATAGTTGTTTTCCGGATCGAACAGGATGCCGCGCGTCGAGGCGGGGAATCCGGGCGCGGCCAGGACCTCGGGCAGATCGTCAATGAACAGCGCGCAATCGGATGCGGCGATACGGGCCAGCTTGGAGTCGCGCGTCAGCTCGAAATGAATGTCGGCGGATTGGAATGGCGCGTCCGGCGCGTCCACCAGGGTCTGCGCCTTCAGAAAACGCCAGGCCCAGTCATGCAGATCGTGTTGCGGGCCGACGAACGGGGTCCGAGTCTTGTGGCTGATCAGGCAGATCGCGTGACCGGCCGCGACGAAACCGCGAAGGGCATCGGCCACGCCCGGATAGAGGCTGACATGCGCCATGCCCGGCCCATACACATAGCCCTGCAATTCGGTGAAGATCGCGTCCTGCCCCTGGGCTCGCAGATAGTCGCGCACACTGGTCTTGTCGGTGGCAAGGCTGCTCGGGATCAGGCCGCGTTCCAGGGCGATGGTGTGGAACACCCCATCATAGCAGGCGATCGTGTTGTCGAAGTCGATGCCGATGCGCATCCGTGGCACTCAGGCCAGGCTCATGTCGATCAGGGGGCGACCGACGCGCCCGGCGGCCAGATCGCCCAGGGCATCACTGGCCTGAGACAGGCTGTAGGGCGCGGACAGCAGCACCCGCGGATCGAACCGGCCGGAAGCAAGCAACCGTCCAAAGCGGCCGTAGTCCCGGTCGGGCACGCTGTCGCCGCCCCAGGTGCCCATCAGGCTCTTGCCCTGGTTGAAGGTCGACGGATCCAATGTCAGCGACGACCCATATTTCGCGTTCCCGATCACCACGGCTCGTCCGCCCTGCTGGCGGGTAATCTTGAACGCCTGGTCCATCACCGCGGGGATGCCCGTGGCCTCAATGGCGGCATCGACGCCGCCCGGCACGATCTTGCGGATTTCGGCCAGCACGTCGCAGTCGGTCGGGTCGATGGTGTGCGTGGCACCGAACGCCTGGGCCAGTTCGCGACGAGCGGGGCTGGGTTCGACGGCGATGATCGGCATGGCGCCCGCGAAGGCGGCCCCCATGCAGGCATTGATGCCGATGCCGCCGGTGCCGAACACCGCGACCGATTCGCCGGGCTGGATCTTGGTGACGTTGAAGACGGCGCCCATGCCGGTCGGCACCGCGCAGCCCAACAGGATGGCGATGTCCAGCGGCAGATCATCGGCCAGCCTGGTCAGCCGGTTCTCGCTGACGATGGCATGGCGTTGCATGGTGGTGACCCCGCCGGCATTCACCGTGCGGCCGTCCCATTTGTAGTTGGCGCCCCCGGCCTCAACCCCGCCGCTCTTGATCCAGGACAGCACGACCTTGTCGCCGGCCTTCACGCGCGTCACCGCGGAGCCGCATTCCAGCACGGTGCCGCTGCCTTCGTGGCCGAGGCAATGCGGCAGCCACTTGTCCTCGCCCTTGTGG
>CALQHT020000460.1 GCA_943330455.2 Nitrosovibrio sp. Nv4 | reverse complement strand
TGGATGGTGGTCTGATCGCTGGCGCTGGCGGCGCTGGCCAGGCCGCCTGTCGTGCCCTTGATGTTCTCGGTGGTGCCGGTGGTGATCAGCGGCTTGTCGACGCGGGATGTGGCGTTGATCCCGATCACGCGCGCGTCGATGACGGCACCGTTGCCCACCGCGGCGGTCACGCTGGTTGAGACGAGATTTGTGACCTCTCCGCCCGCACCGGCCAGCAGGCCGCCGGCGATGGAGGTGACCTGGCTGTTGAACCTGGCCGTGTGTTCGGCGCCGATGGACAGGGCACCGGTCCCGGCCAACAAGGTCACCCTCGCGCCGGCCCCGATCGAGGCCAAGGTCACGCTGGTATTGGACGTGCGGGCAACCGCGGCGGATCCAGCGATCGCGCCACCCGACCCGGCATTGGTCAAGGTCAGGTTGTCATCCACGCCGATCGCCGAAAGCGTCATTGTGCTCGCGGTCAGCGTAACATTCTGGCCCAGATACGCCTCGGATCGCGTGTCGGAATTGGTGCTCGCGGTCGCGATACCGGCGGCGACCAGGCCGCCGGAGTTGCTGTTCGCTTCGGCCTTCTGGCGGGTGTTGTTGATCGCGCTGATGGTAACCGCACCGGTTACCGCGACGACGGCCGCGTCGCCGATGAATGTCTTGGCCTTGGAGTTGTTGGTGACTTTGCTGGACGTGCTGGTAATGCCGACAAGCGCACCGGCGGAGCCTGTCGCTTTCACCTGCGCGTTGTAGGCACCATCGCCGACGACATTGCCGGCTCGCATGGTCAGTTCGCTTGCCGCGATATTGGCCTGCGCGCCGATCGACGCCGTCTGGGTCGGGGCCACCGAGACCTGGGTCTTCGACACACCGACCGCGAGGCCCCCGGCGGAAACGCCGAACGTGGTGGCCCGGTTGTCGAAGAACGTTTCGGCCAGGATTTCCACTTTACCCGTGACCTTGATCTGCGCCCTGGCGCCGATCGTCGCACTGATGGTGGGATCGGCGTTAAGCTCGGCGAAATTCACGTTGACCGCGCCAATGCCGGCCGACACCGCAACGGTCGAGACCTTCGCCGCGATCTTGGAAGACGCCTCCACGGACAGGGACCGCACCGCTGTGACGTTGCCGATCACCGCACCGTCATTCACGCGGGCCGAACTGCCGCCGTGGATATTCAGGCGGGTGAAGGTCACACCGGCGCCGATCGCGCCGACCGCCGCCTGACCGGTCAATTCGGAGAATGTGCGGATGGCACTGGACGTCACCGCGACGTCCCGCGCCTGCGAGACATTGCCGAGCGTGGCCTGGGCCAGGCTGTTGTCGTCGATGATGACGACACCGGCGCCCAGACCGACGAAGCCCGCCGCCATGCCCACCGAGGTCACGTCCATATCCGTGTTCAACAAGGCGTTGACCTGGACATCGCCAACGGCGCTGTTGTTGCCGTTGTTGGCAGCGGTCACGTTAGCGGCCATCGAGAAAATGCCGATGGAGGCGCCGATTCCGGCAACGCCACCGGCCGCGATCTGGCCCAGCACTTCCTTGACCGTGACAATGTCGTGGGCGGTAACCCGAATATCGCCAAGGGTCACGAGGTCGGCACCGGCCTGCACGAGTGCCGCTGTGCCGGACGGAACCCCTGTCCGCGCCTGCTCCGCCCCGATCGAGGCCGCTGTCGGGGCTCGTCCCGCGATCCCAGTGCCGACCGCGGTGACAACCGAACCGATCCGGTTGGCGCTGGTCTTGGTGTTCTGGCCATCGCCCACCAGGCTGCCGATCCCTTTGCCGCCGGTGATCAGCGCGGTGCCCTGCCCCGCCTGTGATGCCGCGTCGGCGTCCGGCGTGCCCTCCTCGTTCTTGACGCTGCTTTCGCTTTTGCCGTCGTCGCCGGCATAGTTCTTTTCAAGCTTCGTGCCGATCGACCAGACGCTGACCGACGCGCCGATCCCCGCGATGCCGCCGCCGGCACCGCTGATCGTGTAGCCGGTCAGCTTTTTCATCCCCAGGGCGTAGACCTCGATACCTTTCCAGGCGGAGACATTGGCGTCGGCACGGATTTCCGCCGTCACATTGTTGTTGAGCGTGCCGACATCGAACGATCCGGCAACGCCGGCAACGCCCCCCACGCCGACACCCACGACGAAGGTCCGGATTTTGACATTGTTCGTGGCATGCACCAGGACGCTCTGGTTGGGATCGGCGCCGCTGAGGCCCTGGTTGATGTCCGCGCCCGTGTCGATGATGGCGGCGGTGGCGGACCGGATCAGGGTCACGCTGACCGCGCCCGCCACGCCGGCGGTCAGCCCGCCGCCACCGGCCGCGGTGATGTGCAGAATATCTTCCCGCGACGCGGCCAGAACGATGACCCCGTGACCGGTCGTCGTTTCGAAGTCTGTTCGTCCATTCTCGGTCGCGCTGCCGTTGCCGACGGTGGCGCCGGTCAGCACACCGGAAACGCCAGCATCGTAGCCGAGCCCACGGACCTGGGCACCCGCGCCGATGCTCGCCGTCGTGTCCTTCTCCAGCAGCATCACGCCGACCGCGCCACCGACGCCGATCGCGCCCCCGGCGAGCGCACCGGAGAGTTCCAGGACATGCGTGTCGTCGGCGGCGAAGACGAAGACATCGCCATTCGCACGGACCGTCGCGGCGGCGTTGATGGATGCCGATGTCGTGTTGTCGATGCTCAGGACATTCACCACGGCACCGACGCCGATCCCGCCGCCGGCAACGCCCATGCCGATCATCACGACGTTTTCCTTGGCCGACGCCTGGACGGTGATATCGTCCCGCGCCCGGACCGTCGCACCGGTCCCAATCGAGGCAATGGTGTTGTTTCTGATCAGATTGACCCCGACCGTCGGCGCGATGCCGACGCTGCCGACCGCGACGCCGACTCCCAGGGACAAATGATAGAAATCGCTGCCGGCCCCGACCAGCACCGACTGGGCGCCATAATCGTCCTCCAGCACGGTGTTTATCTGTGCATTGTCACCGATGGTGGCTTCGGTCGTGGCGCTGATATCGGCGATCCCGGCCGATACCGCGACGCCGACCGTGCCGGCGCCGAAGGTGATGGTGAAGGTCTTGATTTCATCACGACTGGTCGCCGTGACGGCCAGGCCTTTGAATCCGTGGTCAAGACTGTGTCTGGTGACCCGCGCGCCGGTCAGGGACTCGTTATCGACCGGGGCGGCATTCTTGTCGCCTTTCAGGTCCATGTCGGTCAGTTTCGGCGTGCCGATCGAGCCTTGCTCGGCAAACGAGGAACGGTCGCCTGAGGCTGCGTTGCTCAAAGTCGCGCTGCTGCTGGTTTCGATACCCAGTCCGCCATGGAAGGTCTGGTTCGCGCCAGCCCCCTGGGACGTCAGGTCGATCGCGTTGGTGTTCGCTTGGGCATCCGCCGCGGTCCGATAGAGCTTGAAATCGCCATTGCCGACATCGCGGACGAAATAGGTGGCGCCATCCGTCAGGCCGCCGATGACGGTGCCGCCATCTCCCTTGGCATAGC
>CALQHT020000459.1 GCA_943330455.2 Nitrosovibrio sp. Nv4 | reverse complement strand
GCGCTGCGCGAAGGGCAGGTGCAACCGGTCGGCACGATCCCGATTGAGCGGCCGCGGCGTGAATGCGGGGCGCCGGGGCGAGGACCCAGGTGGGGGGATATTCCTATGGCGGCAGGAGGGCGAATTTAAACCGGACAGCCGTGGGTCGCGCCCGGCAATGACGGTGAGGGACGCGTTGCGTCGGTCAATGGATAGGCCGCCGGTAAGCCGGCCGCGGCGTCCTAGGTCGGCGTCAGCGTCGGCAACCGATAGCGGTCGGCCGGATCGTTCCAGCCCTTGAACACCGGCGCCCGCTTGTCGGCAAACGCCGCACGGGATTCCATCAGGTCGCTCTTCGCGCCATGATCGTGCAGCGCCGCCGCCAGACGGGCCTGGTCGGGACTGACCGACGGCCGCATCTGCCGCATCATGTGCACCGTGTTCACGCGTGACGCGGGGGGCAGCGTCAGAAGATGCTGTGCCATTTCCAGCGCGGTCGGCATCAGCGCGTCCGGTTCGACCACTCGGTTGAGGAAACCGACCTCGTAAAAGCGCTGAGCGGTGAAGCGATACCCCAGCGCCATTTCCATCGCCACTGGATAGGGCAGATTGGCGATGTGGCCGTGGTTGTAGCCGCCGAGCAGCCAGCGCTTGGCTTCGGAGACTTCGAAGATGGCGCCGTGGACGCCGACGCGAAGGTCGGTGCGTTCCACCAGCATGAAGCCGCCGCCCATGGCGAAGCCGTTGACCGCGGCGATGACCGGCTTTTCGAGGTCGCCCGACATGAACGGGTCCTCGGTTGCCGGACGCCGTCCGCCGGGGGCGCCGTCCTTCAGGGATTCCTTCATATCCTCCCCGGCGCAGAACGCGCGTCCGGTGCCGGTGAAGATGGCCACTTCCAGGCCCTCATCGCGGCGGAACGATGCCCAGGTTTCCGCGAGCTCCGACCGCAATTCGTGGTTCAGGGCATTCAGCCGCTCCGGGCGGTTCATCCGTACCACGAGTATCTGTCCGTGGCGTTCGGTTTCCACGACGGCCATATGTGCTGCCTCCTGCGGGACGTGGGTCTTATTGGTGCGCCCGGCAGGACTCGAACCTGCAACCGAGCGGTTATGAGCCGCCAGCTCTAACCAATTGAGCTACAGGCGCACTACGCCACAGTGTGACGATCTGTTGGATCGCGTCAACATGATGCGAGCCGGCGCAAGGCAGGCACGCGTCTTGGGCGGCCGATTTGCCTGCCGTTCCGGCTTCTGGCATACCGCGACACGAATATCCCACCCCAATCGGCGGCGGGCGCCGCGACGCGTCCGTTCAACCCACGACACGCATTTCGACAAGAGGACAAACCAGGATGCAACTGGCCCATCTCATGATCATCGCCTGCGGTGTGCTGGCGTTGGTCTACGGCCTGATCACCAGCCGACAGGTACTGGCAGCCGACGCCGGCAACGCCCGCATGCAGGAAATCTCGGCTGCGGTGCAGGAAGGCGCTCGCGCCTACCTGAACCGTCAATACATGACGATCGGCATCGTCGGCGTCGTGATCCTGATCGTGCTCGGCGCGATCCTTGGCCTGCACACAGCCATCGGCTTCGTCATCGGTGCCGTCCTGTCGGCCGCGGCCGGCTATATCGGCATGAATGTCTCGGTGCGAGCCAATGTGCGCACCGCGCAGGCATCTCGCAAGGGTCTGGCCGCCGGCCTCGACATCGCCTTCAAGGCGGGAGCCGTCACCGGCATGCTGGTGGTCGGGCTTGGGCTGCTGGGTGTCGCGATCTATTACTTCATCCTGCGCGCGGGCCTGGCTCCCGGTGCCGATCTGCGCCCCACCCTCGAAGCTCTCGTTGCGCTGGGCTTTGGTGGCTCGCTGATCTCCATCTTCGCGCGTCTTGGCGGCGGTATCTTCACCAAGGGCGCTGACGTGGGCGCGGACCTGGTGGGCAAGGTCGAAGCCGGCATCCCCGAGGATGACCCCCGCAACCCCGCCGTGATCGCCGATAACGTGGGTGACAACGTCGGTGACTGCGCCGGTATGGCCGCCGACCTGTTCGAGACCTATGCCGTGACCATCGTCGCGACCATGCTGCTGGCCGGTATCTTCTTCACCGATGTTTCTCGCGACGCGATGCTGCTGCTGCCGCTGGGCATCTGCGGCATCTGCATCCTGACCTCCATCGTCGGCACCTATTTCGTGAAATTGGGCGCCGATAACGGGATCATGAAGGCGCTGTACAAGGGGCTGATCGTGACGGGCGTGCTGTCGGTCGTCGGCGTCGCCGTGATCATCGGCTGGTTCATCGGCTTCGGTACGCCCCATAAGATGGTGGATGGCACAGCGGTAACGGGCATGCAGTTGTTCGTCTGCGCCGTGGCCGGCCTGGCGGTGACCGGCGCGCTGGTGTGGATCACCGAATACTACACCGCGACGGAATACCGCCCGGTACGCTCGATCGCGCAAAGCTCCACCACGGGCCACGGCACCAACGTGATCCAGGGTCTGGCGATTTCGATGGAGTCGACCGCGATACCGGTGCTGATCATCTGCGTCGGCATCCTGGGCACCTATCTGGAAGCCGGGCTGTTCGGGATCGCGATTGCCGCGACGACCATGCTGTCTCTGGCTGGCATGATCGTGGCGTTGGACGCGTATGGACCGGTCACCGACAACGCCGGTGGCATTGCCGAAATGGCTGACCTGCCGCCGGATGTGCGCAAGACAACGGACGCGTTGGACGCGGTTGGCAACACCACGAAGGCGGTCACCAAGGGTTATGCCATTGGGTCCGCCGGGTTGGCCTCGCTGGTGCTGTTCGCCGCCTATACGCAGGATCTGGCGCATTACTTCCCGAACCTGAAGGTCGATTTCGCGCTGCAGAACCCTTACGTCGTGGTCGGGCTGTTTATCGGTGGCCTGCTGCCGTATCTGTTTGGCGCCATGGGCATGACGGCGGTTGGACGCGCGGCCGGCTCGGTCGTGGTGGAAGTGCGGCGTCAGTTCCGGGAGATCCCGGGCATCATGGAAGGCACCGCCAAGCCGGAATACGGCAAGGCTGTCGATCTGCTGACCAAGGCCGCGATCAAGGAGATGATTCTGCCGTCGCTGCTGCCGGTGGCGGCGCCGATCGTATTGTGGGTCGTGATCAACTTCGTCGGTGGACGGGCGGCGGCGTTTGCTTCCCTCGGCGCGATGCTGCTGGGCACGATCGTCACGGGTCTGTTCGTGGCGATCTCCATGACCTCGGGCGGTGGCGCCTGGGACAATGCCAAGAAGTACATCGAGGAAGGCAATCACGGTGGCAAGGGGTCCGAGGCGCACAAGGCCGCGGTGACCGGTGACACCGTGGGTGACCCATACAAGGACACTGCCGGTCCGGCGGTGAACCCGATGATCAAGATCACCAACATCGTGGCGCTGCTGATGTTGGCGATCCTGGCTGGTTGGTTGAAGTAGGGGGATAAGGGCGGGGCTTCGCCCCGGACCCCACCAGGAGGGCTTTGCCCTCCTGGACCTCCCACCAAGGGCGACGGCCCTTGGAACCGGAAGATTGGTGCTTTAAGATGGGGCCT
>CALQHT020000458.1 GCA_943330455.2 Nitrosovibrio sp. Nv4 | reverse complement strand
GCCGCGGCGTGAATGCGGGGCGCCGGGGCGAGGACCCAGGTGGGGGGATATTCCTATGGCGGCAGGAGGGCGAATTTAAACCGGACAGCCGTGGGTCAAGCCCGGCCATGACGGTGAGGGCAATTCATAGGTCATTGTTTCGGCCAGTTATTATAACGTGCCACCCGGTACGCTGTTGTGTGCTCAGTCGCGGACGGCGGTGGCCGCCATCGCCTGGGCCACTGCAACCAGCATGGCGTCACTGCCGCGCCCGCCGATGATCGACAGGCCGATCGGGACGCCATCGACCGACGCACCGGGAAGATTGACCTGTGGCACGCCGGTCAGGCCACCCTGCGAGCACAGACAGGTGATGCGATCTCGCAGCGGCGTCAGAACCGGCAGGGACAACCCTTTGGTGGGCGCCGGAAACGGGGTGGTCGGCAGGCACAGGATCGTACCCGGTGGCAGCAAATATGCCATCCGGCCGCGCGCCTCCTGCCGCATCAATTCGGCCCAGCCCTGATCGGCGGCCGAGACCTGCGCGCCCGCGATCAGGCCGCGTGCGACACCGAAGGCCATGCGCGGGTTATCGCGCTCGACCCAATCGCGGAATGTGTTCCATGCCTCGACGGGTTGCAGGGTGCGTTGCGCGCGGGCCCAGACGGAGAGGCCTGGCGGCGCCATGACCTCGTCTCGCGCCGATCCGATCAGGCGGGTCAGGCGTTCGACCATCGGCTGAAGCGCCGTGGCGACACCGGGATCGGCGAAACCGAAAGCATCGACGGCGATCAGCAGGGTATGGGGAAGTTGGGTCGCGGGCGCCTCGCCGAGAAGCACGGTCGAGACTCGTGCGAAGGTATCGGCGTCGCGGGCAAACCAGCCGGTCGTGTCCGAAGTCGGCGCCTGGGGCAGCATGCCGGCCAGGTTCAACCGGCCATGCGTCGGTCGGATGCCGTAAAGCCCGCAGAAACTGGCGGGCACGCGCACCGAACCGCCGGTATCGGTGCCCAGCGCGGTATCGCATAACCCAGCCGCGACCGCCGCGGCGGAACCCGACGAAGACCCACCCGGCACTCGATCCGGCGCCTTGCTGTTCAGCGGCGTGCCGTCGAAGGCATTCTCGCCAAGAATGCCGAGCGAGACCTCGTCGGTGATGGTTTTGCCGATCAGGGTGGCGCCGGCGTCGAGCAGCGTTTGCACCGCCCAGGCGTGCCGCGTGGGGATAGGGTTTGCGCGCGCCCAGTCATGGTTGCCGCCACCGGTCGGCACGCCGGCCACGTCGAACAGATCCTTGGCGGCGAAAGTGAGGCCGCTGAGCGGGCCGCCCTGGGCGCCGTCGATGCGAATGCGCGGGCCGGGAACGAAGGCATTGATGGTGTCGGTCATGGCTGTATCTCAGCGCCGCGACGGGCTTGTGTCCATACCGGTCTTGGGGCAATCGCACGCGATCGTGTCGGCGTCGCGGGCCCCATCTCCACGGAGATTGCGATCGCTATGGCGTGGGCGGCCGTGTCGGGTACAGTTCCGAACGCCTGCCAACAACGCGATAGGAATGCCCCCATGGTCGCCCCTCCGCCCGAGATCACCCCGGAATTCCAACGCGGGTGGGATGCGGCGCTCCTCGCCGTTCGCGACTGGCACGAATCACAGGCCAAAAAAACCCTCATCCAGGCTCGGCGCAGTCGGTTCCCGAAGAACCTGGAGCGGGAAGCGGAGGTCCATCAGAAGTCCGCGGAGATGATTGGCATCCTGAGTCCCGATGACGTCTGACCGCCGGTCCGTCGGGCACGGACGGCGATCAGACTCGGGTGGCAGTCTCAGCCGGACGCGTGCCGGCTGAGAATCATCGAGGAATGATAATTCAGGATCCCGCCATTGCCGCTCACCAACACGTAATCGTTGCGCGGGACCTGACGGATGCCGCCCTGACCGCGGGCCTGCACGACGGCCTCGGACAGCGGCGTGAAGGCCCACATGTAATAGCCCGACAATTGACCGCCGCCGGTGTTGGTCGGCAGCGCGCCGCCTGGGCCGAGCTTGCCGTCGGCGATGAACGGCCCGCCCTCGCCTTTCGCGCAGAACCCGTAATCCTCCAACGTGACCAGCACGGTGTAGGTGTAACAATCGTAGAGTTGGCAGGTGCCGATGTCGTCCCGGGTGATGCCGGCCATGCGGAACGCCACCTCACCCGCTCGTTTCGCACCGGTTTCGACAGCCGGATGGCGGGCGGTGTTGAGATTGTCGCCAGGCGCGCACTGCGCATAACCGAGGACGTTGACGGGTGGCTGCTTCAGGTCGCGCGCCCGTTCGGCGGAGGTCACGATCAGCGCGACGGCACCATTCGACACCAGGCAGCAGTCGAACAACCGCAACGGTTCGGAAATCCAGCGGGAGTTGTAGTAGTCCTCCATCGTCATCGGCGCCTTCATCTGCGCCCAGGGGCTCATTTGCGCCCATTTTCGCTGGCCGACGGCGATGGTGCCGAAATGCTCCTCGGTCGTGCCGTAAAGATGCATGTGCCGGCGCGCCGCCATTGCGTAGCCAGGATTGGCGCCGAAATCGCCGTAGGCGGCCTTCAGGCCGGTCATGCCACCGAGAGGGAAACGATGCGGCCCGGCATAGGATTGCCCGGCACCACGCGAAGGTGTCAGCGGCGCGTCGGCGTAGACGAGCACGACGGTCTTCACCAACCCCTCCCGGATCGCCATGCAGGCATATTGCATCATGCTGCCGGCGGTCGATCCATAGGCGCTCATGACGTTCACGAGGGTCAGATTCTCAAACCCCAGCACCATCTGCGAGCGGACATCCATGTCGCCGGGAATGTTGGCATTGATCAACAATCCATCGACGTCGTCTTTCGTCAGGCCGGCATCGTCCAGGGCGAGCGCGATCGCCTCGGCCGCGAAATCGACGGAACGGCGGCCATAGATCTTGCCCATCGGGGTAACGCCGAGCCCAACGATGGATCCCTTTGGCTGGTTTGCCATGGTTTGCTCCTGCTCAGCCGGCGACGGGACGGAATTTCGGAATGCTGACGTTCTCGCCAACATCCTCGAACACGACTTCCAATTTCATGCCGGGTCGGAGGTCCGCGTTACCGATGCCCACGACATTCGACACCATCCGCACGCCTTCTTCCAGGTCGACCTGCGCGACATTGTAGGGCACGGAGGAGGCGAACCCGGGGTTCATGACCTGATGCATGATGGTGAACGTGTAGAGGCTGCCGCGCCCGCTGGCCGGACGCCATTCCAGCTTGGCGGCAAAGCAATGCGGGCATCGTTCGCGCACCGGAAAGCTCCAGGCGTTGCAAGCCGCGCAATGTTGCAGCATCAGTTTGCCTTCACGCGCGCCATCGAAAAACGGGGCACTGATTGCATCCGGAACGGGAATTGGCTTCGTTGCCGCCTGGGACATGATGGTTCCTCCTTGACCCGAACGGTAGCGGCGGGACCCGGACGTGACAACCTTGCCGGCTTGGGTGGGTGCGAACCAAAGTTGTGGGATCGAGTATACGTCACACCGATAGGGGTAGGGAAGGCTACCAACCTCCCCTCCCTCCGAACCGTGCTGGCGGTTCTCCCGCACACGGCTCTCCAGTGGCTGGTTATCCTCATCGGGGGTGTCT
>CALQHT020000457.1 GCA_943330455.2 Nitrosovibrio sp. Nv4 | reverse complement strand
CAGGATGGCCTCCCAGTCGGAGTCGCCAGGGGATGTTGCATTATACATCTGCCCTACGAATCGTACTCCGCCGCGTCGCTCCAAATGGGTTTTTCGCAATGTGAGAGATTTTTTCTCCCCGTTGTCGCTATCCTAACGCCAATGGGGCTCTGCCCCGGACCCCGCGAGGGGCGTTGCCCCCTCGACCCCCACCAAGGCTGGGCCTTGGATGCCGCCTATTGGGTCAGGGGGACAAGGGGGCCGACCATGGCGTTTCAACGTCCGTGTCGGCCCCCTTTCCCCCCTGACCCAATGAATCGCGGTCCAGGGGCCGTGCCCCTGGTGGGTTCGAAGGGCAAAGCCCTCGCGGGGTTTGGGGCGGAGCCCCAAGGCTTTCCGTCCTTCACCCAATCGCCCTAGGGTGCATAGAATAGAACACCGCCTCAACGCAGGGAAACGCCGCCGCATGATCAACAAATTCGTGGCCACGCTCGCCGAAGCGATGGCCGGCATCCAGGATGGATCGCGCATCCTGCTGGCCGGTTTCGGCGCCGGCACTCCGGAACTGCTGATGCGCGGCCTCATCGAGCAGGGTGCCAAGGACCTGACCCTGATCGCCAACGCGGGCGGCCGCATGGATGGACCGATCGCGGAGCTGCTCGCCACCGGCCATGTCCGCAAGCTGGTGTGCAGCTTCGTGCGCGCCGACAGCGAGGCCGGCAAGCGCATGCAGGCCGGCAACCTGGAGGTCGAGATCGTGCCGCAAGGCACGCTCGCCGAACGCATCCGCGCCGCCGGGTCGGGGGTGCAGGCATTCTACACTCCCACCGCGGCCGACACCTTGCTGGCCGAGGGGCGCGAGACCCGCGTCATCAACGGCCGCAACTGCCTGCTGGAATACCCGCTTGCCGGCGACGTGGCGCTGGTCGATGCCTGGCAGGCGGATCGCTGGGGCAACCTGACGCATCGCGACAGCGCGCGGAATTTCAACCCGGTGATGGCGATGGCGGCACCGCTGACCATCGTGCAGACGCGCCATGTCGTGGAACTCGGCGCCATTCCCCCTGAGCATGTCCACACCGCGGGCGTCTTCGTGCAGCGCGTGCTGCACGTGCCCATGCTGCACTCACCGGCGTGAAGGAGGCTCCCATGGCCGACATCGAATTCCAACCGCTGGACCGCAACGGCATCGCGGCGCGGATCGCGCAAGACATCCCGGAAGGCTGGTTCGTCAATCTAGGGATCGGCATCCCGACCGGCGTGTCGGACTTCGTGCCGATGGACCGCGAAGTCATCTTCCACGCGGAAAACGGCGTGATAGGTATCGGCCCCGCCCCGGCGCCCGAGGACATCAATCCGTTCCTGGTCAATGCCGGCGTGCAACCGATCACCCTGCGGACCGGCGGGGCCTATGTGCACCACGCCGATAGTTTCGCCATCGCCCGCGGTGGCCATCTGGACCTGTGCGTCCTCGGTGCCTTCGAGGTCGCGCAGAACGGCGACATCGCCAACTGGGCACGCGCCGCGGGGGAACCCACGAAACAGGTCGGCGGCGCCATGGACCTGGCGGTCGGCGCCAAGCGGCTCTGGGTGGCGATGGAGCACAACACCAAGGGCAAGGGCCAATCCCGCATCCGGCGCGTGTGCTCCTACCCGCTGACCGCCAAGGGCGTGGTCAAGCGCGTTTATACCGACTTGGCCGTGCTGGAGGTCACCGACCGGGGCTTCCTCGTGCTGGACATGGTGCCGGGCCTGACGCGGGACGCGTTGCAGGCCCGCACGGAAGCGGAACTGATCTGGCCATGATCACCGACCTGACCATCAACGCCCGGACGAAGTTGGCCGGTGGCGCCGGGTTCGGCTTCTCCGGCGCCTATGAACGGATCGAGGGGACCGCGTTTGGTGCCCTCGATCCGGCGCATCCGGGCAATCGTGGCATCGCGCTGCTGGATCAGGCGCCTCGGAACGCGGCGGGGCTGGTCGAATACAGCAGCGACTTCGTGCTGCTGACGCCGGCCGATCCGGCTCTGGCCAACGGGCGGCTGCTGTATGAGGTGAACAACCGCGGCCGGATCATGATGATCGCCAATCTCTGCGCCGGCATCGCGGGCAACCAGTGGACCAAGCCGGAGGACCTCGGCAACGCACTACCCCTGCGGCTGGGATTTTCGTTGCTCTGGAGCGGCTGGGACGCCGGGGCGCCCAAAACCACCGGCCTGTCGCTGCGGGTTCCCGCGATCGAGGGGCTGACCCGGCGCATCCGCGACGAGTTTGTCTCCGGCACACGGTTGGGCGTGCATGACGTGTTCCGGCTGTCCCACGAAGCCGCGCGCGAGGATGCAACCGTGACGGTGCGGCGGACTCAGACCGCGCCTCGGCAACCGGTTGCGTTCGCGTTGACGGATCGGCGGACGGTGCGGCTGCTGCCGGAGGGAACCGCGGCGGAACCGGGCTCAATCTACGAAATCTGCTACGAGGCGACCAATCCCCGTGTGCAAGGCATTGGGTTTGCCGCCACCCGCGATCTGGTCAGCCACCTGCGCGACCATGGCCAGGACCTGACCGGACGCGCCCTCACGCATAGCTTGGCGTTCGGGATCTCCCAAGCCGGCCGCTATCTGCGCGACCACATCGCCCAAGGTTTCAATGCCGACGAGAATGGCGGGCGCGTGTTCGACGGCGTCCTGACGCATGTCGCCGGCGTCGGCCGGGTGTTCCACAATACCCCGTTCGCTCAGCCGTTCCGAACCCGGACCTGGCACGAGGACCATGATTTTCCCGAAGTGGAATTCCCGTTTTCATCGGCCTCGCAAACCGACCCGATCACCGGAGCGTCAGGTGCCCTGATGCGTGGGGACGCCACCGACCCGAAGCTGATCGAGACCAACACCTCCACCGAATACTGGCAGAAGGGTGCGTCGCTGCTGCACACGGATCCACTCGGGCTGGTCGACATCGCGCTGCCAGAGAATGTGCGCGCCTATCTGATGGCCGGCACGCAGCATGGGGGAAAAGCGGGCATGCCGAGGGACAAAGGTCCCTGCGTGAACCCGCGCAATTGGCACGATCCGATGCCGGCGGTGCGGGCGTTGCTGGTCGCACTGGATGAATGGGTTGTTATGGATCGTGCCCCGCCGGACAGCCGCGTGCCTCGGATCGCGGATGGCACCTTGGTGGCGGCTGACAAGGTCGCGTTTCCGGGCATTCCCGGGCTGGTGCCGCCGAAGCAAGCCAACGATGTCGCGCCGCTGCCGGACTGGACCTCGCCCAAGCCGGCGGAACGCTGTTATGGGGCATTGGTGCCGCAGGTCGATGTCGACGGGAATGAGGGAGGCGGCATTCGCCTGCCCGATATTGCCGTACCACTGGGCACGTTCACGGGCTGGAACCTCTACCAGCCCCCCTACCCTGCTGGTGAGTTGGCCGACCGGGACGGCACGTTCATGGCATTCGCGGCAACCCGGGTGGAGCGGGAGGCGGCGGGCGATCCCCGGCTGTCGGTGGCGGAACGCTACGCGGACGAGGGGGATTATGCGTCGAAGCGCAGGGCGGTAACGGATGCGCTGTTGCGAGATCGGTTGCTGCTGGCGGAAGACGCCGAGCGGTTTCGAGAGGTGTAGTGCCAACTGGCCGCGGGATTGACCTGTTGCGTCCCCCTACCGTCGTTG
>CALQHT020000456.1 GCA_943330455.2 Nitrosovibrio sp. Nv4 | reverse complement strand
CGCCAAATAAGGATTGAGAGTTGGCGGGCCCGAAGGCGCTGCACCAAGGACTTTGGTGTTTGGAATAGCCGGATTGGTTGGAGGATCTTTCGTGGGGGGACCGCAACCTTCTCCTGGGCGTGCTGTTCATGTGCATGTCCGGCCTCACCTCCCCCCTCATGAACGGTTTCGCCAAGCTGCTCGGCCAGTCCTACAGCTCCCTACAAGTCTCCTGGGCGCGCGCCTTCGGCCATGTCCTGTTCATGCTGGCCGTCTTCGTGCCAAGATTCGGCCTGCGCATGTTGCGCACTCGCCGGATTGGGAGGCACTTGCTGCGCTCGACCTGCCTGTTCGTTTCCAACCTGAGCTTCTTCTTCGCCATCGGCTACATCCCGATCGGCAAAGCCGCCTCCATCAACATGATCGGGCCCCTGATCGTCGCCGCCCTGGTCTGGCCGATGCTGGGGGAGCGCACGACACCGGGCCGGGTCATCGCCGTGGCGATCGGTTTCCTCGGCGTGCTGGTCATCATCCGCCCGGGGTCGGAGGTGTTTCACTGGGCCGCCCTGGTCATCGTGTTCAGCGCGCTGATGAACGGTTTCTACCAGATTTTCACCCGGGAAATCGCCGATACCGAGGCCGCGGAGACCTCCGCCATCTACAGTTCAGTGGTCGGCGCCTTTGGCATGCTGCTGGTCCTGCCCTTCGTATGGCGCACGCCGGCCAGTCTGGGAGACCTGGCGCTGTTCTGCAGCCTCGGCGTGATGGGCGCGATCAGCCATTACTTCGTCGCGTTGGCACTCGGCTTCGCACCCGCCAATATCGTGACGCCGTTCCAATATGTGCACATGGTGGGCTCGGTGCTGGTCGGCTATCTGCTGTTCGGCGACCTGCCGGACGCGTTTACCTGGCTGGGCGCGGCAATCGTCGTCGGGTCGGGCCTGTATGTCGGTTGGACCCAGACCCGACGCTGAGCCGCGGTATTACTTACACTTCGCCCCGATCTTCACGTCGTTGAACCGATCGTCGCCCATCGGCAGATAGGGCGTCAGGCCGGTCATGCAGTTGGGCCGGAACGCGTAGACATTGGACCGGGTCATCAACGGAATGTTGGACCCATATTCCACGCCCAGCCGGCCGATCTGGCGCAGTAGCTTCACCCGCTCCGGATTGTCGGGCGTCATCCGACGGGCCTTGTCGATCAGAGCATCGATTTCCGGCGTCGCCACCCCGACCGGATTGAAGCTGCCGCCGGTGCCGATCAGTTCCTGGAAGACCTGCAACGGGTCCGGCCGCCCACCCCAGCGCGCCATCAGGATATCGGCCCGGGTCGGCGGGCGGCGGAAGGCGGGAAACATCGAGGCATCGACGATATCGAACTTCACCTTGATGCCGACTTCCGCCAGCATGGCCTGGTAGGCTTCGGCGATGGGACGATACTCTCCGATATTCAGCAACAGCATCAGGATTTCGACGCCATCCTTGTGCCCGGCTTCGGTCAGCAGTTGCCTGGCCTTGTTCTGGTCGAAGCTGTAGATCTTCTCCAGAGCCGGGTCGAAGGCGGGGGATCCGCTGGCGAACAACTGCACGGTGGGCTTGGAACTGCCATAGCTCAACGCATCCGCCAGCGCCTGGCGGTCCACCGCATACATCATCGCCTGGCGCACCTTCAGATTGCCGACATTCTGGGTGCGCGACAGGTTCACATAGGTGGTCCAGACGCTGTTCTTTTCGTTGATCAGGACAGCGAAACCGGCCTGCTTGGCCTCGGCGATCTGGCGCGGCTCGATCAGCGCGATATTGCCCTGGCCGGAGCGCAGCGCGTTCATCCGCGCGCGTCCGTCGGGCACGTAATGATGCTCGAACCCGGCCGGGCGTCCTTCGATGCCGCCCCAATAGGTATCGTTGCGGCTGAATACCGTCCGCTCGTTGGCGGCGAACGACTTGATCTTGTAGGGACCGGCGCCGATCGGCTTGAAGGTGGCGGCATAGGCGCCCTCGGTCAACGACGCCGTGCTGGCCATCATCCCGGCGACACCGCCCAGGTGATACAGCATCTGCCCGTTCGGCGCCTTCAGGGTCAGTCTGATCTCATGCGGCCCGAGGACATCGATGCCGGCGATGCCGCGCACCGCTTCCACCACCGTGCCGCTGGCGCGCGTGCCCAGCGCGATGAAACGCTCGAAATTGCGTTTGGCGACATCGGCGTTGAAGGGCGAGCCGTCGTGGAAGGTCACGTTCTGACGCAGCTTCAGGGTCAGGGTGGTCAGGTCGTCATTGACGCTCCAGGATTCCGCGAGGCCCGGCGCGGGATCGCCGGCATCGGTCAGGCGGATCAGCGGATCGTACAGCGCCAGCATGGCTTCCTGGGAAAAGCTGCTGGCGGCCTGGGCGTCGGCGGGGTCAAGGTTCTCATTGCCCGCGGCGTCATAGTAAACGATCGTGGCGTTGGGGTTGAAGTCCTGCGCGCGCGCCTCGGTGGCCGTCATCGCGGTCAGCGCCGCCAGCCCGAAGGCAAGCCCCGCGATCAGCCGTTGTGGCTGGCGGATGTGGTTTGGTTTCCTGAACATCGTGCCCCCTGTTGGTTCGCTCACCGAAATCCGGGCGCCGATCACGCCTCTTGCCTGTTGGCAGGCAGGATGAACGGAACGCCTGGGCGTGTCCATGGGAATGTCACAGGGTCCGGAGCAGGCTTGGAAACAGCCTGAAAGCCGATTTTTGGCGGCTGTGGGATCGGCGAGACCACAAGGGCCGCGGGCGAACAGCGCGGATGCGGCCCGGGGGGGGCCAGGGGGAGCCCAGGAGGAGCCCAGGGGCGCCCCGACATAGCTACATGCGCGGTATTTTACTGCCAGCCCCGTTCATATGATCGCGCTGAAGTTCGTCCAGGATCCATTCGTGGAAAATATCCAAATAATTGTTTATTGTCTGCTCGTTTGACGGGTCCGAAATGAAACCGTCGCGCGTTGCCCAGTTGTACAACAAGCCAAACAGGTTCGACAGGGAGAATTCGCTGATCTTCTGGTCGAAATTAGCCGCCATGGCATAGGGCCCATGATAGAAATTCCCGCCGTCGAAGGCCAGCGGATCATCCAAAAGGACCGGCCGGTCTCTGTCTCCCGAAATACAAATACGCGCCGGCGTCTCCAATCCCCGCATATATGCCGTGAAGACGTAGAACGGCATCATGGTTCGCAACAAGACAAGCGGCTTGTAGCGCCAGATGCCGACCGGTCGTTCCCACATCATGCGGACCCGATGTCCCTCAAAGAGTGCCGTTGGCGCCATCATGTTCATCGGAACTGAACTCCTTTCGTCAACCTGTTCAGCGTCGCCGCGCCACCCCGGAACTGGAATGCCGCGGGATGGCCGGTGCTGACGACCCGTCGTCAGGCGGCATTGCGTTGTTTTGGCCGGGAGGTCCCGGTCGGATCGGGCCGGATGCGTCGCGTAAGAACGGCCTCGGGGACACCGTCTTGTCTGTCAATCTGCTTCGGAAGCCGGCAATCGAGCAGCAATGCACGCATCGGCCTTATTCCAACCGGCCGAAACATGGCTCCTCGCTGTTTGGAGTGGGTGGTAACGATTTCATACTGGCAGCCTGAGGTCGAGCTTTCCGGCGATGAGATAGACCATGGCTTTGAGGTTACGGGTTGATCGATATCCGCGCGCCTTTGCCTTCGCGGCCTGGACCAGGCTGT
>CALQHT020000455.1 GCA_943330455.2 Nitrosovibrio sp. Nv4 | reverse complement strand
GGGGGAGTCGGTCCGTGACATAGCGCGATGAGAGCGACCGAGCCAGGCTCGTTCAATCGGAACAAGCCCACTAAAGTGTCAACCATGTGCCCGGTCTGAAGTGTCAAGGATGTGCCCGGCCCTACAGGGTCGAGCCCGGCAATGACGGTTAGGGCAGCGGTGCATCGTCCGATGGGTAGGGCAGCGGTGCATCGGTCAATGGCTCCGGACGTTGGGATGATCAGCCCTTTACCCCCGTCGCCACCACCCTCAGCCGCGCTTCTCCACCAGCACATAGACCACCGTTCGGTTGAGACCCCGAAACATCGTGATATTCGCCAGGTCCGCCGCCGGCAGCCGGTCGATCAGCCGCTGCATCTCGGGCTCGTCGCGCGGGATCAGCCGCCAATCCATCATCGCGTCCATATAACCGTAATCCACCACGTCCCGACAGAAATTGGCGAACAGCAACCGCCCGCCCGGCTTCAGCGCGGACAGCATGCCCAGGGTCAGGCGCTCCGCCGTCGTGTCGTCCAGATAGTCGTAGAGACCGGCGGCATAGATCAGGTCGAACCGGCCATGCACCAACGGACGCACGATCATCCGCCCGATGGATGCCTCGACCGGGCACAGCGACGCCATACCGCTATAGCAACGGCGCATCTCGGCGACGCTGACCGGGTCCTGGTCCAACGCCATCAACCGCGCCAGCCGATCGGCGGAGCGGGTGAATTCCAGCTCCCGAAGATGACCGCAGGCCAGCACCAGGGCCTCGGCGTTCGGCACCCGTTCGGCCGTCATGTCCAGATACCCCGCCAGCAGCCGCCGCCGTTCCTGCACCGCCACCGATGCCGAGGACGATACGACCATGGCGTTCATCGCGCGTCCCAGTGGCGAGGCGGCGTTCAGATCCGGTGCCACACCTGGGTGCTCATAGAAGAAGTCGATCAGATGCGCGTCCCCGGAATAGCCGCGCGGCTTGCGGAACGACCAGGCCGTCGCCGGTTCGTCGTGCAGCATCGCGGCAATCTTATGGTCGCGCAACGGTCCGTGCCAGGCGGTATCGCCCGTGGCCTGCTGGCGTTGCCGCAGCACCGCGAACAGCTTGCCCCAGATCGCCGGCACCGTATCGAAATCGGACAGCAGGTCGGCGGTGTGGTCGAGAAAGTCGTTGAACTCCAGCGGCGAGGGCATGACACCGTCCCGCAGCCACTGGTGGCGGCCGACGATGCCTTGCAGGTAGCGCTCGGAGGCATTCGGTGTCGTCAATACAGGCATATCGTTCATTGTCATGCGGTTCCATTGTTGCCGACGGATACGGGTGACGTTGCAACCACCGCCGACCTGCGCGCTCCCCGATTGAAGCATCGCTACAACAGCATCGGCACCGTCAATAACGGAGCGAAACAAGCGTCAAAATGACGAGTGCTGGGTGGGTGAAGGTGTCAAAAACGGCGTCAAAACGATGCAGGGCGGCGGGAGATGCGGCGATTGGTCGGGGACACGGATCGGGATCGACCGGCGCGGGCATGCCGGTTGGGATTGGGTGCGATGGGCGGGTGTCGGGCGGCGGTATGTCGGACTTGGGTGGTGACAGGCTCGACAGCCCCGCCCTATCCTGCCGTTCCGCGCGATCCGCGTCCGTCAACAGGGGAAGCCTTATGGAAATCCGCAATCTCGGCCAGTCCGGCCTTCGCGTCTCGGCCATTGGCCTCGGCTGCAACAATTTCGGTGGGCGGATCGACATGGAGGCCACGCGCGCGGTCATCCACAAGGCGCTCGATCTCGGGATCACCCTGTTCGACACCGCCGACACCTATGGAGAACGGGGCGGATCGGAAACCCTGATGGGCCAGATCCTGGGCGACGACCGCAAGCGGATCGTGCTGGCCACCAAGTTCGCCATGCCGATGGACGATGTCGGGGTGAAGATCGGCGGGTCGCGCCGCTACATCATGCAGGCGGTGGAAGACAGTCTGCGGCGGCTGCGGACGGATTGGATCGACCTGTATCAGATGCACCAGACCGATCCGAACACCCCGATCGAGGAAACGTTGCGCGCCCTGGACGACCTGGTCCGCCAGGGCAAGGTCCGTTACATCGGCTGCTCCAACTTTCCCGCGTGGCAATTGGTGGAGGCGGCCTGGACCGCGAAGTCCCACGGGCTGAACCCGTTCGTTTCCTGTCAGGACGAATATTCGCTGATCTTCCGCAAGCCGGAAGCCGATCTGATGCCGGCGGCGCGCAAATACGGCATGGGGATGCTGCCGTATTTCCCCCTGGCGAGCGGGTTGCTGACCGGCAAATACCGTCGCAACGCGCCGATGCCGGCGGGAACCCGCCTGGCCGGCGCGCAACGGCTGGCCGAACGCTATTTGACGGAACGGAATTGGGGGATCGCGGAACGTCTGGGCGATTTCGTGGAACAGCGCGGCCACACCATGCTGGAACTGGCATTTTCATGGCTGCTGGCCCAGGCGCCGGTCACCAGCGTGATCGCCGGTGCGACCCGGCCGGACCAGCTCGAACAGAACGTCAAGGCCGGCTCCTGGGTCCTGTCGGCCGAGGACCTGGCGGAAATCGACCGTATTTCCGCGGGCTGACAGCCGCGGTTCGGCCGGCCGTTGTTCGAGTGGCCGTTGTGAGCAGGCGCCAGTCGGAGAAAATCCCCCCTCCCGCAAAGGGATGGGAGGATTTTCTACCCTGCCCCGATGTGTGAATGCCGTGGCGCAAGGGAAGAGGTGGCGTTTTCTCCGTTTGCGGCCCGACACACGATGAAGCGAACCTTCGGACGAATTTCATACCATCGTACCACGCCCCCGTTTTACGCTACCGACGGCCAACCAACGCGATCCAAGGAAGGGTAGCCATGTCGGAGAGCCAGACCTTCATCGTCTCTCCCGAAGAGGGGGAGACCTTCACTATCGGTGCCTTGAAAATCGTCAGCCGCGTCGTCGGCGCCCAGTCCGGCGATGCGATCGAGCTGTACGACCTGATCATGGGACCGTTCACCATCGACTATCACGTGCACCACACGATGGATGAGACCCTGTGCGTGATCGAGGGCGAGATCGAATTCACCGTCGCCGGCGAGAAATTCCTCCGCAAGGCGGGCTCGGTCGCGCATGTCCCGCGGGGCGTCTATCACGGCTTCAGCAATCTCGGCCCGGGACCGGCACGCGTGTTGGCGCTGTTCAACCCGTCCGGCAACCAGAGCGATTATTTCCGTGCGCTGGAAAAACTGGTGGCGGCCCCGAACCCGGATGTGGCGGCGATCCAGGCGCTACAAAAGCAATACGACCAGGAACTGGTGCCCCTGACCTGAGCCGCCCGCGACGCCCCGCTGCTCAGACGGCGGTTGGCCGCGGGCCTGACGACAGGTCGCGTCGAACCCATCGAGGCTGGCGGGCCGAGGCGCGGGTCAGCCATTCGATGCATCTCATCGCCGCGCGCACGGCAGGCTCCGACAACGCACCCTGTTCAGGCGAAACGAACCTCCGTGGATCACCGTGGCCCTTCGTGTTCTCCGTGGTTAATCTTGCGGAACCCTGAGCCATGGAGTGACCCCCTAAACTGAGACATTAAAAAGAGGCACACTGTTCAACAAGGAGAACGAGTGTGTCGAAGACCAAAACGCGCTGGACGCGAGACTTCAAGCTTCAGGCCCTGGCCCGAATGGAGGGGGCGGGTGACGTGACGGCACTG
>CALQHT020000454.1 GCA_943330455.2 Nitrosovibrio sp. Nv4 | reverse complement strand
GGGGCTTTGCCCCCTCGACCCCCACCAAGGCTGGGCCTTGGATGCCATTTATTGGGTCAGGGAGGAAAGGGGGCCGACCATGGCGTTTCAACGTCCGTGTCGGCCCCCTTTCCTCCCTGACCCAACTGATCGCGGTCCAGGGGCCGTGCCCCTGGTAGGTTCGAAGGGCGAAGCCCTCGCGGGGTTTGGGGCAGAGCCCCAAGACTTTCTCTCCCCTACCCGGCCAAGTACGGCAGCACCTTCTCTCCGAACAGCCGCATCGATGCCTCGGCCACCGGCAGTGGCAGGTCGTTGAAGTTCACCTGCAAGGACGCGATCTCGAAATCGCCGACCTGACGGCGATAGGTCTGCACGGTGTCCAGTATCCGCTCCGGCGTGCCCACCCAGGCGGCGCATTTGGCGACCTGGGTGTCGAAGTTCTCCCGCGACAGAGCCTCGATCACCTTGTCGTAGCCTAGGTAGTCAGCCGACGCGGCGCCCGATGTCCAGTCCGACGCCGCCTCGACCAGCGATTTCAGGTAGCGGTTCAACGGCGCGCGAGCCAGACGGTTGGCCTCCTCCTGGTCCAGATGACACAGCATATGGAACGCCAGCATCACCGTGCCCGGCCCCTCATGCCCCGCACGCGCGCGTGACTCACGGTAGGTGTCCAGCAATTCACGCATCGCACCGCCAGCCATCGGGATCGCCATGATGCCGTATCCCGACGCACCGGCGCGCTCGAACGACTCCCGCGTCGCCAGAGCGGCAATATAGATCGGCGGCCGTGGCAACTGAGTCGGGCGAGGCAGCGACGTCACGTTGGAAAACGAATGAAACCGGCCCTGGATGGAGACGTCCTCCTCCTCCAGCAACCGTCGCACCATCTCCACCCCTTCGTCGAACCGTGCTCTGCTGTCATCCAACTTCACACCGAAGCGTTCGAATTCATGCGGCAGAAAGGCGCGGGCAAACCCGGCATCCAGCCTTCCGTCGCAGAGCGCATCCAGCATCGCCAGTTCGGCGGCAATCTTCAGAGGGTGGCCAAAGGCGGGCAACACCGCGCCGGTGACCAGACGCGCATGCCGGGTGATCTGCGACGCCGCGGCGAGGAATACGATCGGGTTCGGGCTGTAGCCGCCATAGGCATGGAAGTAATGCTCCACGGTCCGCACATGGCTGTAACCGTAGCGATCGACCAGACCGACCAGCCGCAAGGCTTCCTGCCAGTAATCGCGGCCGGATTTTACCTCGGGTCCCACATCGGGGAAAAATTGGATACCGACTTGCATGCCCATCCTCGCGTCGCGTCGCCGCATGATTACCCTATTCGGCGATCCGCTCCATCACCCCCGCCATCAACTCGATCTGGCGCGCGATGCGGCGCAACGAGTCGGTGCCGGGTCCGGTCGGCCGCGGCGCCATGTCATGGCCGCCGCCGGCCAATGTCCGCAATGACGCGCCGATCCAATCCCGCCAGGCCGACAGCTCCACCCCCGCATCCGTCAGTTCCGCATCCAGCGTCATCGCCGCGATCCGTCCGGCCAGGCGACGCAGCGCGGCATCGGCCAGCAACACCGCGTCCAGTGAGGGATCGCGGGTCCGCAACGGCTCGATCAACGCCTGGCTGATCGCCGCTTCCAGCGCATTGCTCGCCTGCCCCGCCAACCGGCGCGCCCGTGCCACCTCGGCCGGGGTTTCCTGTTGCAGCAGACGAGCGATCTGCGCGTCCGCATAGGCCCGATGGGCGTCGAGCGTTGCCGCCACCGCGCGCGAGAGCACCACCGCATGACGATCCGGCCACAGCAGATAGCTGGCGGCGAGTGCCATCAAACCGCCCAAGGTCGTGAACCCGGCCCGGGCCGCGGCGATCTCCCACCCCGCCATGTCCGGCGCACCGACCTCCACCAGCAGCACGATCAGCGGCGTCAGCGCCAGGGTAAACAGACCGAGGCTGACCGCGCGCAACGACAGGGCGATCACCGCCAGCGGAAACATGGCCGCCGCGATTGTCATCGGGGTAGAACACACCGCGCCGACCAGAGCCGCCAGACACCCGCCCGCCGCCGTCCCCAGCACCCGCTCGATCGAGCGGGTCAGGGTCAGGCCGATCGAGGGCTGCATGGTGGCGACCACCGTGATCGTCAGCCAATGCCCGTAGGTCGAGGGCCACAACAGGGTCACGCCCAGAGCCAAACCTCCGGTGACCCCGGCTCGCGCGGCATGGCGCAGCCCGGCCGACTGCCAGGTGAGGTTCGACCGGAACGGCTGGCTCAGGCGCTGCCACCAGGCACCGGTGCCGCCATCGGCGCCAACGCCCGGGAAGAAATTGCGCGGCAGCGACAGGGTCAGAGCGATCCGCACCCGCTCATTGATCCGGCTGACCGCCAGGCGCAGCGGATCGGCTGGCGGCAGCCCATCCAGGTCGCGCTCCATGCGAACGAGCGCCCGCTCGATCCGCACATCGTCGGCGGCCCCATCCTGGGCGATCACCCGACCGAGTTCACGCAACACCGGACGCAACCGCCGCAACACCCGGTCGGCGGCGGCGGATTGGGCGGGGGATCCGTGTTCCAACAGATCGGACAGAGCCAGCAGCGCCCCGAACACCTGATCGGCGGCCCCCAAACGGATCAGGCTTTGGGTGGCGCGCGGACTGTTGCTGCCGCGTGCTCGCAACGTGTCCATCACCGCCTGGTTGGCCGCTTCCAAAGCCTCCCGCACCGTGCGCCGGTGCACCCGCGCATGGGTTTCCCATCGCGCCGGGGAGCGATGCGTCTCTCGCAGCACCTGTCGCAGGTCGAGGGTCAGCGCCGCCAGGGCCTCATAGGCTCGCCCTACCGCCAATCGAGCCGGCCCGAACGGATAGACCGGCCAGATGACCAATGTGAGCACCACCGCCCAAAGCGCCCCCCCGGCGAACGCCAGTGCCAAGAACCATGTGTCATCGGTCGCATGCCTCGGAGGGTCGAAGGACAGCAGCAGGACAACACTCAGCAGTCCGCCGACCTGTTGCTGCGCCTGGCCATAAACCCGCGCAAAGCTGAGGCCGAACAGGCACACGGCCCCAAACGGCAGCACCACCCAGGGGCCGTGGTCTCGGACCAGACCGCCCAGGACGGTGACGATCGCGCCGCCGACCGCAAAACCGACCAGCATCGGAACCCGCCGGCGGATCGGTCCGCCCGGATCGCAAAGACAGGTGAGCAACGCCCCCAGGGCGGATTCGTGCAGAACCGGCCACCGGAAGATTTCGCTGGCGGCCATGATGACGGCGACCGACAACGCGGCCCGCACGCCCTCGGTCAGGCTGATGGCACTGAAATTCAGGCCGAGAGGCAGACGCGCGAGGTCGGGTGCGCCGCCCGATCCAGAAGCGAACGGTCTCGCTATGGGCGTCCGACCCGGATCGGCGCCGCGGGCATGGCACGCGCCAGCAGCAGGGGCATGATCAGGCCGACGCCCAACCCCCAGACCCCGTTGATGATCAACGAACGCGCCATCGGCCAGGCCGCCCAACCATTGGCAACCGGCGCCCCTTTGATCGAGGCCACGACAAACATCCCGACTAGCAGCCTGTCGGACTTACGCCCACCGGAGGCTCATGTTAGAATCGTAACGTCGATTCGCTCCCTCCCCGGATGCCGCCAATGAGCAACTTCCGCCCCACCGATCGCCTAACCGGCTTCCTGATGCCGCCGTCTATCGATGAATG
>CALQHT020000453.1 GCA_943330455.2 Nitrosovibrio sp. Nv4 | reverse complement strand
GCCGAATCTCTGGGTGAAGACAGGTCCGTAATGCATTGATCAGACGGTGTTTGTAGAAATAATGTGCGGTGGGTTAACGCGCGCGTCCTTGTTTTGAGACCGCCTGGGCGGAGGCCTGTCGCGGTCCTCGCGATTTTTAAGATCCGACATCAGAATCGCCCGCCATCTGACTGACAGGACGCGACGATTCAGGTCGTTTTGAGAGTTTACTTTAAGACCGGCGGCCGACCCGGTTCATTGCGAAATACCGCGGAAACCCGGGGGTTTCGTTACAAACCCGTGCGGGAACCGGGGGTATTTGTTCCGCTTCCCGGTGGTTAACCTGTCGTTTACAACTGCGTCCAAAAGCATCAATTGCCGCCTGTTTCATAGGCTTCCATTTCCACCCTGACTGTTTTCGGGCGCGACCCGGGGAGGGAGCGTCCGAGCGCCTGTCGAGGCGGTTATTCTTGCGCGTCGCCAAAGCACGAGATGGAGCCATTGCGATTGCCCGTCGCCTTACCGCAAAACCGCCGGACTGGACGGCCGAACCATCAGCGCGGTCTCGGTCGGGGTTATAGTTGACTTTGTCAAATAACTCCCGGACAGTCGCCGCATGGACCGACCATCCCTCGCCACCCCGACCGATCGTCGTATCGCCGCGATCCGCGCCTTCAACCGCTTCTACACCGGACGCATCGGCGTCGTGCGCGACCGGGTCCTGGCCAGCCGCTTCAGCCTGACCGAGGCCCGGGTCCTGTACGAAATCGCTCACACCGAAACGCCGACCGCGAGGGCGATCCGAGGCAGCACCGGCATCGATGGCGGCTACCTGAGCCGTATCCTCCAGGGCTTCGAGGATGACGGCCTGATCGTCCGAGCGCCGGCCGCAACCGACGCCAGGGTGCAGATCCTGCGACTCACCGAAGCTGGGCAGGCCGCCTTCGCACCGCTCGACCAGCAGGCGAAAGCGGAGATCGGTGCCCTGCTGGCAGTCCTGCCCGACGGTGAGCAGGAGCGTCTGGTGGAGAGCATGGGGCGCATCGAGGCGCTGCTGGACCCGCCCGCATTCCGTCAGACAGGCGCAGGTGGATGGACCCTGCGCCTGCCACTGCCGGGCGATATCGGCTGGGTGGTGTCTCGCCACGGCGCGCTCTACTCCCAGGAATACGGGTTCGATGCGCGGTTCGAGGCCCTGGTGGCCAAGGTCGCCGGTCAGTTCCTGACGACCCATGACCCGGTCCGCGAACGCTGCTGGATCGCGGAACGGAATGGCGTGCGGCTCGGGTCGGTGTTCCTGGTCCGCGAATCGGAGGATGTCGGCAGGCTGCGGCTGCTGATCGTCGAACCCGCGGCCCGAGGCCTCGGTCTCGGCAAGGCGCTGGTCTCCGCGTGCATCGCGTTTGCCCGATCGGCGGGCTACCGACGGTTGACGCTCTGGACCAATGACGTGCTGCTCGCCGCCCGCGGCATCTATGTTGGGGCCGGTTTTCACCTGATCGCCAGCGCGCCGCACAGCGATTTCGGCCCCCCGATGGTCGGCGAGGACTGGGAGATGGACCTGACCGCGCCGTAATCGCCGGCGACGGATGGGCGCCCCCGTTTCGCGCGATGCCCCGAACGGGCTGTCGGCCGGTTGGTCGGCCGGTTGGTCTACCGGTCGATCTACCCTGGCGGAGACGGGCCGCCGCCCGTATATGCTCCCCCGCTCAGTCGCTGGGAAACGCTGGATGATCACCACGCTACGCCGCTATCTGGATACTTGGCCCGTCCGCGCGTTCTTCATGATCATGGTCGCCTCCTTCATTTTCTGGGGTGTCGGCGACATCGTGAAGCTCGCCGGGACCAGCACCTGGGTGGCTCAGGTCGGCGGTCAGACGATCGAGGCCATGGCCCTGCAGACCGAATTTCAACGCTCCATGGCAATGGTGTCGCGCGATCTGCCGGCTGGCCAGGAGCCCTCGCCCGACCTGCGCCGGCGGGTCGCCAACGACACCTTGCAGCGCATGATTGCCCAGTCCGCGCTAAGCAGCGAGTTGCGGGAGCTGCGAATCGTCACCCCCGATGCCGCCGTCGCCGATTATGTGCGCGCGATGCCGGCCTTCCGCGGCCCCGACGGCGCCTTCAGCAAACCGGTCTTCGACTCCGTGCTGCGCAACAACGGCCTGACCGAGCCCCGCTTCCTCGACATGCTCCGAAGCGACCTCGCGCAGCGCCAGCTTCTCGGCACCATCAGCGCCGGGGCCGCCGCGTCGGACCTCGCCATCACACCGCTTTATATGTCGGAGTTCGAGAAGCGCTCCGCCGATACCCTGGAATTCGCCCTGGCCGCCGCGCCCGAACCGCCACCGCCCGACGATGCCGCGTTGCAGCGCTGGTACGACAACCATCCCGATCTCTACATGACTCCCGAGTTCCGGCGCATCAAGGCGATCGTCCTGTCGCCCCTGAGCCTGGCCCGGGACCTCGATGCGACCGATGCCGAACTGAAGACCGCGTTCGAGCAGAATCGCACCCGCTATGTCACCCAGGCCAAGCGCTCCGCTCAGGTCATCTCGGTGGACGACGAGGCCAAGGCGAAAGCGCTGGTCGAAACCTGGCGCGCGACCGAGGACTGGACCGCGATGCAGGCTGCCGCGCAGGCCGCGGGTGCGTCCGCGGTCGCCATCGACGACTCGACGGAGGCCCAGTTCCCCGACCCCGACCTCAGCCGAACGGTGTTTGCCGCGGTGCCGGGGGCGGTGTCCGATCCGGTCAAGGGGTCTCTGGGCTGGTTCATCGTGAAGGTCACGAACGCGGTGGCCGGGCGGGAGCCGACCCTGGCCGATGTGCAGCAGCAGGTGCGCGACCAGGTCATCGCCGAGAAAGCCGCGGACCTGATGTACGACCGCGCCAACAAGGTGGACAACCTGCTGGCCAATGGCACGAGTTTCGACGACCTGCCCGGCGATCTCGGCCTGGCCGGGCTGGCCGGCACCATGGACCGCGAAGGCAACACAACGGAAGGCACGCCGGCGCCGATCCCGGGTGGCACCGAATTGCGGACCGCCATCATTGCCGCGGCGTTTCAGGCACGCGCCGGTGACCCGCCTCGGCTGACCGAGGTCGCCACCCCGTCCGCCGGTGGGTCGGCCTATTATGCGCTAATCGTCGAGGAGATCACCCCGGCGGCGCTGAAACCGCTGGATACCGTCCAGGAGCGCGTGTTGGAGGATTGGAAAGCCGATCAGCAGCGCCGATCTCAGGAAGAGGCGGCGTCGCGGATGTTGGCCGCGGTCAAGGGCGGACAGTCCTTCTCCGACGCGGCGGTCGTGGCTGGTCTGGTGCCGCGGTTGACCCCGCTGATGACCCGTGCGCAGCCGGGGGAGGGCGTTGCTCCCGAGGTGCAGCGTGCGGTATTCGGGCTGAAACTGGGCGATGCCACCATGGTCGAAACGGCGGAAGGGTTCGTCGTGGCGATTCTGGCGGAGAAGGTGGAGCCGGACCCGAAGGCGGATGCGGCTGGGTATGACCAGGCGCGCGCGGCGATTACCCGGTCGTTGAGCAACGATCTGACGGTGGTGTTTACCGAGGCGCTGCGGCTTCGGGCCAATCCGAAGATCGATCAGAAGAAGCTCGATCAGGTTGCGCAGCCCTGAGGGGAAGGGCGGGGCTTCGCCCCGGACCCCGACCAGGGCTCCGCCCTGGACCCGCCAAGGGCGACGGCCCTTGGAACCGG
>CALQHT020000452.1 GCA_943330455.2 Nitrosovibrio sp. Nv4 | reverse complement strand
GTGCAACCGGTCGGCACGATCCCGATTGAGCGGCCGCGGCGTGAATGCGGGGCGCCGGGGCGAGGACCCAGGTGGGGGGATATTCCTATGGCGGCAGGAGGGCGAATTTAAACCGGACAGCCGTGGATCAAGTCCGGCAATGACGGTGAAGGGACGCCTTTGGGTCGATGTTTCGACCAGTTGGTTCATAACGGACCAGTCGGTGAGGGCCGCGATCCGCTACGCGGCCTTCACACTGGCCTCTCTACGCGGCCTTCACCCCGGCAATGAACAGATCGACCTCCATGCTGAGCCGTTCGGCCTGCTTCGACAGCGCCGCGGACGCCCCCAGCACCTGCGAAGCGGCAGCCCCGGTGTCCGCCGCGCCCTGGCTGACGCCCTGGATCGTGTCGGTCACCGACTCGGTCCCACGCGCCGCCTGCTGCACATTGCGAGCGATCTCGTCGGTCGCCGCACCCTGCTCCTCGATCGCCGCGGCGATGGAGGTGAAGGTCTGGCTGACCTCCCCGATCGTCGTCGCAATCCCCTGGATGGCCATCGCAGCCTCCCGGGTCGCGGACTGAATCTGGCTGATCTGCTGGCCGATCTCCTCGGTCGCCCTGGTGGTCTGAGCCGCCAGCCCCTTCACCTCGCTGGCCACGACCGCGAAGCCCTTGCCGGCCTCCCCGGCCCGCGCCGCCTCGATCGTCGCATTCAACGCCAGCAGATTGGTCTGGCTGGCAATGTTGGTGATCAGACTGACCACGTCACCGATCTTCTGTGCCCCCTCCGCCAGCGCCCGGACGACGGTATCCGTGCGCGCGGCCTCCGCCGTCGCACGGTTGGCGATTTCAGACGATACGCCGACCTGACGCGCAATCTCGCTGATCGAGGCCGCCAATTCCTCCGCCGCCGTCGCCACGGTCCCCACGTTGACACTGGCTTCCGATGCCGCATTGGTCACGGTCGCGGTTTGCGAGGTCGTCTGGCTGGCGATCCCCGACATCACCGACGCGGTCGAACCCAGTTCCGACGACGCAACCGTCACCTCACTGACAAGCTGCCCAAGCTGCGTCTCAAAATTCCGCACCAAGGTCTCCATACGCGCCGCCCGCTCGGCTTTTGTTCGGTTCTCCGCATCCTGCTCCGCGCGCATGCGTTCGGCGGCCAGCGCATTCCGCTTGAACACCGCGACCGTCTCCCCCATGCGATCTACCTCATCGCGCTGGCGGCTCTCCGGCACATCCACGGTCAGATCGCCCTCCGCCAGACGGCCCATCACCGTCTCCAACCGCGTGATGCGACGCACCAGGCTGCGACCGATATAGAGAGTTACGATCAGGATGGCCGCCAACACACAGGCCGCCGCGATCGACAGCACGACCACCATGCCAGTCTGGATGAAGGCTTCGGATTCGTCGGTCGCGGCCTTGGTCGCCCGATTGGCCGAGTCAACCAAACCATCAACCGCCTTCGCCAACGCCACCGTCGTCCCCTGCGCCTGCTCCATGATCGCTCGGCTTGCCCGCATCGCTTCCATTTCCCGCGTCCGCAGGCCGAACAGGCTGTTCTTGCCGACGCCGCGGATCAGCACCGCCTCCAACGCCGCTTTCAGGCCCTCCGTCGGATGCAAGGTCTCGACAACATCCAGTTGCTCGCGAGCCTTCTCGGCGGCGGTGTTGAATGCCTTCTGGCCCGCGGCGACAGCCGCCTCATTCGGGGCAAAACTCGCCCTTGTGAGCATCTCCGCCGCCTGGTTCGCCTGCCCGCGCAATTCCGCCAGGCCCTGCGCCAGAGGCACATGGGTCGAAACCAGTTCGATCAGCACCATCGTCATCGTCGATGCGTCCGAACCCATGCTCATCGTCGCCTTCGAGATGTCGCCCTGAGCGGCATCAAGGCCCTTCGCCACCAGGCCGCGCAGTCGATCCAAGGCGCGGAGGTTGGACTTGGCCGATTCTACCCGCTGGTCGATGACCATCATGCGATCGCCGACGGCGTCGTGCAGCTTGGACAATTGAGCGGTCAGTTCCCCGCTGAGACCGGCAATGGTCTTCAACGCGGGATCGTCACCCAACTTGGAACCCAGTTCGTCCAGTTTCGTGTTGACCACCTTCTGCTGGTTTTCCAGCGCCGCCCAATAGTCGGATCGCTGCGATTCCGATTCCGCCCGCAGCAAGGCCGGCGCCCCGGCGGCCAGGGTTCCGGTCTCGGCCTGCAATTGCAGCGCCAAGGAAATCTCCGGGATCCGCGTGTCCGCCATCTCTCGGACGTTGGCACCCAATTCATTCAGCAACAGGCTGGCGACGATGCCGGATACCACGGCGCCACCCGCGATCGCTCCGAAAGCCAGGAACAGCTTGCCCTTGATGCCGAAGCCTTGTGATTTCTTACTCATAATGGTTTGCTCCAACCAGGGCCGGGGTCAGGATCAGCGCGACGCGGTATGGAACTGCTGCACAAGCTCCCGCGCGCGCGCATAGAGCCGTTCGCCGTCCAAACCCTGTCGCACCATCGCGGCCTTCCAGTCCGCGACCGCCGGCTGGATCGCGGCTTCCATTTCCGCCCGCACCGGCGGGGTCAGGGCAACATAGGTGTAGTTGGGATCGGTGCGCAGACGCTCGCGGGTGGCCTGCTCCGCTTCGTCGCGCAGACGCGCGTTACCCAGAGTCAGATCGACGGCATGACGTTCAATGACCGCTTGCATGTCGGCCGGCATCGCGTCCCATTTCGCCTTGTTCATCACCACCATCAAGGCCGGGGCGGCAAATTTGGCATCGACCAGGATCTTGACCTGCTCGGACAGTTTCTTGTTGCCAGCGCCGGCCGTGGTCATCAGCGAATCCCACCCATAGGTGATCGCGTCCACCGTGCCGGCATCCAGCACGTTGCCGATCAGGTTGACCGGCACACCCACCGGGATCATGCCCAGCCTGGCCAGCGCCATGCCGACGGTCGGGCTGGGTGTCCGGACCCGCATCCCGCGCAGATCGCGCAGTTTCTCGAACGGCTTGGCGGCCGAAAAAATACCATACGGCGGCAGCACATAAAGGCCCAGAACCTTCACCGAGGCATAGTCTTTGTCGAACAGCCCCTCCTGATACATCTTCCACATGGCCTGAGTGCCGCCGGTCGCCGTCTCATACATCAGCGGCAGTTCCATGACCGAGGATTGCGGGAAGCGACCCGGGCTGTAGCCCTGGACCGTCGCCGCGATCTCGATGTCCCCGCGTTCGACCATCGCGAACAGTTCGGCCGGCTTGCCGTAGCCACCCAGCGGCTTCAGCGCGACCTCGATACGGTCTCCGGAATCGGTCCCAACCTTGCGGGCGAACGGCTCCAGCACGTTCTTGTAGGCTGGCGTTTCCTCGGCGTTGATCGTGGCAAAGCGCAAGACGGTTTCCGCGGCGCTGGCGACCTGGGCGCCTGCCGCCAGGACGAGGGAGACGGCAGCCGCGATGGCCGCGGATGACTTCAGGAGACGCATGCAAAAGACCCTTTCAAACGACACGACGGGACACAGGCCGCTGACCACGGCACTTCGATGCATGGTGTCGGATGACGGTTAAGAATTGGTTTAGCGTGAGCCACTTGCAAAAGCCAACTGACAGGGTGAATTTCGCCGTAAATTCGCGATAATTCGGCGAGACGCCCGCGCCCGGTCTTTGGTATCATGCGTTTGCGAATCCAACAGATACCAACAGTAGAAACCAGGGCGCAGGCGATGTCGCT
>CALQHT020000451.1 GCA_943330455.2 Nitrosovibrio sp. Nv4 | reverse complement strand
TTCCATGGGGTCGCCACAAAAAACCTCCCGAACTATCTCGGATGGCGCCGGACCTTGGAAGCGATGGGTCAGACCGCGAGTTCGGCCGCCATGATCCTCGGAGCCATCGGTCTGGGGCCATACCAACAGAAAACGCTATAAGAGCCAATTTTTTTATCGGTCCCATTGGTAGCGATGTCGTAGTTTCGCTCACGAGATTAGACATGATCGCGGGTGATGTTTCGGTCGACTGAATCTTACCGTCCTTCTCCTCGGTCCGACTCAACAGTGCGATCACATTTGCCTCAATGGTTATAGGAGTACAATATTGCACGTACTCGGCGAGCCGACCGGATGCCATTCCTTGATTTGTGATCAGCGCAAATTGGACTTGCTCATTGCGCCGAAGCGCATCGCGTTGCGCCTGCACCACTGATCGGATCGATGAAGCGGGAAGCTGGTATAACACGATAGCGGTCGTGTTGTCGAACAAGCTCGTTGCCAGACCGAACGCTATCCCGACGATCCCGATCGCTTGCTGCGCAGCCAAGGCCAGACCCATGACACCAACGGTTGCACTTTGCACAGCGGACAAGTTGGCTAGCATTCCACGCTTGTTTCGTTCGAGTTCGTCAAGTGCCGACAGGAATTTGTTACACTGAGCATCTATGTAACCTTCACCCACAAGCGTAATTTTTTTCCAATCAATGTCTGCTTTCAATAGAGCCCGTTGCTGCGCTGGAAGTTGAATTTCCGGTATCCATGTTTCCTGTGGATTTGCTGTAATCTGCCCCGATTCAACGGCGAAAGCATATAGCGTTGGTACACTGTTTATTCGGGTTTCCTCGATAGCGGCAGCCGTCATGCGTGCTGGCGCGCCCTCCTGCATCAGGCGCCCGGTCTCGGAAAGACGGGCGATCTGTGATCCCGGGGTGCCAGTACATCCGCTACATGCCACGGCGATGGCTAACGCACCAACGACTCTACGCTGGATCAGTGCAGACTGCCGACGATCACTCGCTCGCAACTTGTTTGGCATGCCGATTTCCCCTTGGGCCGCGACTGATCAGTCTATAGGCACCGCACTAATTCCTGAAAGGGATTGAAACATGTTGATACGGTTGAGTCAATCCTTGCACGGATTGGAATCTAACCGTCTATCCTAATCTGGATATGAGCCGGCAGATAGGCTGTTACTGACTCGGCGGAGCTCGACGAAGCAATCTACCGGGTGAGCGCTATAGACCATGGTTGCGGTCTTGCAGTTCGCTCACAAGGCAATAAACTGTGTTAGGTCGAGGAAATGTCAATCGGGCCGAGAAAAATGGAAATCAAGCGCACCACGATCTACAGCCGTCAGGAACTCACGCGACTGCTGCATCCCGCGAGCGTCGCCGTCATCGGCGCATCGACCCGCGCCGGGTCCTTCGGCGAACGGGTGATGTTCAACCTGCGCCATTACGGCGGGCGCTATTATCCGGTGAATGGGCGCTATCAGACGATCGGCGAGCACAAATGCTACGCGAATGTGCGTGACCTGCCGGAAGTGGTGGATTGCGCGGTGATTACCGCGGCGCGGGAGGCGGTGGAGGAAATCGTCCTCGATTGCGCCAAGATGGGCGTGGGTGGAGCGATCATTTTCGCGTCCGGCTATTCGGAAACCGGCAAGGAGGATCGCATCGCCCAGCAGCTTCGCCTGGCGGCGATCGCGCAGGAAACCGGGATGCGGATCGTCGGGCCGAACTGCATCGGCGTGGTGAACGCGCAGTTGGATTCGCGCATCACCTTCATGGACATCACCCCGATTCCCCAACCCACCAAGCACGCCGTCGGCATCATCAGCCAGTCCGGCGCGCTGGGCATGGCGCTGGCGCAAGGTGTGGTGCGCGGGCATTCGGTGTCGCACGTTTTCACCTCGGGCAACAGTTGCGACGTCGATATGGCGGACTATGTCAGCTACCTCGCCGACGACCCGGCCTGCGCGTCCATCGCCTGCGTGTTTGAGGGCATGTCGACCCCGGAACGCCTGCTGATGGCGGCGGAAAAGGCATGGAACGCGAACAAGCCCCTGGCGATCTTCAAGATGGCGTCCGGCGAACAGGGTGCCCGCGCCGCGATGTCACATACCGGCTCCCTGGCCGGGTCCCACGAATCCTATCGCGCGGTGTTCAGGAAGGCCGGCGCGGTGATGGTGGACGATTTCGAGGCGCTGCTGGAAACCGCCGCGTTCTTCGCCAAAGCTCCCGCCCCGAAAGCCGCCGGGGCCGCGGTGGTGGCGGCATCTGGCGGGGCCGCGATCATGGCCGCCGACCGCGCCGAACAGCACGGCGTGCCGATGCCGCAGCCGACCGATTCGGTGCGGGAGATCTTGGAATCCCGGATTCCCGAGTTCGGCTCGTCCCGCAATCCCTGCGACGTCACCGCCCAGATCCTGGCCGATCCCGAATCGCTGGGCATCTGCGCGGGCGCCCTGTTGAGCGATCCGCAATACGGCATTCTGGTTTCTCCCATGACCTATGGGTCCGCCGCGGGGGCAACCCGCCCCATGGTGTTCAACGAACTGGCGAAGCAGCACGGCAAGATGGCCGCCGTTGTTTGGCAGACGGAATGGCAGGATGGCCCGGGCGTGGTCGATGCCGGTCAGGCCGATCGGTTGGCATTGTTCCGCTCGATGAACGCCTGTTTCTCCACCCTGGCCGCCTGGCAATGGCGGGAGGACAAGCGTCAGGCCGGCCCGCAAATCGTCCCTGCTTCCGATCCGGCACTGGTTGCCAAGGCACACGCGCTGATTGCCGCTTCCGGCGGACGCACCCTGACCGAACGGGAAGCCAAGGAAGTTCTGGCGCTGTACGACATCCCCGTGGTCGGCGAGACATTGGCCGGCTCCGAGGACGAAGCCGTCAACGCCGCCGCCCGCTTGGGCTATCCGGTGGTGCTGAAAGTCGAATCCCCCGATCTGCCGCACAAGACCGAGGCCGGGGTCATCCGCCTGAACCTCCGCTCGGCCGATGAGGTCCGTGCCGGCTATCAGGCCGTGATGGCGAACGCGGCGAAGGTCGAACCCCCGCCGGCGATCAACGGCGTGCTGGTGCAGCCGATGGTGCCGCAAGGGGTCGAAATGGTGGTCGGCGCCACCAACGACCCGCTGTTCGGCCCGATGATCGTGGTCGGTCTGGGTGGCATCCTGGTGGAGGTGCTGAAGGATACCGCCCTGGCTCCCGCCCCGGTCACGCCGTCCGAGGCGATGGGCATGCTGCGCAGCCTGAAGGGCGTGAAACTGCTGGAAGGCTTCCGCGGCATGGCGGCGGTGGACATGGACGCGCTGGCCGGCGTGATCAGCCGGGTCTCCCGCTTCGTGGCGGATCACCGCGACAGCGTGGCGGAACTGGACGTGAACCCGCTGATCTGCGCGGGCGATCGGATCACCGCGGTGGATGCGCTGATCGTGCCGATCGGGGTGACCGGAGGGCATTGAATCGGGCACTGATTCTGATGGGCATTGTGGTCGTCGGATGACTATACTGACGGCATGAGTGAACACAGCGTCGCCCAGGCAACGGCCCATTTGTCGGAACTGATCGACCGTTCGCTGGCGGGGGAAGATATCGTGATCACCCGCCACGGCCGGCCGGTGGTGGAACTGCACGCCGTGAAGCCAACCCCCCGCCCCATCTCGGATGCCGATTTGGATTGGCTGGCGGAGCGGCGCGTTGGAAAGGTCCCTGCCACTTGCGATG
>CALQHT020000450.1 GCA_943330455.2 Nitrosovibrio sp. Nv4 | reverse complement strand
TCGCATACGCTCGTCCATGACACCTGTGACTTTCCAAACCATCGGCAGGTCCTCCCTGCCGTAGATCGTGGACTGTCAACCATGTGCCCGGTCTGTTTTGTCAGGTATGTGCCCGGTTCATACCCCCGGCAACCCGCGCTTCAACGGTGGGGGGCGGGTTGCCGGATCAAGTCCGGCAATGACGGGGAGGTGCCGGCCTAGGAGCCAATCGGCCCGCCTGCCGGTATGAGCCGACCTGTCGCTCAAGCACCGCGGTCGCAGCCCGTCAGGCGTTTGCCGCGGCCAACACCGCATCCGCCAGCACCGTCAGCCCCGCGGTTGCCCATTCCGGGGTGATGCTTTCCGCCTCATTATGACTGATCCCCCCATGACACGGACAAAACAGCATCACGCTCGGCACTTTCCGCGCCATATAGACCGCGTCATGCCCAATCCCGGTCGGCATGTCCTTGAACCGATACCCCCGCGCCCTCGCCGCGACCCGCAAATGTTCCGCCAGATCGGCCGCGAACGGCGTCATCGGGGAGTGCCAGAAATCCACAACCTCAATAGTCAGGCCGCGTTGTTCCGCCACCGTTGCGGCGCGCACTTTGATCTGCTCGCCCATCCAGGTCAGTAATTCCGGGTCGCCATGACGCGTGTCGATACTGAACCACACCCGGCCCGGCGCCACGTTGCGACTGGACGGAAACACATTCACCACCCCGACCGTCCCGCGGCCGGGCTCGCCGCTGGGCGAGACCGCCGCCAACGCGATCTCCTCCACCGCCGAGATCAAGGTCGCCGCACCCATCAGCGCATCGCGGCGTCCGGCCATGATGCTGCCGCCATGCGCGTCCTCGCCCTGGACGGTGACTTCGTACCAACTCTGCGCCAGGGCATGGGTCACGACGCCAAGGTCGAGGCCCTCGTTTTCCAGTTGCGGCCCCTGTTCGATATGCAGTTCGAAATAGGCGCCGAGATCCTGCAAAGCCGCCGGATCGGCGGTCCCCTGCCAGCCGATGCGGCGCAATTCGTCGCCGAAGATCTTCCCATCGGCGTCCTGCTTTGCCAGCACCTCGGCTTCCGGAAAGATGCCCATGGCGGCGCCGCTGCCCATCATCGGCGGAGAGAACCGGGCGCCTTCCTCATTGGTCCAATTGATCAGGACCAGTGGGGCTTCGGTCTCGGCGCCGGCTTCATGCAGGGCACGCATCACCTCCAACCCGGCCAGAATGCCCAGAATGCCGTCGAATTTGCCGCCGGTGGGCTGGGTGTCCAGATGGCTGCCGATCGCGATGGGCTTGCGGGATGGATCGCGCCCGGGGCGATGGAAGACCATGTTGCCGATGCGATCGACGCTGAGGGTCAGGCCAACCGCCTCTCCCCAGCGCTGGAACAGGGCGCGCCCTTCGCCGTCCAGATCGGTCAGGGTTTGCCGGTTGCAGCCGCCCTTGGATGTGCCGCCGATCTTGGCGATTTCCATCAGGCTGTCCCACAACCGGGCACCGCTCAGCGGGATGTTCGTGGTCATCGGGCGTTCTCCATCCCGCCAGAGCATGATCACGCTGAGCGGAACGTAACAGCGTGTGAATCATGCGATCAAACAAAGAGCCAGAGCGGTTTGCCGTTTCCAGTCATGGTGCAACCGCTCTGGTGTTGTTACGGATGTGGGCCCCAGGGCGCGGCGTGGAGCAGTTTCACTTCCTGCTGCATGACCAGGGGGCGGAATTTCGAGGCGAACCCTTCCGCGAAATCCGTGTTCGCGAAGACGGCGGTCCAATGCGCGCGACGATCGGCATCGTCCTCGAACTTCCACAGATGCACGATCTGGTTGATGACGCCGGTATCGCCCTGGAAATAGCCGACCAGATGCTTGTCGTGGCCGCCCTTTTGCAGCGCGGGAAAGCCAAGCTCCTGATACAGCTTCACGGCTTCCGCCATCTTGCCGACATACAGCGTGTAGGTCCTGAGTTCGTAAAGGGCCATCGTTGGTTCCTTTTTCGGTTGCCTGGTCACCGACCGACAGGCCAGGGGGGTTCCTGGACGTCCCCTATGTACCCAAGCCGTTGCGATCAGACCAGCGCCCCCCGCATGGCCCACCGGATGGTCTCGCTCTTGTCAACGTCAGGGGGCACCTGCTTGAATCGGGACTGTCGCCGGCTCTCGTTCCTGACGGGTGGCTGATCGTAACGCACCCGTTGAAAGGCATCTCGCCGATGACCGCCCTTGCTGCCGTGGCCGACCTGATCGGCCCCGCGAATGTCCTGTCCGCGCCTGACGATATCGCGCCCTACGCCGTCGATTGGCGAGGCGTCTATCGCGGCACGCCTGAAGCCGTGCTGCGCCCCTCGACGACCCACGACGTTGCCGAAATCGTGAAGCGCTGTGCCGCTGACAACCTGGCCATCGTCCCGGCCGGCGGGCGCACCGGTCTGTGTGGCGGCGCGGTGCCGCCCGCGAATGGGCCCCGCTCGGTCGTCTTGTCGCTGGAGCGGATGAACCGCATCCGCGATCTGGACGCGCGCGACTTCTCCATCGTGGCCGAGGCCGGATGCGTCGTGCAGAACGTCCAGCAGGCGGCGGCCGAGGCCGGGCGGCTGTTCCCGATCCAATGGGGCGCGCAGGGCACCGCGCAGATTGGCGGCATGCTGTCGACCAATGCCGGCGGGATTCGTACCCTGCGCTGGGGCAATGCCCGCGAGTTGGTGCTGGGGCTGGAAGTCGTGCTGCCGGACGGGCGAGTGCTGGACGATCTGCGCCGCGTGCGCAAGGACAACAGCGGCTACGCCCTGCGCCACCTGTTCATCGGCGGGGAGGGCACCTTGGGCATCATCACCGCCGCCGCGCTCCGCCTGCAACCGGCGCTGAAGCGGGTCGAGACCGCCTATGTCGCGGTCCCCAGCCCGGATGCGGCGCTGTCGCTGTTCTCCCGCGTCATGGAGAGCGGCGCCGATGTCATCGGGTTCGAACTCTGCGCCAATTACTGCATGGAGGTCGCCGCCCGCCACGGCGTCGGCCTGCGCATTCCGTTGCCGCTGGAAAGCCCATGGTATGTGATGCTTGAACTCGCCGCGGCCCATGAGAGCATCCCATTGCGGGAGATCATGGAAGGCACGTTGGGCGAGGCCATGGAAGCCGGGGAGGTCTCCGACGCCGCCATCGCCGACAGCGAGGCCCAGCGCCAGGCGATCTGGAAGATTCGGGAGGATTACCCCGAATGCTCCCGCCAGGAAGGCCCGGCGATCGGCACGGATACCGCGGTCCCGGTCTCGGCCGTGCCGGAATTTCTGCGTGTGACGGAGCGCGAATTGAAGGCCCGTTGGCCGGAGGGGCGCATGGCCGCGATCGGGCATGCCGGCGACGGCAACATCCATGTCTCTCTGCATGCGCCCGCCGGTATGACCGACCGGTCCGCCTGGGTCGCCCGGGCCGGCGAGATGGAACCGATGATCAATGCCATCGCGGTGTCCCTGGGAGGCAGCTTCTCGGCCGAACATGGGATCGGGCAGTCGAAGCGCCATGCCATGACCAGCCACAAGAGTCAGGTCGCCATGGATGTGATGCGGCTGGTGAAGGACGCGCTGGACCCGGCGAACCGGATGAACCCTGGGAAGGTGTTGCCGTAAGGTCTCCCGCGGCGTTCATGGATATCGGCGACGTAGAAAATCCTCCCCCTCCCCTTGCGGGAGGGGGTCGGGGGGAGGGGTCGGGACCGCACGAATGTTGCGTGCCCCCCACCCCCC
>CALQHT020000449.1 GCA_943330455.2 Nitrosovibrio sp. Nv4 | reverse complement strand
TGGGTCGGCCGTGACGCCACCTCCGGGCCGATATGAAGCCAGTCAGGACGTGATCGGGGCGCCGCCGGCGGTCTGATGACCGCGCCGGCGCAGCCGAACAGCCGTCGTTATTGATCGAAAATCCCGAGTCCGACAGGCTGCTAGACGAGTTGCCAAAGACACCGAGCGGCAAGGTACAGCGCTTTCTGTTGCGCCAGCGTGATGGGCAAGTGCCCGGGGCTCCGGTCAGGGTGGAAAGCCTGCCAGCGTAAGAGCCTTGGCCAGAGCGTCGCGCGCCGGTCCGGGTTTGTAGACCCGTATCTCGCGCGACACCGTATGGCGGGGTATCCGCGCGAGCAATTGAGCCACGGCGGCCTTGGCTTCATCGGCGCGCCCCAGCACCATCAACGCGCCAGCCAAAGGCATTGCGGCGAAAATCCACAACGGCGCGCTGCCGAGCGATTTCCGAGCCCACCCGACGGACTCCTCGGCTCGGCCCAGCATGACGCAGGCGTAGGCCAGGCCCGAATCCAGCAAGAACCGCTTCGTATCAATGGGATTCAGCCGCGTGCCACGCAGAAAATAGACCATCGCGGTTTCTGGATCGCCGGCAAACAGACGCGCCCAACCGCCCAACTGCAACGCGGTCGCACTGTTGGGATTAAGCGCCAGGGCCTGGTCCGTCAGCGACAGTGACAGATCGTATTCGTTCGTCAGATAACCCAGAGAATGGCCGGCGAGAGCCAGTACTGTTGGATCGCCGCTGCCAAGACGCGCCGCGGTTTGGGCCATCTCGATCCCCAGGCGACGGTCCTCGCGCGGGTTGTCGCTCCAGCCTTGGCCGAGCCGATAAACGTAGCAGGACGACGCCAGGCCGTAGGGGGGCGCGAAATCGGGATCGCTCGCGATGGCCTGTTGCAACAGCGCCATCGTGGCATCGTTCTCCTCGCGCGAGTCAGAGAAGTACTTTGCCATGCCGCGCAGGAAACAATCATACGCGGTCGGGTTCCGTGGGCGCTGCCGCCGCGCCAGTTGTAGCTCCGCGTCACGCAGTTGCGGCTCTATGGCGCCCACGACCCTCGTGGTAATTTCATCCTGAAGATCGAACAAATCTTCGACCACGCCATCAAACCGATCTGCCCAAATGTGGATGCCGGTTTCTGTCTCGATTAACTGTGCGCTGATCCGCACACGGTCGCCCGACTTGCGTACGCTGCCCTCCAGCACATAGCGTACACCAAGCTCGCGCCCGACTTGCTTCACGTCAACCGCTCGACCTTTGTAGGTAAAGCTGGAGTTGCGGGCGATAACGAAGAACCATCGAACCCGCGAGAGTGCGGTCGTGATTTCCTCGACCATACCGTCGGCAAAATAATCCTGCTCGGGTTCACCACTCAGATTTTCGAATGGCAGGACAGCCACGGACGGTCGTTCGGGCGTCTCGACCACCAGCATCGGAACCACGACAGGCACTTCGATCGGAGTCGGTCGTTCGGTGAATTTATACCCAACTCTCGGGATCGTTTTGATCAGGCGTGGCAACCCGGGGCCTCGTTCGATTTTCCGTCGCAGACGACCGACCAGAACGTCAATGCTGCGGTCAAATGCCTCCGTGTCGCGTCCGGCAACTTCTTGCATCAAGTGGTCACGAGACAGCGCCCGGCCGGCCCCCCGGAGAAACGCTGTCAGCAGGTTGAACTCCGCGGGGGTAAGGGGGATGTCGCCACCCGCTGCGTCGGTGAGACTGTGTGCCCCGATGTCGTAAACCAGCCCGGCAAAGCCAAGGCGTTCCAGCGCTGTCGCCGTCCGATCGCGGTTGATTTCGGTTGCCACCATCACGCGCTGATCCAACTCAATCGGTGACAGGGTAGCCGCTTGGGCGCCAACGCGCCAGCCGACGCCGGTCCACGCGGGGCTTTCGCCCCGGATACGAATGAGGAATAGCGCCTCGATCAGGGGACCGAGGCGGAAGCCCCGCCCTACGCAGCCCCATCCGTATGTGGCTTCAACACCGCATTCAAAACCGCATGCACCGGCGTGGGCACCCCCAATTCCCGGCCCAAAGCCACAACCTTGCCCGACAGCCAAGGCAGCTCGATCCGTCCGCCCCGGATCAGGTCATGTGCCATCGACGCCATCATCATCGGCGGCGCGTTCCGGCTGAACGCCTGCGTCCGCTCCAGCACATCGTCCGGCAGTTCGATCCCCGCCGCTCGCCCCACAGCGATGACCTCCTGGCTGGCCGCGGCGAACAGCGGCGCGATATCGGGATCATCGCGCAACTGCCCGATCGGGCGCCGCGTGGCGGCGGTGAACCCGCTGTTGGTCGCCAGGATGATGAATTTCAGCCACAGCTCGGTCCTGATGCGGTCGCTGTGTGTGGCGTCGAACCCGGCCAGCTTGCACAGCGCCAGGAACCGCTCTCCCCGCTCGCTTTTGCCGCCGGAGAGTTCGCCGAACACCAGCCGCATGAACGTGCCGGTCTGGCGGATGACGCCTGGTTCGGCGATCGTCGCGCTGATCTGCGCCACGCCGCCCATGACGGCGCCCGCCCCCAGGATCGGGATCAGCCGGTCCGAGGCGTCGATGCCGTTTTGCAGCGGGATCACCGCGGTGTCGGGGCCGATCAGCGGACGGATCATCTCGCCGGCGCTTTCCACGTCCCACAGCTTCACGCAGAACAGTACGACATCGACCGGCCCGATCGAGGCCGGGTCGTCCGTCGCCTGGGTGGGTTGCAGATGGGTCTCACCGCGGCCGCCTTCGATCCGCAGGCCGTTTGTCCGCATTGCGGCCAGGTGAGCACCGCGTGCCACGAAGGTCACGTCCGCGCCGGCTTTTGCCAAAGCGGCCCCGAAGGCTCCTCCGACGCCACCGGCGCCGATGACGGCTATGCGCATCGTTTGTGTCTCCTGATTTCGGTTCGGCCAAGTCCGACGCGGATTATGTCTGAGGGCCGGACAGACCGCCACCTTGCGATGCCGGGCTCGACCCGGACGGTCTGTCCAACCAAGGGTTCACTTTGAGGGAGCCACCTTCAAGCAGGAAATGTGAACCGGCGGCTTGAAAGTGGCTTCCGCCTCTACGTAGATGGACTGCATCGTCTCCCGTCCGCACCGCCAATTAAGCGTCATGTCCTTGCCTAATCCGGGCGCGGGATCTTGCGTCCGCTGCAAGTCGGGAATGTAAAGGCAATCGGACTTGCCACGACACATCCCGGCGAAATCCTGCAATATGTTGTTTGCCGGCACGCCCTGGTTGGTCCCATAGCTGGCATACACGTAGTCGATCAATGCTGGTTCCTGTTGCGGCAGGGCCCTGACGATCAGGAATGCCGCGGCGACCAACGGGGCCCCCATGCACGTGAGAGCCAGTCGGAATCGAATGCCGCCGACTGAAGCATCCATTATCCCCTTTCTGAGCCATATGCGGGCGGGCAATTCGAACCAACGCGCCATGGCCAGTGACAGCATAATCACGAGCACGGCGGTAAGCAGCGCACGCGCGATCGGGACGTTCGGCGTAACCGCCGCCAAGCCGTTGGGAGGCATGAGAAAGCCAAGCACCAGGGGGTGCAGAAGATAGATCGAATAGCTTGCCTCTGCTACCAGAAGGATGCCGGAAACGGAAAGTGCCCGCGCTATGAATGACTGTTTGTTTCCGCTTAACAGGAATAACAAGGCTCTTATAGCGTTTTCTGTTGGTATGGCCCCAGACCGATGGCTCCGAGGATCATGGCGGCCGAACTCGCGGTCTGACCCATCGCTTCCAAGGTCCGGCGCCAT
>CALQHT020000448.1 GCA_943330455.2 Nitrosovibrio sp. Nv4 | reverse complement strand
GCACCCCCCCCCTACCTCCCCCCAGCCCTGGAGACCGTTCCCCATGGCTGACCTCCGCCCGGCCTACCACCGCATCCGCGCCGACACCGCCAATCTCGTCCGCCATTTGACCGACGAGGACCAGGCCGTCCAATCGATGCCCGACACTAGTCCGGCCAAATGGCACCGCGCCCACACCACCTGGTTCTTCGAGCAGTTCGTCCTCGTCCCCTCCGCCGCCGGCTACAAGGTGTTCGATCCGGACTTTCGGTTCCTGTTCAACTCCTATTACGAGGCCGTCGGCGCCCGTCACCCCAGGCCGATCCGCGGATTGCTGACCCGCCCATCCGGGGAACGGATCACCGCCTACCGCGCCCATGTCGATCAGGCCATGGACGCTCTGCTGCGGGATGGCATCGCCGACGACCTCGCGGATTTGGTGGAACTCGGCCTGAACCACGAACAGCAGCACCAGGAACTGCTGCTGACCGACATGCTGCACGCCTTCGCGCAATCCCCTTTGGTGCCGCCGGTCTTCCCCGACTGGCGCGACGCCGAGGCCGCGGGGGAACCCGGGTTCGCCCGGATCGTAGGAGGCCAGGCGCGGATCGGGCATCTCGGCCAGGGCTTCCACTTCGACAACGAAACCCCGGCCCATACCGTGACGCTTCAGGATTTTTCCATCGCCACGGGGCTGGTGCGAAACCGGGACTGGCTCGATTTCATCGCCGATGACGGCTATCGCACGCCCAGCCTGTGGATGTCCGACGGATGGGCAACCGCTCAGACGCAGGAGTGGGCGCATCCTTTGTATTGGCAGTCTCGCGAAGATTCATGGTGGCAGGCCGGGTTGGGCGGCTTGCAGCCATTGGTCCCAGCCGCCCCGGTTCGCCACATCAGTTGGTATGAGGCCGACGCCTTTGCCCGATGGGCCGGGGCACGCCTGCCGACCGAGGCCGAGTGGGAGGTCGCCAGCCTCGATCCGACCGTGTCCCCTGCCCTGCACGACCTGACCGGGCGGGTATGGCAATGGACCGAAAGCGCCTATCGCCCCTATCCGGGCTATCGGCCGGTGGCCGGCGCGGTCGGCGAGTACAACGGCAAGTTCATGATCAACCAGATGGTCCTGCGCGGCGGGTCGGCCGCCACTCCGTCAGGGCATGCGCGCCCCAGCTACCGCAACTTCTTCCATCCCGACAAACGCTGGCAGTTCTTTGGTCTGCGGTTGGCGCGCGACGCCTGAGAGGACCCGAGCATGCCGAACGATAGCGGCTTTCCCGCCCGCAACCCGGAAACCCCGGTCAACGATCCCGACACCGTGCAGGCAGCGCTCGCGGGACTGTTGGCAACCCCCAAGACCCTGCCACCAAAACTGTTTTACGACCGGGAGGGCTGCCGGCTCTTCTACCAGATCACCGAACTGCCGGAATATTACCTGACCCGAGCCGAACGCAAACCGCTGACGGAGGCGACGCGTTTTCTGTCCGAGCACCTGCAAGCGGGCACCACCTTGGTGGAATATGGGGCCAGCGACGAAACCAAGGCGCTGGGATTGTTGCGCGCCGTCGGTCCGTCGGGACGGCCCTTGTTCAGGACCTATGTCCCGATCGACGTCGCCGGCCCGTCTTTGCTGGACCTGACCGCGCGCCTGGCCGAGACTCTGCCGGACCTGACCGTGCTGCCGATCCAGGCCGATTTCACCCGCGACATTGCGCTGCCCGGGGAGGTGACGTCCGGCCCCGCCTTGGGCTTCTTCCCAGGCTCGACCATCGGCAACATGGAACCGGACCAGGCCGCGTTGTTCCTGCGGCGAGCCCATACGGCGCTGGGCCCCCAGGGGCGTTTTCTGCTGGGCGCCGATCTGCGCAAGGACAAGTCGATCCTGTTGCCGGCCTATGACGACGGCGCCGGGGTCACGGCCGCGTTCAACCGCAACCTGCTTGTGCGCCTCAATCGAGAAGCCGGTGCCGATTTCGATCAGTCGGGTTTCGCCCATCGCGCCGTCTGGAACGACGACGAAAGCCGGATCGAGATGCATCTGGTCAGCCAGCGCGACCAGACCGTGCACCTCGCCCGTCATGCGATCCGCTTCGCCCGCGGCGAGACCATCCACACCGAAAACAGCTACAAACACACACCCGAACGGATCCACGCGATTGCCGCCACCGGCGGATGGCGCCCGCACCGCATGTGGACCGATCCTGAAGGGTTGTTCGCCGTTTACCTGCTGGATCGAAGCTGAAAATATGGCCCTTATCGCGTTCGCCGGCGGGAGGGGGCGCTACCCGCCAGCCAGGAGACCCTGTGCACCGCCACACCTCCCTTCTTCGTGATCTTCGTGCCTTCGTGGTGGAAAAAGCGGACGTAACCAAAGACACCGTGTCTGTCCGGAAAAACCTTATTGGGTTGACATCGATGCGCCGCGAGTCCGCTATTTTCCACCACGAAGGCACGAAGGTCACGAAGACGGGACCAACGGTCCTCGCCGCCAGTGGAAACCGACTGCCGCCAAAAGCTGGCGCCATAAGAGCTGAAAGAATTGGTTAGCGTTTTCCGTCGTAATGTGGCCCCAGTTAGAGCGTCATGGATCATGCGGATCGGATCGTGTGACCGCCAATCCGGCCGAGAGCCTATGCCGGGATTGTTGCCAAGGGAGCCCACACGGGAGTCCCAAAGGGAGTCAATGCGTAAACCAATTATCCCACTTGGGATCGTCCTGCTTGGATGGCTGCTGGCCGCACCGTTTGCGGCCCAGGCCCAACCGCGGCCATCCCCCCCGGCTTTGTGCGAGGCCGCCATTGCCGCCGCGGAACAGGCCGCGCGCCTCCCCGCTCGACTTCTGGGCGCGATCGCGATCACCGAAAGCGGGCGCTTCGACGCGGAGAAAGGGTTCGTCCGCCCCTGGCCCTGGACCATCAACGCCGAAGGGGCGGGCCAGTTCTTCGCCAGCAAGGAAGATGCGATCGGCGCCGTTCGGGTGTTGCAGGCCCGGGGGGTTCGCTCGATCGATATCGGCTGCATGCAGGTCAATCTGTATTACCACCCGAATGCCTTCAACAGCCTGGATGAAGCCTTCGAGCCGCGCACCAATGCGGCCTATGCGGCTCGGTTCTTGAATTCCCTGTATTCGAACAGTGGGGACTGGATGCGGGCCATCGGCTCCTACCACTCCGACACCCCAACGCTGGGAGCGGCCTATCGAGCCTTGGTGCTGGCCCGCTGGCAACAGCCGGGCGGGCTGGTTCCGCCGACCACTCCGGTCACCTACGGCTCTTTTGCCAAGTCCCAGCAGGTTTATGGGGCTTTTGCCGGAACGGGCCGGGTCTATGGCGCCTTCACCGCGCAGTTGACTCCGTCCCAACCCGTCCAGGATCCCCACCCGATCCCGACCGCTCGGCGGTAGGTCATCATCACACCGAGCGGCATGTGGTTCGCGCGTTGACATAAAGAACCAGAGCGTTTTCAGGGCGGTGGGAACCGGACGGGCGCCAGAGCGCGTTCGCCCTGCGCGAAAAGGTCAAACTGGCCGGATGGCGCGATACAGATCGCCGTCAATACCTGGCAGCTTTGTGAAGTGCGATGACCCTGCCCCCTGATTGAGGGAGGAATTCGGGCGATCGGCGGGGATTTGCAAGTTCCTCTCAATGCTGTTGTTGCAGCAATTCTCATTTTGGCATTTGACCGTGTGATTTGCGTTTTTTGATTATGATGGGAAGACGGTATCGAGGGTTTGCGCGGCTCAATGCGGGTTGGGCGACGGCTTTGCGAAGGCCAGGGTCAGCGCCAAATCCTCCCAATCCGG
>CALQHT020000447.1 GCA_943330455.2 Nitrosovibrio sp. Nv4 | reverse complement strand
GGTCCCGCACGAAATTTGCCATGTAATGCTCTTGTGGCATCCCCCTCCCCCCGGCCTCGGTCCGCTTCGCGGCCCAAGCCCGCAAGGGGAGGGGGAGAATTTTCTCCGTCAGACACCTCCTTTGCGAGGTGTGCGGATACCTCGGAGTTCCCAGGGGCAAGGTGGCCCAGCCCCATCGGCCTGCTGCCGGCGCTCGTCACCGCCGGAAGCGCAAATCCGATCCGCGCGCGATCCACCCGGCCTCGATCGCATCCAGGTCGATCAGGCCGGATGGGTTGGATTTCGACGGCGCAATCCCCAGCCGAGGCACGCCCTGCTCCTTCCAAAGGCCCAGCAGGCGGCGCAGTTCCACCAGCGGTTCGGCGTGGTCATCGACGCGCAGGTTCAGGGCGGGGAAATCCTCGGTCGTGACCATCACCATGGCGGCGGATTGCTTGCCGCGACGGTCGCCGCCGGCGGCCTCTCCGGCTTCCATCGACAGCATCAACCGGTCCGGCATCGGCAGGACCTGGTTGGCTTTCCAGGTGGCCAGGGTCTCCGTGATCGTGGGTTCTCCGGCCAGCATGTTGCCCGCCACGCTGATGCCGCCGGCCGACACATTGCCGCACCACATCACGCAATTCTCCCCCGTCCAGGCGGCGGTGCGGCCATGCCGGTCGACCGCGTGCACCTGGCGGATGCCGCGCCCGTCATCGCCGGCCAAAGCGCCCTCGATCGCGGCTTTCGGAGCAATGCCCCGCGCCATCGCGTCCAGAATCGCCGGCCCCAGATAGCGGTTGGTCATCGACTGGGTGGAAACGGCGCCCACTCCGGCGCGCACAAAGGGGCAGGATGCGCCGACCGCGAACGCCTTGGTGGCGACGGCCACGGCAAACGCGTCGCTGTTCGGGTCATGGGCAACGATCGACCAGGTCATGCGGATTGTATCCTTCTGTGGCAATGCCCGGAACCGACCCTCCCCATTGATCGGCCCGGGAAGGCGAACATCCGGCCCGGATTGGGCCTATGGCGCCCGAACCGTCCCAGCCGAACCCCGTCGATCGGAGTGTATCCACAAACTGCCATAACCGGGGAAATTACCGTGCCGGGGCGGCCCGAGGCAAGAACAAACCGCCGAAACCTGGCAGTTTGCCCTGCGCCTGTCTCGATACGGCGGGATTTTGAGCCGTTCAACGCGGGATTTTCGTCAGTATGGCAAAACCATACCGGCCGATCCTCATGCTCTGCCTGAAGTCCGTCTCGCTTTCCTGGCCGCGTGGTTTTTTCTGAGCGTTTCTGTTGTTAATTGGTGGTTAACGTCAATTCTGATCCCGACCATCGGCGAAAAAGCGGCAGCGCGCATTCCTGACAGTTTAGTTCAGGTTTGGGGCGCATCGATCTGAAACTACCCCGAAATCAACCGAACTTCAGAGATTGGTTGAGGTTGCCTCAATTCGGTTTTCGTTGCGAAACCATGCGGGAAACGGGGGGTTTCGTTCCGGTCAGGCGCGGAATTCGGGGGGTATCGTTCCGGATAGGCGCCGTTAACCTATTCCGGAATGCAGGGTAATCGCACGGGGCCGGGGGGCGGCCGAGCGGAGTTGGTGGCGACGGGGTGATGGCGGAAGGCGCCGGTCGGTTGTTGCGGGTTCGGTGGTTGTTGCGGGTTCGGCGGACCGCGACGACGTGCCCCGTTCGCGTTTGGGGCGGGCTGCCGTTGGGTGCGTCCGGTGGCGGATGGGCGGGCCATGGGTGAGGCTTCTGCTTGTGGCACTGTCCGCAAGGGCTAACCACGAAGGACACCGAGGGCCACGGTGATCCACGGAGCCGCGACCTCGCCCGGGTCGTGCCCTGCTGTTTCCACCGGGATGGCATTTGCATCAGGAACGAGACAGGCGAGGCCGCCCCGGACCAGAACAACGGCAACACCGGGCACCGTGCCGCCTGCCGGCGCAACCGTCAGACCTCCGGACCGCACGGGCGGATCGGCGATCCGCCGGCCTTGGCCCAGCGCCTCCGTGGATCACCGTGGCCCTTCGTGTCCTCCGTGGTTAGACCTTGCGGACCGGGCAGCCGGCACCAACCCCGACAGGGACGCACAAGAAACCGTGCCTGGCTTTGCCATCCCCCCGCCCCCATGCCACAGTCCCGGACACAACCGCCGGTGTAACGGACCCGATGGACGCATTCCGCATCTTCCTGTCCTGCGTCAGCAGCGAATTCGCCCGGGCGCGTGGCGTTCTGGCAACCGACCTGTCCGCGCGCGGTCTGAGCGTGCAGTGGCAGGAAATGTTCCGCCAGGAACCGGACTCCGACACGTTGCTGAACCTGATCCACGACTATGTGCGGGACTGCCAGGCGGTGATCTGCGTGCTGGGGGAGCGTTCTGGCGCCTGTCCGCCCGCGGCGGCAGCCGAACGGTATCGGGAGATGCTGCCGGATGGGGTGACGGAGGCGTCATATACGCAGTGGGAGTTTTTCTTCGCTCGTTACTACAAACGTCGGCTGTCGCTGTATCGGGCCGGCAAGACCTTTCGGCCCAACCGCAAGACCGGCCCGGACGTACCCGACTTGCAGGCCTCGTTCCTGGGCCACATCAAAGCCACCGGTCTGCATTGGACCGGGTTCGCGTCCGCCCACGAACTGCGGGCCGAGGTGCTGCGGGAAACCTGGCCGCTGCTGACCCCCACCAAACCCATTGCCCTGCCCTACCCAACCCTCGGCACGTTGTTCAAGGGCCGCGACGACTTCCTGGCCCGCCTGCGCAACAGCCTGACCGGGGCCGGAGGGCAACCCACCGCCATCACCTCCAACTTCGCCATCCACGGCCTGGGCGGCATCGGCAAGACCCGCGCCGCGGTGGAATATGCCTGGACGCATCACGACGATTACACCGCCCTGCTCGCGGTCGTTGCCGAATCGCCGCAAACCCTGCAAACCAACCTCGGCCAGCTGACCGGCGCGCTCGGCCTGACCGGCTATGACGCGGCCGACGACGACGTCAAACTGAAAGCCGTGCTGGACTGGCTGAACCGCCACCCCGGCTGGCTGCTGATCCTGGACAACGTGGACTCGCCCGAGGCCCTGGCCGCCGCAACCGCCCTGACCGCGCGCCTGACCCACGGCCATGTACTGCTGACCTGCCGCCTGACCAACCTGCCCGCCGGTTTCACCAGCCTGGAACTGGACGTTCTGCCATTGGACGCCGCCGCCGACTTCCTGCTGGAACGCACGCAGAACGGCCGCCGTATCGCCCCTGACGACGCAGCCCAGGCGCGAGCGCTGGCCGGCGAACTCGGCCAACTTGCCTTGGCGCTGGAGCATGCCGGTGCCTATATCCGCCGCGTCCGCTGCACCTTCGCCGACTACCGCGCTCGGCTGGCAACCTCCTTCCAGGCGGTGGTGGACTGGTCCGATCCGGCAATCACCCACTATCCCCGTGCCATCGCCGCAAGCTGGGCGCTGTCCGTACAACGCCTGACGCCCGCCGGAAAGTCGTTACTGGAACGACTGGCGTTCCTGTCCCCCGATCCGGTGCCGGAATTCCTGATGGATGTTCCGGTCCCGAACGTGCCGGAGCAGGATATGCGGGAGGCGTTGGCCGACCTGACCGCCTATTCCCTGGTGACGCGCGATCCCGTGTTGCCTCGGTTTTCCGTCCACCGCCTGGTGCTGGACGTCACGCGCCGAGGTCTGGACCCGGACGTTGCCCGCCCTGTGCTGGAACAGGCGCTGGGCTGGGTGGATGACGCCTTCACCGGCGACCCGCAGGACGTGCGGACCTGGCCCCGCCTGGACCCTCTGGCCGAGCACGCGGAAGCGGTGGCGCTGGCCGCGCGGGACCAGGGGATCGCGGACCCGACCGCGCGGCTGATGGGTGCGCTC
>CALQHT020000446.1 GCA_943330455.2 Nitrosovibrio sp. Nv4 | reverse complement strand
CCGAAGCCGATCGCCTGGCCGCCGTCGCGGTGCTGCGCGCACGAGGCGATATCGAGGCGCGCAGCCTGCTGTCATCGCTATCCGGTCAGCCGCCGGCGGTGGCCGAGGCCTCGGAAACCGCGATCACCGCGATCGACCGGGTGTTGCAACTCTGGAGCGTGGTGCAAAGCATCTATTACGGTCTCAGCCTGGGATCGGTGCTGCTTCTGGCCGCCGCCGGCCTGGCCATCACCTTCGGCGTGATGGGCGTCATCAACATGGCGCATGGCGAGATGGTGATGATCGGCGCCTACACGACCTTCGTCGTGCAGCAGACCATGAAAACCTATGTGCCGGACCTGTATGCCGCCAATCTGCTGGTGGCGATCCCTGCCGCATTCCTGGTCGCCGGCGTGATCGGCATCGCGATTGAACGGGGTCTGATCCGCTTCCTGTACGGTCGCCCTCTGGAAACCCTGCTGGCGACCTGGGGCCTTTCGCTGGTGCTGCAGCAGGCCGTCCGGTCTCTGTTCGGCGCCAACAACCGCGATGTCGACACGCCCTTCTGGATGAGCGGCGCCACCGAGGTCGGTGGCCTGACCCTGACCTGGAACCGCATGTATATCATCCTGTTCGCGGTCATCGTGCTGGCTGCTTTGATGGCCGCCTTGCGCTACACGCCGCTGGGTCTGAGGATGCGGGCGGTTACCCAGAACCGGCGCATGGCCGCGGCGATGGGAATCCGTACCCCCTGGATCGACGCTTTGACCTTCGGGCTGGGGTCGGGTGTGGCCGGGCTGGCCGGGGTGGCGCTGAGCCAGATCGACAACGTGTCGCCGAACCTGGGACAGAGCTATATCATCGACAGCTTCATGGTCGTCGTATTCGGTGGGGTCGGCAATCTTTGGGGCACGACCCTGGGCGCACTGACTCTGGGTATCGTCAACAAATTCCTGGAACCCGTGGCGGGTGCGGTGCTGGGCAAGATCATCGTGCTGGTGCTGTTGATCCTGTTCATCCAGCGGCGTCCGCGCGGCATGTTCCCACTCAAAGGCCGAGCGGTGGAAGCATGAAATTCGATCGGACGACCTCCCTGACGTTGATCCTGGTGCTGGGCACAGCGCTGACCCTGGCGGCGCTGAACCAGTTCACAGCCCCTGGCTCCCAATTCCACGTGCCGACCTATGTCATCGCGCTGGCCGGCAAGTATCTGAGCTTCGCGGTGCTGGCCCTGTCCGTGGGTCTGGTCTGGGGCTTCGCCGGCATCCTGTCCCTGGGCCATGCCGCGTTCTTCGCGCTGGGTGGCTACGCGATGGGCATGTATCTGATGCGTCAGATCGGCACACGCGGTGTCTACGGTAATCCCGAGCTGCCCGACTTCATGGTGTTCCTGGGCTGGAAGCACCTGCCCTGGTTCTGGCATGGGTTCGAGTGGTTCGGTTTCGCCATGCTGATGGTCGTGCTGGTGCCTGGACTGCTGGCGTTGGTGTTCGGCTGGCTGGCCTTCCGCTCTCGCGTCACCGGCGTCTATCTGTCGATCATCACCCAGGCGCTGACCTATGCGTTGCTGCTGGCGTTCTTCCGCAACGACATGGGCTTCGGCGGCAATAACGGGCTGACCGATTTCAAGGACCTGCTGGGGTTTTCGGTGCAGGCGGACTCCACCCGCTCCGCCCTGCTGGTGATCACGGCCTTCTTTGTCTGCGCGACCTTCCTAGTGGCGCGGTTCCTGGTCGGCTCGCGCTTCGGCAAGGTGCTGATCGCGGTGCGCGACACCGAATCCCGCACCCGGTTCCTGGGCTACCGGCCGGAATCCTACAAGCTGGTGGTGTGGGTGCTGTCCGCCGTCATGGCCGGCATCGGTGGCGCGCTTTATGTGCCGCAGGTCGGCATCATCAACCCCAGCGAGTTCTCCCCCGCCAACTCCATCGAGGCGGTGATCTGGGTCGCGGTCGGCGGCCGCGGCACCTTGACCGGCGCCATCCTGGGCGCGGTGCTGGTGAATTTCGGCAAGACCTGGTTCACCGGCGCGCTGCCAGAACTTTGGCTCTACGCCCTGGGTGCGCTGTTCATCTTCGTGACCCTCCTGCTGCCCAAAGGCGTCATGGGATTGTTCGAGCGGCGGGCAGGCAAACCCGAGGCCGCCTCGGTGGCGCGGGAGGCAACCCCATGAGTGAGGCCGACACGCTTCTCTATCTGGACGGCGTGACAGTCACGTTCGACGGGTTTCGCGCCCTGAACGCGTTGTCGCTGTATCTGGAAAAGGGCGAGATGCGGGCCGTGATCGGTCCCAACGGCGCCGGCAAGACCACGATGATGGACGTGATCACCGGCCGCACCCGCCCCGATACCGGGCGCGTGGTGTTCGGCAACGACACCGACCTGACCAAGCTGGATGAACCCGCCATCGCGTCGCTGGGAATCGGTCGGAAATTTCAGAAACCGACGGTGTTTGAGCCGCATACCGTCTGGGACAATCTGCTGCTGGCATTGGCCGGCGACCGGCGGCCTCGGTTCAGCCTGTGGGCGCGGGAAACCGCGTCGGAACGGCGCCGCATCGACGAAATCCTGGTCACCACCCGCCTGGGCGACCAGCGCGACCGACGTGCCGCCGATCTGTCGCATGGGCAGAAGCAGTGGTTGGAAATCGGCATGCTGCTCGCCCAGGAGCCATCCCTTCTGCTGGTGGACGAACCCGTTGCCGGTATGACCGACGCCGAAACCGAACAGACCGCCGAATTGCTGCGCGAGATCAACAAGACCCGCAGCGTCGTCGTGGTCGAGCACGACATGGCGTTCGTCCGCGCACTGGATGTGAAGGTGACGGTGCTGCATGAGGGCTCCGTGCTGTCAGAAGGCACCATCGACCATGTCAGCGAGGACCCGCGCGTGATCGAAGTGTATCTGGGGCGATGAGTGTCCATCCGACGTCATTAGGGTCTCTTTCGGGGGGATATCATGAGTCGGCTGGCAGGCGCGGCCCCGAAAGCGATGCGGGGCCATCGATGAGGGGCCGCAACGCACCAGGCGGCCATGAGATCGCCCCGAAAGGGACCATAATGACGTCGGATGGACACTGAGATGCTGGAAGTCGATCACGTCGATCTGCATTACGGCGCGGCGATCGCGCTGCGACAGGTCTCCATCACCGCGGAAGTCGGCGCCGTCACCTGCCTGCTCGGCCGCAACGGTGTGGGCAAGACGTCGCTGCTGCGGGCCATCGTGGGGGCGCACCCGATCTCGTCAGGTGCCATCCGCTGGGAAGGCGCCGATATCACCAAGCTGCCGACCTACGAACGGGCGCGCCGAGGCATCGCCTGGGTGCCGCAGGGTCGTGACGTGTTCCCGTTGCTGACAGTCCGGGAAAATCTGGAAACCGGGTTCGCCGTGCTGCCGCGCGGGGAGCGGCGGGTGCCGGATGAAATCTTCGACCTGTTCCCGGTGCTGAAGACCATGCTGCGCCGGCGGGGCGGCGATCTGTCCGGCGGGCAACAGCAGCAACTCGCCATCGCCCGCGCCTTGGTCATGAAACCGCGCCTGATCGTGCTGGACGAACCGACCGAGGGCATTCAGCCGTCCATCATCAAGGATATCGGCCGCGTGATCGCCCTGTTGCGCGGGCGCGGCGAGATGGCCATCCTGCTGGTCGAGCAATATTTCGATTTCGCCCAGGAACTCGCCCAGACCATCGTCGTGATGGACCGCGGCGACATCGTTCTGTCCGGGCGCCGCGAGGATCTAGCAGCCTGTCGGACTTACGCCCACCGGAGGCTCATGTTAGAATCGTAACGTCGATTCGCTCCCTCCCCGGATGCCGCCAATGAGCAACTTCCGCCCCACCGATCGCCTAACCGGCTTCCTGATGCCGCCGTCTATCGATGAATG
>CALQHT020000445.1 GCA_943330455.2 Nitrosovibrio sp. Nv4 | reverse complement strand
GCTTGACCCGGCAACCCACGCTTCGGCGGCAGGGGGTGGGTTGCCGGGTCAAGCCCGGCAATGACGAGAGGCCGTTGACGAGACGGCCCAGTGACGAGAGGGCCAGCGACGACGACAGGCGGTGCGTCGGTCGATGGTTAAGGCGGTTGGGCTTGCTTCCTTCTTCACAGCCAAAGAGGTGGACCATGGACGATGTGGCAAACATGGCGGCGCAACGACCGGGTTCGGCCAGTGCCGCGGGTCGAGCGACGCATCCCCTGACGCCGCTGACCGCGCCGGAAATCCGGGCCGTGGTCGCGATCGTTCGCGCCGATGCACGCTGCGCCGGCTCGGTCATGTTCGAGACGATCGAACTGAAGGAACCCACCAAATCGGCCCTGCGCGGGGACGCTCCGATCCCGCGCGAGGCGCGCGCCAACCTGTTCCGGCTGGACGAACCGGGGGTCTATCGCCTGACCGTCTGCCTTACATCCGGCTCCGTCACCGCCTTCACCCATATCCCAGACGCGCGCCCGATGATCCAGTTGGAGCAGTTCCTGACCATCGAGGCCGTGGTCCGCGCCGATCCCGACTTCATCGCCGCCTGCGCGCGCCGCGGCATCACCGACATGACCCAGGTCTGCGTCGATCCCTGGTCGGCCGGCAATTTCAGTGTGCCGGGCGAAGAAGGTGGCCATCTGGCGCACACATTCTGCTGGCTGCGCCTGCGAGAGAACGAGAATTTCTACGCCCATCCGATCGGCGGCCTGAACGCCGTGGTCGACATCAAGGCCGGCACCGTCCTGCGCGTGGACGATTACGGCGTGATGCCCATTCCGATGCGGGAAGTGAACTACGAAGCCCAGTTCCGCGACGATTTCCGCCCGCCCTTGAAGCCTCTGGACGTAGTGCAACCGGACGGCGCCAGCTTCACGTTGCAGGACCATGTCCTCACCTGGGACAAATGGTCCCTGGTGGTCGGCTTCAACGCGCGAGAGGCGCTGACCCTGCATGACATTCGTTATGACGGACGTCGGGTAATCGATCGTGCCTCCCTGGTGGAGATGGTGGTGCCCTATGGGTCCCCGGACCCGGCCCACGCGCGCAAGAACGTGTTCGACATCGGCGAATACGGCCTGGGCAAGCTGGCCAATTCGTTGCAACTCGGCTGCGATTGCCTGGGCCATATCGCCTATCTGGACGCGCATCTGAACACGATGGGCGGCGATATCCTGACAATCCCGTCCGCCATCTGTATCCACGAGGAAGACAACGGCATCCTCTGGAAGCACACCGATTTCCGCACAGAGCGCACCGAAGTGCGCCGCGGCCGCAAGCTGGTGGTGTCGTGCATCTGCACCGTCGGCAACTACGAATACGCGTCGTACTGGTATTTCAAGCAGGACGGCAGCATCGAGTTCGAAATGAAAGCCACCGGCATCGTCAACACGGTCGCCTGCCTGCCCGGCCAGCCGTCGAAATACGGCGCCGAAGTCGCACCGGGGGTGGAGGCGCAAATCCATCAGCATGCGTTCTGTGCGCGCCTGGACATGGCCATCGACGGCGACACGAACTCGGTGATTGAATGCAATACCTATGCGGAGCCGGCGGGACCGGCGAACCCCTACGGCAATGCCTTCTTCGTCAAGGAAACCGTCCTGACCACCGAGCGGTCGGCTGGGCGACGCGCCAATCAGGAGACCCAGCGTTACTGGAAAATCGTCAACCCGAACCGGTTGAACCATGTCGGCCGACCCACCGGATTTCGGTTGGAGCCGGGGCATGTGCTGACCCCGTTCGTGCGGCCGGACTCGCCTTCCGGCATGCGATCCAGTTTCATGCAGAACCATCTCTGGGTCACCGCCTTCGATCCCGAGGAACGCTATCCGGCCGGCGAATACATGAACCATTCCAGCGGCCGAGGCGGCCTGACCGACTTCGTGGCGCAGGATCGTTGCGTGGAAAACACCGACATCGTGCTGTGGCACGTGTTCGGCCTGCACCATCTGCCGCGCACCGAGGATTTTCCGGTCCAACCGGTCATCTCCAGCGGGTTCAAGCTGATGCCGAGCGGATTCCATGATCAGAATCCGGGGATCGATGTGGCGCCGACGGTGAACACCGCCAGCCGTCGCGACAGCACCTGCTGCGCCTCGTAAGCAAAACCGGCGGAAACGATGACCGATGCACCGTCCCCCTCGGCCCCACCGTCATGGCCGAGCATGACCCGGCAACCCCCCCCCGCCGTTGAAGCGCGGGTTGCCGGGCCAAGCTCGGCCATGACGAGGGGGCCGAGGGGCGCTTAAGACCTCCAACCAGGAGCACCCATCCGTGAGCGGATCCGCTGGAAACCCTGTCACCTTGACCGCCGCCCAGCCGCAGTTGCGCCAATCCACGCTCAGTCAGGCGGAAAGTCTGGGCCAGTCGATCGCCAATATCGCGCCGACCCTGACACCGGCGCTGAATATCAGCGTGGTCGCCGGACTGGCCGGTTCCGGGTCCTGGCTGGCCTATCTGATCGCGACCATCGGCATGATGTTCGTCGCCGCCAATATCGGCGCGTTGGCGCGACGCCATCCGCAGTCCGGGTCCTATTTCCTCTATATCGGCCGGAATTTCGGACCGTTCACCGGGGCGATGACCGGGGCCGCCATGATCTCGGCCTATCTGTTCACCGCCGTTGCGGTCACTTTGGCGTTCACCCTGTTTCTCGGTAGCGTCTTGAGCAGTATGGGACTGGCAGGTTTCGCGCCGCCGGCCTGGGTGCTGATCCCGATCTTCGTCGGGATCGTCTGGTGCGCCGGCTATCGCGACATCAAGCTGTCGTCGCGCGTGGCCTTGGTGCTGGAAGGCCTGTCCGTCGGCATCATCGTGCTGATCACCGCGGTCATCGTGATGCGGCATGGCACGGTGATCGATCCAACGCAGCTCGATCTGAGCCGGCTACCGTATGGCGGCGTGATGTCGGCGCTGGCCTTCGCGGTGTTCAGCTTTGTCGGCTTCGAGAGCGCGGCGACCCTGGCCAAGGAAACCCGGTCCGCCCATATCGCGATCCCGCGCGCGATCATGATCAGCGCCGCCGGGGTGGGCGTGTTCTTCGTTGTGCTGACCTATTTCATGGTGCTGGCCATGGGTGGGGACACCGCGGCGATCGCCGGCAGCGGGGCACCGTTCGCCGATCTGACCACGAAGATGGGCCTGGGGTGGATGGCGGGGATCGTCTATTTCTCGGCGCTGATCAGCGGGTTTGCCTGTGCCCTGGCATGTATCAACGCGGCGTCACGACTGGTGTATTCGATGGGCCGGTATCAGTTCATCGGGCAATCCCTGGGGACGGTGCATGATCGCCACCAAACGCCGCATGTCGCCGTAACGGTCTGCTGTGGCATCACCTTGGTGATCAGCTTGGCCGTCCTGCCGATTGGCATATTGGACGCGTTCGGCCTGACGGGAACCCTGGGAACGATGGGGTTCCTGTTCGTCTATCTGCTGGTGTGCCTGGTGGCTCCGGTCGATCTGCGGCGCACCGGGCAGTTGCTGCCCCGTCAGGCGATCGTGGCGGGGATTGGGGTGTTACTGGTCGGGTTTGTGATGGTTGGCAGTGTGTATCCGGTGCCGCCGGCGCCGTTCAATCTGGTGCCGTATTTGTTTGGGCTTTACATGGCGGCCGCCGCGGTGTGGTTCCTGATCCTGAGGCAGCGCCGGCCGGGGTTGCTGGAAACCATCGAACACGATCTGGAAACGTAGGTGGGGTGAAAGCCTTGGGGCTCCGCCCCAAACCCCGCGAGGGCTTTGCCCTTCGAACCCACCAGGGGCTGCGGCCCCTGGACCGCGGTTCATTGGGTCTGGTGCGACAGGGGGCCGACCCTGGCGTTTCGACGTCCGTGTCGGCCCCCT
>CALQHT020000444.1 GCA_943330455.2 Nitrosovibrio sp. Nv4 | reverse complement strand
TCCTGTGGCACATGTTCCGCGCGAATTACCTTGATCGCCGCCGCCATTCCCAACTCCCCAAATCCGATTCCCAATGCAGGAACTGATGCACGGATCGACGCCTTTGCGAATCCCCCATGAGTCGGTCTTTATGCGGGTTGGTATTAGAGCGGTTCTCCGTTTCCAATCAAGGTGAAACCGCTCTAGCGACCGGACCGATGCGCGCAAGCAGTCGCTTGATTTCACCCGGCGGATGATCCTGCCATTGACGACCCAGGTCCCTCGCCGGACGATGCGCCCATGGAAGAGGTGATGCTCGGGATCTTGGTTGTGCTGGCCGTCATCGGCGGCTGGGTCCTTGGCGTCGTCGGCTTCTTTGCCTCTCGGCGGGCCTTGGGGGAGGTGGCGACCCTGCGGCGCCAGCTGGACGCGTTGCGGGCGGGCGCGGGCGCCGAACAGGCCCCACCGCCGACCGATCCGGCGTCGATTTGGGTAACCCCACGGGGCGCAGCGGGGACCGAACCGCTATCTCCCGCGGTCGAGCTACCTGAATCGCGCTCAGCCGAACCGCCGCCGTTCGGCGTGGTGGCAAACGCATCCCCGCCAGAGCTGAATGAGCCCACCAGCCCGGAACCGGCCCCCGACACCCCACCACCAGCCCCACCACCAGCCACCCCCCCCCCGGGACCTCGAAACCCTCCTCACCACCAAATGGGGCGTCTGGCTGGGCGCCGCCGCGCTGCTGATGTCCGGCGTGTTCCTCATCCGCTACGCCGTCGAGCGGGACATGCTGGGCCCGGAAGTCCGCTGCGTCCTGGCCGCTCTGCTGGGCGCCGCGCTGATCGGGGCGGCGGAGTGGCTGCGCGGCAAGTCATTCGGCGGTTCGGCTGACCAGGCCCCGCCAGCCCTGGCATCCGGCGGCGTCGCGATCCTGTTCGGGGCCGCCTATGGCACCGGCGTGCTGTATGAGCTGGTGCCACCATTTGTCGGTTTCGTCCTGCTGGCGGGTGCGGCGATGGCGGGTCTGGCGCTGTCCCTGCGGTTCGGCCAACTCGTTGCCGCCGTGGGCATCGTCGGCGCGTTCGTCACACCCGCCCTGGTCAGCACCGACAACCCGTCGCTGCCGGGCCTGTTCTTCTATCTGCTGTTCGTGACCGCGGCCGCCCTGGCGGTCGTGCGTTACACCGCCTGGGTCTGGCTGGGACGAGCCACCACCATCGCCGGCGCCGTCTGGGTGCTGGTCGCAACCCTGGCGGGACCCGGCCTCGAGTCCTGGGCACCGGCCTTGTTCGTCGCGGCGGCATCGGCTCTCAACCTCCTTCTCCTCCCCCCCGCCGCATTGGACCACCCGCTCGGCCGTCGTCTCGGCTGGATTCCGCTGGCGGTCCTGGGCGCCTCCGGCCTGATCCTGGCCATGGCGGAGGGCAATTGGGCGACCCGCACCGGCGTGCTGCTGCTGGCCCCGCTGACCGTGTGGAAAGCCGCGTACGAGCCCCGCCTGAGGCTGCTGCCCTTCGTGTCCGCCACCTTGTTCCTGCTGCTGCTGCTGACCTGGGATGTCGCGGTCACCGACTGGCCGGATGTGACCCAGTTGGAGCGGTATTGGACGCCCGAGGTCGTGCTGGCGCTGCTGGGAACGGCCGCCCTCATCGCCGGGTTCTTCGCCGCTTCCGGCTGGTGGTTCCAGCAGCGCACCCCGTATCCCATGCCCTGGGCGAGCCTGACCGCGTCGGTCCCGGTTCTCGCCCTGGCCATTTGCTACGGGCGGGTGACCTTGTTCCAGCCCCGGGTCGGCTGGGCGCTGTCCGCCTACGCGCTCGCCGCCGGCCTGATCGGCCTGACCGCCATGGCCATGCGCCAGACCCTCCCCAACGCCAGACAGATCGCCGGGGTCCATGCGGCGGGTGCGGTGGCGGCTCTGGCGCTGGGCACCGCGATGGTGCTGGCCGACCAATGGCTGACCCTGACCGTGTCGCTGATCCTGCCGGCGCTGGCGTGGATTGAGGCAAAAGCCGATCTGCCGCCCCTGCGTCTGGTCGCACGCGCGGTGGCCGTGCTCGTGCTGATCCGGCTGCTGGCGAATTGGTATGTGCTGGATTACGCGTTCGGCGGCACTCCGATCCTGAATGGGCTGCTGCCCGCCTATGGAGTCCCCGCCATCGCCTTTGCCGTCGCGGCCTGGATGTTCCGCCAACGGGGCGACGACCTGACCGTCGGCGTGCTCGAAGCCGGCGCGATGGCGTTCGCCACCGTGCTGGTCGCGCTGGAAATCCGCCATTTCGCCGGTGCGGGTGAGTTGGACCGGACAGCAATGCGGTTTGGGGAGGCCGCCCTGCACGTCGCATCCCTGTCCGTCATGGCGCTGGTTGGCCTGCGCATCGCCAATCGGTTGCAGCGACCGGTGCTGGTCTGGAGTTCCCGCATCCAGGGAGCGTTGGCGCTGGCGGGAGGCGCGATTCTGGTGCTGGCCAATCCGGCCACCACGGGGGAGGCGGTCGGCAGCTTGCCGTTCTTCGACTGGCTGCTACCGGCCTATCTGCTGCCGGCGATCCTGGCCATCGTCGCTGCCCGGTCGTTGCCCGCGCCCGTTCGGACCCTGCTGGCGAGCTATGCCCTGGTGGCGATCTTCGTTTGGATCACGCTGGAAATCCGCCATCTGTTCCAGGGTGCGGTGATCGGACCGAGGCTCTCGGTGACCGGCGCCGAACTGTGGTCGTTGTCCGGCGGCTGGCTGGCCTATGGCGCGGCGTTGCTGGTTGCCGGTCTGCGCATGAAAATCAGGCCGTTGCGGCTGGCCGGCATCAGTCTGGTCGGGCTGGTCGCGGTGAAGGTCTTCATCGTCGATATGTCGGAGCTGGATGGGCTTTGGCGCGTGCTCTCGTTCCTGGGCCTCGGCCTGTCGCTGATCGCGCTCGGCACGGTTTATCGCCGTCTCGCTGTCCAGCCGGGATCGCATGCTGGTTCCCACGGGGGTTCTTGACCCAGGCAGCCCAACCTTTGACGATGATAGCGGAACCCTGGCGCATCGCCAGAACGGGGAGGAACCATTCATGGATCTCGGATTGAAGGGCAAGAAGGCCATTGTCTGCGCCGCCAGCAAGGGGCTGGGGCGGGCCTGTGCGATTTCCCTGGCGCGGGAAGGGGTGGATTTGGTGATCACCGCCCGCACGGCGAGCGATCTGGAAAAGACCGCGGAAGAAATCCGCCAGATGACCGGTGTGAAGGTGATCGCCGTCCCCGGCGATATCTCCACCGAGGAAGGCCGAGCGGCGGCGCTGGCGGCGTGCCCGGAGCCGGATATTCTGGTGAACAACGCCGGTGGTCCGCCGCATGGCGATTTCCGTGAATGGGACCGGGACGCGTGGATCAAGGCGATCGACCAGAACATGCTGGCGCCGATCTTCCTGATCAAGGCGGTGGTGGATGGCATGGCGGCCCGGAAGTTTGGCCGGATCGTCAACATCACATCGGCGTCCGTGAAGTCTCCGATCCCGGTGCTGGGCATGAGCAACGGGGCTCGCGCCGGCCTGACCGGCTTTGTCGCCGGCCTGGCGCGTCAGGTCGCGAAGGACAACGTCATCATCAACAACATCCTGCCCGGCCCGTTCCTGACCGACCGCCTGCGCAGCGGCGCCCTGGCGGCGTCCAAGCAGCGCAATGTGCCGGTGGATGAGATTCTGGCCGAGCGGGCAGCGGGCACGCCGACGGGGCGGGTAGGCGATCCGGCTGAGTTCGGCGACGCCTGCGCGTTCCTGTGTTCGGCGAAGATCGGGTTTATCGTTGGGCACAACCTGTTGCTGGATGGGGGGAATTTCAACTCGACCATCGCGTAGGGGGGCGTGGCCGGCCCGTTTCGATGGCCGGCCGTATTCGCGATTGGGCAAATGGAGAAAAATCTCCCC
>CALQHT020000443.1 GCA_943330455.2 Nitrosovibrio sp. Nv4 | reverse complement strand
ATGGGTCGGCCGTGACGCCACCTCCGGGCCGATATGAAGCCAGTCAGGACGTGATCGGGGCGCCGCCGGCGGTCTGATGACCGCGCCGGCGCAGCCGAACAGCCGTCGTTATTGATCGAAAATCCCGAGTCCGACAGGCTGCTAGGTCACCCACCCTCGGCCATACCCGGCTCTCGCCCAATACGGGTTCCGATGGATCAAGGTCCACCGCTATTGGTTCGCCTATGTCCCGGACGCCGATCCGATTATTACGAACATTCTTGATGAAACCTCTGACATGCCGGCCCACGCATCGGCGGACCGGACGCCAGCAAACCTTGAGTAACCCCGGCACCGGACGTACCGGTCATCCCCGCCGGCTTCCGGTGTCGGCCTCAACAACAATCTTCCCGCCGCCCCGTCCCCTCCGAACCGACTTCAACGCCTCCGTCCCGGCAATGTCCGAAAGCGCGATCGCCACCGGACGCCGGTCGGGGAACTCCGCGACCAGCCGCAAGGTGCCGCCCATGGCCGCAACATAGCTGCTCAAGGTCGAGAGCAGCAGATCAGCCCGCCGTTCCAAGCGGGAAACATTCTCCTGTTCGACGCCCATCAGCGCCGCCAGGCGTTCCTGCGTCAAATGTCGAGCCTGGCGGAGGTCGCGCAGGGTCAGTTCTTCTTCGATCAGTTCGGCGGTGCGGGCGGCGACCTTCGCACGCTCCTCCGGTGTGAAATCCTGCATGAAATCGTCAATGCCAATGGTCATCGCCTGCTTCCTTCCTTGGGCGGCAGCGCCTTCAGATGCGCGCTGAACCGCGCATCCGCCACCCGGATCAAGTCTCGATAGAACTGCCGCTCGTTCACGCCCGATTTGCTGCCGCCGACCAGGAGAATGGCCTGCCGCTCGGGATCAAAGGCGAACGCGATCCGCCATGCCCCACCGGGCAGCGAGAACCGAAGCTCCTTCATGTTCGCGTGCTTCGATCCGTTCAGCGTGTCGCAATGCGGTCGTCGAAGCTGTGGGCCGAACTGCCGCAACAGACCCGCCATCGCCGCGAGTTCAAGCTGCACGTTCCGATCGAACGCCTTGGCCTCCGCAGCGAATGCGGCGTCGAATCTTACGTCCCATTCCATCGTGGCAGCAGACTACCACAAGGATATATGCGGTCAAGAGAATATGCCATAAAAGTCATATCGGCGTCTCATCAGCCGATCGCGCCCCGCGATGGCCGCCGCCCACTCACCACATCCGGGCAAACGCCTCCCGAGCCGCCAACATATCCTCTACCGACCCAAACGCATTCGTGTAATGCCCCGTAAACCCACGCCCCTCCAACATCCGGAACAACCCCGGAAAATCGAAATCGCCTTCCCCCGGCCGCAAATGCTCTTCCTTGCCATTCCGGAAGCAATCCGCCAGCCGCACCTCCGCCACCCGATCCAACGGCATGGCGCTAACGAACCCCTCCACCCCCTCAGGCACCAGATGCGCGTGGTTGGCGGTGAACGACAGAGCAAACGCCGGCGACTGAATGCGTTCGTAGTACCAGCGCCAGTCGTCCAAATTATGCGCCAGGTAACGCACCTCCGCGTCCGCCGGCTCCTTGTTCAGGTTCTCCAGCAACAACCGAGCACCGCAACCCTCCGCATAGGCGACAACCCGTCGCAGGCGCTCCAACCCCGCCTGCATCCGCTGCTCGACATCGGCGGTGAAGTGGAACCCGGCATGCACCACGATCCATTCCGCCCCCAACCGAACCGAGGCATCGACATAGGCGCGCAGATACGCCTCCACCGCCTCGCCCACCAACGGCGCGTATTCCGCAACATTCACGGCCGAGGATGTATGCAGCCCCAGATGGATGCCATGCCTCTCCCGCTCGGCCCGGATCGCGGCGGACCGGGCAGCATCCAGCCGAGTGAACGCATTGTCCCCGGTATCGAGCTGGACATCGATCCGCTGGACGTCGTTGCGCACGGCCCAGGCGATCCCGTCCTCCAGCCGCAGCTTCCGGCCAAGGTCGATGCCGATGCGGGCACGGAAAGTCTCGGTCATGCTTTGGTCCTCCGGCGCCTATTCCAGTCCGATCAGCGCCGGCGTCAAGGACCCGGGGATCCGCTCGGTGCCAGTCATGGCGTTGACGCCCATCTCGGTCAGCCAGGCATCGAATTCGGGGGCGGGTTTCAAGCCGAGAGCGTGGCGGACGTAGAGCGCGTCGTGGAAGGAGGTGCTCTGGTAGGACAGCATCACGTCGTCCGCGCCCGGCACGCCCATAATATAAGTGACTCCCGCGACACCCAGCAGGGTCAGCAGCGCGTCCATGTCGTCCTGGTCCGCCTCGGCGTGGTTGGTGTAGCACACATCGACGCCCATCGGCAGGCCGAGCAGCTTGCCGCAGAAATGGTCTTCTAGGCCGGCGCGGGTGATTTGCTTGCCGTCATACAAATATTCCGGGCCGATGAACCCGACCACCGAGTTCACCAACAGCGGCGAGAACGCCCGCGCGACGGCATAGGCGCGGGCCTCGATGGTCTGCTGGTCGACACTGTGATGGGCTTCGGCGGACAGGGCGCTGCCCTGGCCGGTCTCGAAATACATGACGTTGTCGCCGATCGTGCCGCGTTTCAGGGACAGCGCGGCCTGGTGGGCCTCGTGCAGCAGGGAGAGGGAGACGCCGAAGCTGCGGTTGACCGCCTCGGTCCCGCCGATCGACTGGAACACCAGGTCGACCGGCGCACCGGCCTCGATCGCGCACAAGGTGGTGGTGACGTGGGCCAGCACGCAGGTCTGGGTGGGAATGCGATAGCGCTCGCGGATCGTATCCAGCATGGTCAGCAAGGTGATGGTGGCGTCCACATTGTCGGTGGCCGGATTGACGCCGATGACCGCATCGCCGGCGCCCATCAGCAGCCCGTCCAGGGTGGAGGCCGCGACCCCCCGCGGATCGTCGGTGGGATGGTTGGGTTGCAGGCGGACCGACAGCCGCCCGGGCAGGCCGATCGTGTTGCGGAAACGCGTGACCACGCGGCATTTTGCCGCCACCGCCACCAGGTCCTGCAACCGCATGATCTTGCTGACCGCCGCCACGATTTCCGGGGTCAGGGCAGGGCGCAGCGCCGTCAGCGCCGCTGGTTCGGCCGCCAGCAGGAACTCCCGGAACGCGCCCACCGTCATCGCGGCGATCGGCGCGAACCGAACCCGGTCATGGCCGTCCAGGATGAGCCGCGTCACCTCGTCGTCGTCATAGGGAATGACCGGTTCGTCCACGATCGCTGACAGCGGCGTATCCGCGAGTGCCATCTGTGCGGCAACGCGTTCGGCGGCGCTGGACGCGGCGACTCCGGCCAGGGCATCGCCGGAGCGAAAGGGGGTTGCTCGTGCCAGCAGGGTACGAAGGTCTGCAAAGACGTGGCGCGTGTGGCCAATGGTGTGGGCGAATGCCATGGACTGGTCCCAAAGCGTGAGACCATGCAGCATGCCCTGATTGCGCGCGCCAGAAAAGCTCATGGACGGAACGGTTTGAGGCAGTCGGTTAATCCGGTTTTACGAACCGACATGAATTGAAACCCAAGTGGCGGGGCGTCGGGCGTATTGTTAAGGGACTGGCTGGTTTTGCTGCGGGCGGTAAGCGAAGGGTGGGGACCAGACGGAACCGTCGCGCAACATGACCGGCCTGAATCAGGCCACGCAGTTCCGCCGCACCCGGCGGTAAACGATTTTCAGCCATGGCGCGGAACCGGTGATCCAGATCATCGCGGACAATCCAAACTGGGCTAGTGCCCCGAGTCGTTCATAATGTGGGGTAAAGCCTCTTCAGCTTAACGCGGGCCTCGGCTGTGGTGAATTGCCAATCCGCCTTGGCGTGGTGTTTGTTTCGTCTGGCTTCCCAGGCGGCGACTTCCTCAATGAGGTTTTGCT
>CALQHT020000442.1 GCA_943330455.2 Nitrosovibrio sp. Nv4 | reverse complement strand
CGAGTTCGGCCGCCATGATCCTCGGAGCCATCGGTCTGGGGCCATACCAACAGAAAACGCTATAAGAGCCAAAAATTACCTTAATATTAAAAATTCCACAACTGGAATAAGATCGCAACGCTCGTTTCGATGACCCCGCCGGCTCCACACACACCAGCGCGTGTTCGACTTGGCCGTCGGCCCGTTCCGAGCCAACATCGCCAATCGACCAAGCGGCGCCGCCCCGGTGTTTTGCCCCCCTTTCTTGACACGCACCCAACCCACCGCTACGCCCCCGCGCCATCCTGGCCCGCACTCGACCCCCGCCTGCCGACCGCCGTCGGATCGCCATTCCCGGAGTTCGCCTCATGCCCGTTCATGCCTTTATCTTCCCAGGCCAGGGCAGCCAGTCCGTCGGCATGGGGCGCGACCTCGCCGCCGCCTACGCACCCGCCCGCGAAGTGTTCCAGGAAGTTGACGAGATTCTGAAACAGAAGCTCTCGAAGCTGATGTTCGAGGGGCCGAGCGAAGAACTGGTTTTGACGGAGAACACGCAGCCGGCGCTGATGGCGCACTCCCTCGCCGTGTTGCGGGTCCTGGAAACCGAGGGCGGTTTCAGGCTGCGCGACAAGGCGATCGTGGTCGCCGGGCACTCCCTGGGTGAATACAGCGCCCTGGCCGCGGCCGGCGCGTTCTCAATCCCGGACGCCGCGCGCCTGCTGAAACTGCGCGGCCAGACCATGCAAAAAGCCGTCCCCGCCGGCCTCGGCGCCATGGCCGCCCTGCTCGGCGCCGACATGAAACAGGCCGAGGAAATCTGCGCCGAAGCCGCTCCGGTGCCGAATACCGACCCGGTGCAGATGGAAATCGTGGAACCCGCCAACGACAACGGCGGCGGCCAGGTGGTGATCTCCGGCCATCGCACCGCGATCGAACGAGCGATCGAAATCGCCAAGACGAAAGGGATCCGGCGCGCCATGCTGCTGCCGGTCTCCGCCCCGTTCCATTGCGCCCTGATGGCCCCCGCCGCCGATGCGATGGCGGAGGCGCTGACCACGACCATGCCGCTGCGCCCGCTGGTGCCGCTGGTCGCCAACGTGTCCGCCGCCAAGGAAATGAGCCCGCCCGACATCCGCGACCTGCTGGTGCGACAGGTGACGGCGACGGTGCGCTGGCGCGAATGCGTCAACACCATGACCAACCTGGGCGTGGATAGCTTTCTGGAACTCGGCGCGGGTAAGGTGCTGACCGGCCTGATCAAGCGAATCGCCCCGGAAGCCACCGGGGCCGCGGCCGCCACCCCGGCGGAGATCGAGGCGATGTTGAAACTTCTGTGAGGGAGGCGGCCATGTTCCGACTCGCCGGCAAGGCGGCTTTGGTCACCGGCGCTTCCGGCGGCATCGGCGCCGCCATCGCGCGCGCGTTGCATGCCCAGGGCGCGTCGGTCGCGCTGTCCGGCACGCGCCGCGACGCGTTGGACGCGCTGGCGGCGGAACTCGGCGAACGGGCGCATGTCTGCCCGGCCGATCTGCGCGATGCCGCCGAACCGGACCAGTTGATAGAGGCCGCGGAAGCCGCCGCCGGGCCGCTGCATATCCTGGTCAACAATGCCGGGATGACCCGCGACATGCTGGCGATGCGGATGCGCGATGCCGACTGGCAGGCCGTGCTGGATGTCGATCTCAGCGCTCCGTTCCGCCTGGCGCGGGCCACCCTGCGCGGGATGGTGCGCCGGCGTGCCGGACGGATCGTGAATATCTCCAGCATCGTCGGCGTCACCGGCAATGCCGGCCAGTCCAACTACGCCGCCGCCAAGGCCGGGCTGATCGGCATGACCAAGGCGCTGGCGCAGGAAGTCGCCTCCCGCGGGATCACCGTGAATGCGGTGGCACCCGGGTTCATCGTCACCGCCATGACCGAGTCGCTGACCGAGGCGCAGCGCGCCAAACTGTCCGACTCGATTCCGTTGGGCCGTCTGGGACAGCCCGACGACGTCGCCGCGGCGGTGGTATATCTGGTGTCCGACGAGGCGGGGTGGGTCACTGGCGCCACACTGCACGTCAATGGCGGCATGGCGATGCCCTGAGCAAGCCTGACCGGGCCGGTCGGCCTTTCTAGGGGGTGGAAACCATGCTAAGCGGCCCAAAGTACGTCCGAAGCGGGCCGCTTCATGAACCGGCGCCTGCTGGGCTGACCTTCAAGCGGGTCGATGTTCAACCAGGGCGATGTTCAACCAGGGCAATGTTCTAAAACGAGACCTTAAGCGTGGGAGTTGTGGAGCCGATGAGCGATATTGCAGACAAGATCAAGGCGATTGTGGTTGAGCATCTGGGCGTCGAGGAGAGCAAAGTCACTCCGGAAGCGTCGTTCATCGACGATCTGGGCGCGGACAGCCTGGACACCGTCGAACTGGTGATGGCGTTCGAGGAAGCCTTCAACGTCGAGATCCCCGAGGATGCGGCGGAGAAGATCGCCACCGTCAAGGACGCGATCGAATACATCGAGAAGCAAGGCAAGGCCTGATTCAGTAACGCGCGAGAGGGGCTGCAGCGATGCGCCGTGTTGTGGTGACGGGCATGGGGATCGCCTGTCCCCTTGGAATCGGGGTCGAGCATGTCTGGCGGCGCCTGATCAATTCCGAATCGGGGATAACGTCGATCCAGTCCTTCGATACGAAGGAACTGGCCTGCAAGATCGCCGGGCAGGTGCCGCAAGGCACCCGGGCGGAGAACAAGCTCGATATCGGCGAATGGATTCCGATCAAGGACCAGAAGAAGATGGATCGCTTCATCCATCTGGCCCTGGTCGCCGGATCGGAAGCCGTCGAGGATTCGGGCTGGATTCCGGAAACCGAGGAAGACAAGTGCGCCTCGGGCGTCATGATCGGATCCGGCATCGGCGGCCTGAACACGATCGCCGATGCGGCGCTGCTGATCGCGCAGGGGAAGATCCGGCGAATTTCGCCGTTCTTCATCCCCTCGTCGCTGATCAACCTGGCATCGGGGCATCTGTCGATCAAATACGGGCTGAAAGGCCCAAACCACTCGGCCGTCACAGCCTGCGCCACGGGCGTTCACGCGATCGGCGATGCCGCGCGGCTGATCATGCTGGGCGACGCCGACGTGATGGTCGCCGGCGGCACCGAAGCCGCGGTGTGTGAGCTGGGAATCGCGGGTTTCTGCGCCTCCCGCGCCCTGTCGACCAACTTCAACGACCGGCCGGTGGTGGCATCTCGCCCCTGGGACAAGGACCGCGACGGGTTCGTGATGGGCGAAGGCGCCGGCGTCGTCGTGCTAGAAGAATATGAGCACGCGAAGAAGCGCGGCGCGAAAATCTATGCCGAGGTCGCCGGCTACGGCATGTCCGGCGACGCGTACCATATCACCGCGCCGGCCGAGGGCCATGATGGCGCCTTCCGCTCCATGCGCGCGGCGATGAAGAATGGCGGGATCAGCCCGTCCGACATCCAGTATGTCAACGCTCATGGCACGTCCACGCCGCTGGGCGACGATCTGGAACTGGAAGCGGTGGAGCGTCTGTTTGGCGATGCCGCGAATGGGCTGGCCATGTCGTCGACGAAGTCGGCCACCGGGCATTTGCTGGGCGCGGCCGGGGCGATCGAGGCGATTTTCTCGATCCTGGCGATCCGCGACCGGGTTGCGCCGCCGACCCTGAACCTGGACGAACCCAGCAAGGCGAGCGTCATCGACCGGGTGGCGAAGGTCGCGCAGGAGCGGCCGATTCGCATCGCTCTGTCGAACAGCTTCGGATTTGGTGGGACCAACGCGTCTGTCATCTTCCGCGCCGCCGCCTGATCCATCGCGAGAAGCTGGGGACCCTGGGCGGCCGGATTCTCTGACGGGGTCCGACGCGCGGCTGTCCGGGAAAGGATCCGAGTTGGAGACAATCCTCCCCCTCCCCT
>CALQHT020000441.1 GCA_943330455.2 Nitrosovibrio sp. Nv4 | reverse complement strand
AGCGCAGGATTTCGCCGTGATCCGCTCGCTTCTTTCGACGGCAAGAAAGCAGGGATGGGATATCTTACAGGCACTTGCCAGTCGGCCCGATCGGCTGATCGCGGAACTCCGCAGCGCCTGATCCTGGACCCCCTACCTGGGCAGTTACAAACATTCCAACTCAGATCGGCAAATTCCGACCGGCCACATAACCCCGATCAACCGACATCACCCACCCGACCGCGTGGGAGACTCGCCTTTTCAAACGCCTCATGGACCGCATGAACCTCGGGATTGCACATATACAAAGGGCGCTCCCCGACCCATTCCGCCAAGCTTGACCCGGCGATCCCTGAAATCGGCGAAAAGGAAATCATTTCAATGGTCTGCGCTGACGGAGATGCCCGTGGCAAGCCCGGCATGACGATGATGACGCCCCGTTCGGCCATAATTGAGAAGCGCTGGCACCCCTGCCGGCCCCCTGTGGATCAGGACGGACTCTCTCCCCGCAGGACGATGCCGCCTCCCGGCCAGGTGCCTATCGCTGCCGCGCCATCGGGGGGATTTCCAACCCGACTCCCCGCAGATGGCTGAACATGGTCGCAAGCTTCTCCCGATCCGCCGCCGGCAAGGCGGGCTTCAGGATCGACGCGATATTGGCGCGCAAGTGCTCGCTGTCGCCGGTGCCGAACAGCACCACGTCAACCCCCGGCTCATGGCGCACATAACGGTAGGCGGCGTCGGTCAGGCTGGACGCACCATCCGGGTGGATCAGAAAGCTCAGCGGTTCGTCGGTTTCCGCCAGCGAGGCCGGCAATTTGCCTTCAGCGATCAGGTCCTTCACGGTGGAGACCAACTGGGCGGGACGGGCAAAGATGCTGCGCACCGCGAACATCATCAGGGTGCCGATCCGGTTCGCCTGGCTATGTGGAAACACCTGGGTGCGAGCGACCTGATCCATCAGATTGAACGCCAGCATGATGGAATCCCACGGCGTATCCTGCGCGGCCCGGTTCGCCATGATCTGCTCATGATCGTTGGGGGACGTCTCGGTCACGCCCAGGAAGCGGAACTTGCCCTTTTCCTTCTCTCTCAGCAGCGCGGGCACGATCTCGGACCGCACATAATCGTAGGCAGCGGGCGGAACGGCATGCAGTTGGAACAGATCGACATGATCCACGCCCAGCCGCCGCAACGACCCATCCAGGCTTTCCAGGATTTTCGCCACGTCGAAATGCGCGTCGTCCTTCGGTTTGGACGCCTTGGTGCAGAGCACGAACGAGTCCCTCGCGACCCCGCGGATCGCTTTGCCGACCACTTCCTCGGTTCCGTAGACGGCGGCGGTGTCGAGCAGGTTGACGCCCAGGTCCATCGCCTGGCGGATAATGCCGACGGCTTCGTCCTCGGTCTTGCCGGTGCCAAGGCCGAGCCGGGAGAAGCCGCCGCAACCGAGCCCGGCGACGCTGACTTTGAGGCCCGTCCGTCCGAGTGTGGTGTATTGCATGATCCCGCCCCCGAATTGTCCAATGACGCAAGGTAACAGGAGCCGCATCGTGCCGCTATCGTTCGAGATTCAGGGCCATCGTGGCGCGCGCGGGCTGTTCCCGGAGAACACGTTGCAGGGATTCCAGGCGGCTCGGGACCTGGGTGTCGCGGCGTTTGAACTGGATGTGGGGCTGACCCGGGATGGGGTGGTCGTGGTCAGCCACGACCCGGCGCTCAATCCCGATATCACCCGCGACAGGGACGGGCGATTTCTGTCCGGGCATGGGCCGTTGATCCTCGACCTGGGCTTTGCGGAACTCGGCCAATACGATGTCGGCCGGATCCGCCCGGGCACACGCTATGCCGATTTGTTTCCCGACCAGGTCGCGATCGATGGCGCCCGCATCCCGACCTTGCTGGATGTGCTGCGGATGGACGACCGAACCCGGTTCAACATCGAGCTGAAGACCGATCCCGGTTGTCCCGAGCGTTCGGCCCATCCTGTCGCCTTGGCCGACGCGGTGATGGCCGTGATCGATCCGGCCGGTGCCGGCGGACGGGTGATGATCGAGTCCTTCGATTGGCGAGGCCCCCGTCATGTTCGCGAAATGCGCCCGGATATGCCGACAGCCTGGCTGACCAGCCCGACCACCGAGGCCGCGTCGGCGCTATGGTGGGGTGGACGCGACCTTGCCAGCCACGGCGGATCGGTGCCGCGGGCCGTCGCTGCCGAAGGGGGGACGGTGTGGGCGCCCCAATATCTGACCCTGACTCGGGATCGACTGTCGGAGGCGCATGGTTTGGGGCTGTCCGTCCTGCCCTGGACGGTAAATCAGGCGTCTGACATCCGACGGCTGATCCAATGGGGCGTCGACGGTCTCATTACCGACCGGCCGGACCTGGCCCTGCGGATCCTCGGCCAGGTGGACACTGGCTGAGGATCCGTCCTGTCAGGCTGCTTGCATCAATACGCGTTGAAGAAATGTGCGGAGATCGATGCCCTTTCCAACAGGGCTCTCAAGGCGGGGTTTCTCTCGCTGTTTTCGGCCGTCAGCGCCTCCATCGGTGCGAAGAATTCATGGGCGTGGGCGAGCTGCTGGCGGGCAAACCCGTCATAGTGGTGGCTTTTCAGGCCGTAGAGCACCCGCATCTCTCGCACCGGGATGGCGACGGCATGAACCGGCTCCCGGGCGAAGACGCGGGTTGCCTGCCAGCGAGGGGTCGGGTCCTCCGGCGTGATCGGGGCCAGCAGCCATTCCACCGGGCACACCGCCAACAACGAATGCGTGCTCGGCGCGAACCGGGAGCGTTTGTCCAGCAGGTTCTGCAACGTGCTGCACGCCTCGATGGCCAGGATATCGACGAACGGTTCGGCGGGGGTGCCTCCGAAATTGAGCCACAATCCGTCTGGAAGCGTGCGCAGCCGGTTGCTGCCCGGAAGCTTCAGGAACGGGTTTGTGGTGACCGGATCATCGGATGGCCGGCCTCTCAACCATGCTTCCTTGCCGCGTCTGGGTTTAAGGCCTGGCGGACGTTGTCCCCAGCTTTTCAACCTTTTTTTCACCAGTGCGTCGAGCGATTCAGCCAGGTCCACGTGGGCCTCCGATCAGTTCAAAGAGACACAACTTATGAGTGTATTTATCCATGAATTAAACTTCATGCGGAGATGGGAGGCTGCGTATCACCCAAATTTCGTATTCAAATCCGCCAGATACGATAAATTTCCGTCCTGATAACGTCGATCAGACCATTGGAGTTGACATCCAGAATGTTAACGGATTGGTAATTTTTCCCGAGTCGCGATCGCTTAGGCGGGTGAAGCTGATGTCAGTTGTCAACAGGGTGTGGATTGTTAACAAAATGTTATCCACAGACTTATAATTTCATCTAGCGAAATAGAGGGTTCTTGTGAGCCGTCAGGCCGATCAGCCGTCGTGACCTGAATTGGGCCCATTGTTGACAGCCCGCACCCGTCACGGCGACCAAGGTTCGGCGCTCACGGGTTTCCTGGTTGGAAATGGTAACGGCGTGGATTGTGGGGCCGCGCCCACCATGGCTGGCGCACCGTCCACGCTGCGGTGCGAGGCCAGCGCGAGGGGGCCTCGGGCGGCAGGTCGGGGGAGCCGCTTCTTGGTATAAGGCAGTCGCGTGACGATACGAACGTTCAGACAACCTTTAGTTGTGTGTACGCATGACCGCCCAGCCGCCTGCGCGGCGGGCCTGCCGGCGTCGTGGTTGGGATAATACCAACCGCCCGAAAGATTGACCGATAGCGTCCTCTCACCGTCATTGCCGGGTCAAGCCCACGGCTGTCCGGTTTAAATTCGCCCTCCTGCCGCCATAGGAATATCCCCCCACCTGGGTCCTCGCCCCGGCGCCCCGCATTCACGCCGCGGCCGCTCAATCGGGATCGTGCCGACCGGTTGCACCTGCCCTT
>CALQHT020000440.1 GCA_943330455.2 Nitrosovibrio sp. Nv4 | reverse complement strand
CCTGGACCCGCCAAAGGCACGGCCTTTGGAATGCGATTCTTTTGTTGCCTTGAGGGATGGGGCCCTACTCGGTCGGTGAGAGGTCCGTGTAGGGCCCCATCCCTCAAGGCAACCATGATCCGGTTCCAAGGGCCGTCGCCCTTGGCGGGGTCCAGGGGCAGAGCCCCTGGTCGGGGTCCGGGGCGAAGCCCCGCCCTGCCCCCGGCTCAAGGCTTCCAAGCCTCGATCGTCGCAGACACCACGCAATCCTCCACCCCAAGCCCAGGCGCCCAGGTCGCGATCATCTCCCGGCTTTCCGGTTTCGCGGTCACCCGCACCGCCTCGAATCCCGCCTCGGTCAACCATGCCTCGATATGCTCCGCCGGCGCGGCGCCGGACACACAACCACACATCAAGCTCGGATCGGCCGCAAGCTCCGCCGACAGCGGCGCCACATTCACGACATCCGAAATCGCCAGCCGGCCACCCGATTTCAGCACACGAAACGCCTCCCGGAACACCTGAGGCTTGTCCGGCACCAGGTTGATCACGCAATTCGACAGGATCACATCCGCGGTCCCGTCGGCAACCGGCAGGTGCTCCAGCTCGCCCAGGCGGAATTCGACGTTGCGCGCGCCGATGCGAGCGGCATTGGCGCGCGCCTGGGCCAGCATCTCATGCGTCATGTCCACGCCAATCACGCGCCCAGCGTCGCCCACCGCCCGAGCGGCCAGGAAGCAGTCGAACCCCGCGCCGCTGCCCAGATCGATCACAACCTCCCCGGCCTTCATCGCGGCGATCGCCTGCGGGTTGCCGCAGCCCAGGCCCAGATTGGCCCCGTCCGGAATCACCGCCAGTTCCGCGTCGGAATATCCCATCCGACGAGCCTGATCGGCAACACTGGCCGGCGCGCAGCAAGACGCCTCCGCCTTGGGCGCCTCAACCACCGGCGCCGGCGCACAACACGATGGGGCGCAGCACGCGGCTGCCTCGGTGCTGGCGGAGACGGCCGCGGCAATGCTGCCATAACGGGAGCGGATCATGTCCTTGATGTCGGGGGCGTCCATCATGCGATCTCCTGCCCTGGCGCGCGTCCCCAGGGCGACGTCGCCCTGACACGGTCCGCGACCGGTTGACCCCGCTTCTATCCGGGCCTAGCCTCGCAGTCAACGACAATTCGAGTAATATCGTAGACAACGCGAGCGCCAAGATGCCCCCCCAAGACGCAACATTGCCGCCCCAGGCGCGCCGCTTCATCTGGTCCATCGTCGCCGCCCAGGTCATGGTGCAGATCGGCGGCTTCACCCTCCCTGCCCTGCTCCCCACCTATATCGACCGCTGGGACCTGACCAAGACAGAGGCCGGCTGGCTGATCGGCATCTTCTTCGCGGCCTATGTCGCCGCGGTGCCGGTCCTGGTCTCGCTAACCGATCGAGTTCCAACCCGACGGGTCTATGTCGTCGGCGCCGCCCTGACCGCGTTGTCGCATTTCGGCTTCGCGCTGGTGGCCGACGGGTTCTGGTCCGGCATGATCCTGCGCGCGATGGCCGGCGTTGGCTGGGCCGGCGCCTACATGCCCGGCCTGAAAGCCATCGCCGATACGTTGGAAGGCAACGCCCAGTCCCGCGCGGTTTCCATGCACGCCGCCGGAGTGGGCGTGGCCGGAGCCAGTTCCTTCGCCGTTTCCGGTCTGATCGACGCCTGGTTCGGTCCCGCCGCCGCCTTCCTGTTCGGCGGGTTTGCCGGGATCGGTGCCTTCGCGATCGCCTGGGTCGTCATGCCCGGGACGCTCCCGTCCCGCCCGAAAGCCGCCGGATCGCGCGCCCTGCTGGATTTTCGCCCGGTGTTCCGCAACCGGCGCGCCATGGCCTGGATCGCCGGCTACACCGTCCATACCTGGGAACTCGCGGCGCTGCGGGCCTGGGGCGTGACCTTCCTGACCGCCACCGCCGCCCGCCTCGACGCGCCGGCCTGGCTGCCCGCGCCCACGATCCTGTTCACCGCCGCCGGTTTCGTCGGCATCGTCGTGTCCATCACCGGCAACGAGACCGCGCAGCGCTACGGCCGCTCCCGAGTCGTCACCGCGGCCATGAGCGCCGCCGCCGCGCTGTCCCTGCTGACCGGCTGGACCATCGCCGCGTCGATGCTGCTGGCGACATTGCTGGTGATCGTCTGGAATGCAACGATCTACCTGGATAGCTCCGCCCTGACCGCCGGCACCGTGCAGGCCGCCGATCCGGCGCTACGCGGCGCCACCATGGGACTGCACAGCATGTCCGGCTACACAGGCGGCTTCCTCGGCCCGCTCGGCGTTGGCCTGGCGCTGGACTTCGCCGGCCCGGACCTGGTTCTCGGCTGGGGCCTGGGCTTCGGACACCTCGCGGTGATCACCCTGGCCGGCCTGTTCGTGCTGCGCCGCCTGGACCGGCCGCTGCCAGCCTGACCGACACGCCGCGACGGGTCAGTAGAAGATATAAAGGCTCGGAGCGATCTTGGGGACCGGCCCCGCCAGCGACAGGGTCGCGAACGCGTTGGCGGTTTCCATATAGGGATCGGCGGTGAACTGCAGATCGATGATCGACGCCCGCAACCGCGCCGCCTCCGCCACGTTGCCCCGCCGTTCGGCGATATCGGCCAACAACGACAGCGCCGTCAGCCGTGTCGGGCTGATTTCCAACGCCTGATTGCCGAAACCTTCGGCGCCGTCCACGTCGTTGCGAGCAAGGGCCGCGCATCCCGCGAGCAACAGGCCGGTCGAACGCAGAAACCGGGTTTCCTCATCGCCGAGAATCAGCGCCTTGCCATCCGATGTTGTCGTCGGGAAGACCGCGTCCTCGGCCAGCAAACCGCCGGGCGCCAGCAGAATGGCCAGGCGGTTGGCGGCACTGTCCGGATCGCCCTGGGCGATCTCGATAAAGGCGATATTCATGTTGAGCACCGCCCTGATCGGCCCGCGCTGGCCGGGCAGATACTCGATCCCTCGCAGGAACGTCGTGCGCGCCAGTTCCAGATCGCGGCGCTGCAAATGCACCAGCCCTTCCAGATTGGTCAGGCGCGCCAGCAACGATGCGCGCCCTTTCGGCAGTTGGCTCGCGACACGCGCCGAGACGCGCAAGGCCTCTTTCGCGTATCGATCGTCGTTCTTCCAGCGCGCCTCCTGCAGCAGATACAGCATGCCCAGATAGGGATCGATCTGCGACACGCCGTCGATCGCCGCGCGCTTGATCAGTTGGACGACCGTCTCGTTCTCGTCCTGATACAGCAAGTTGTCGAACTGCAATTCGTGCACGAACAACGACTGCTGCGTGCCGGTCACCAGCACCGCCGGTTTGTCATTCTCGTTGAACAAACCGATCTTCAGGCGGCTGGGCGGGGTTGCCGCCAGTTCGGCGAACGCCGTGACCAGGGAGCCACCGCCCAGCGCCTCCGCGATCGTCTCGATCGTGCTCTTGTCATCGGACGGGCGGATATTCGGGCGCGTGATCAACGAGCGGACTTTCACCGCGCGGTCGATTTCGCCCTGTACCACCACGGAAATGAAACGCCTGTCGAGACTGGGGGTCGTGTTGGCCCCCGGCGCGATCACCTCCACCACCATCGATTTGGGGTTCTGGTAGGCATCCAGCGCCACACCGCCAAGGGCCAGCATAATCGCGTATGCAAGCGCCATCAGGTCCATGATCCAAGCTCCTGTCGAGTTCCTGGCAAGGTAGCCAACCGCAGGATAACAAATCGTTGATAACAAACAAGGATTGAGAAGGTCCGGCCGGCTAGAGCGGCTTCACGCTGACTGGAAATGGAAAACCGCTCTAGCAGCCTGTCGGACTTACGCCCACCGGAGGCTCATGTTAGAATCGTAACGTCGATTCGCTCCCTCCCCGGATGCCGCCAATGAGCAACTTCCGCCCCACCGATCGCCTAACCGGCTTCCTGATGCCGCCGTCTAT
>CALQHT020000439.1 GCA_943330455.2 Nitrosovibrio sp. Nv4 | reverse complement strand
TCCATGGGGTCGCCACAAAAAACCTCCCGAACTATCTCGGATGGCGCCGGACCTTGGAAGCGATGGGTCAGACCGCGAGTTCGGCCGCCATGATCCTCGGAGCCATCGGTCTGGGGCCATACCAACAGAAAACGCTATAAGAGCCTTTAAGAAACTCGCCATCATCCCTCTAACGGCATCTCCGGTGGCATCCCAAACGGTGGCCCCGGTGGACAGCCCAAACCATCCATCGCTACCACCCAACCGACACGACCAAAGGGAAACGCCAAAATGCCGACCACGGTGCTCTACACGGAGAAATCCTACGCCGACGACAGCGTGGAACGCCGCATCTACGGCCCCGATGTCCGCGTCATCTTCCCGAAAGAACCCACCACCGGCCTCGCCGACCTGTCCGATGAGGACTGTGCCGCGGCCGAGGGCCTGATGATCCTGCGCTACAAGGTCACCGAAGCCGACCTGGCCCGTTTCCCCAAGCTGCGCGCCATTTGCCGCATGGGCGTGGGCTACGACAATCTGGACCGGGTCGCCGCCGCCAAGCGCCAGATCATGATCCTGAACGTCCCCGACTACGGCACGACCGAGGTCGCGGACCATGCCATGTCCCTGGCACTCGCCCTGCGCCGCGGCCTGCTGCTGCATCTGGAGGCGCAGCGCGCCGACCCGCCCGCCCCCTGGCGCTATATCATCGACCCGCTGGTAAAGCGGTCCGGCGTGCAGACCTTCGGCATCGTCGGCATGGGCCGCATCGCCACCGCCGTCGCGCTGCGGGCCAAGGCCTTCGATTTCCGTGTCGTCTTCTTCGACCCCAACCTGCCCAACGGAGTCGAACTCGGTCTTGGAATCCAACGCGCCGCGACCCTGGACGAGTTGCTGAAGCAGACCGACACCCTGTCCATCCACGCACCGCTGACCCCGGAAACCCGCAACCTGATCGGCGCCCGGGAGCTTGCCCTGCTTCCCCAGGGTGCCGTCGTCGTCAACACCGCCCGAGGCCCCATCGTCGACATCGACGCGCTCGGCCAGGGCCTGAAATCCGGCCATCTGTCCGGTGTCGGCATCGACGTGGTCCCCGTCGAACCCCCGGTCGAGCCGGTCCCCGAACTGATGCGGGCCTACCGCGCGCGCGAACCCTGGACCATCGGCCGCCTGATCATCACCCCGCATTCCGCGTTCTTCACCCCGCAGGCCTGGGACGACATCCGCTCCAAGTCGGCCGAGACGATGCGCGCCGCGCTGCTTGGCCCGAAGCCGCAGAATGTGATCTCACCCGACAGCTACTGATCCTCGGCAGGGGCATCGACGCTGCCTGGCCCGCTCAAGGCTACGACCCGGCCGAACAACCGATTCCCGGTCAGCGCGGCCGGGGCAGACGCGCTGTTGCGGACAAACAGGGTTGGCTCCGGCAGATCGGAGATGAAGCGATTGTCGCGGATGATTAGCGCGTCCGTTGGGTTGCTGATCCCCTCCACCCCGATCGAGATCGCGGTGGAGGGGTTGTCGCTGAGCCGCCCCTTGTGCAGCAGATTGGCCTGCACCAGCAGATCGCCACCGCCCGGGGTTTCGATCAGGTAGCTGGCCGTGCCGGACGGCCCGTCCTCGATCAGGTTGCCGAGGATGATGGTCGTGCGGGCTCGCGACTTGATGTGATGCGCGGTCCGGGTGTTGCTGAAGCGGGACAAGGTGACGTCCAGCAGCGCGATCGGCGCGCCGACATAGATCGCGTGGGCACAGGCGCCGATGCAGGACCCGTTGCCCTCGAACAGGCTGGCGGTCACCCGCACCACGCTATCGGGCGGGCCACCTGCCAGGATGCCGTTCTGGTTGTTGGCGAACCGGCTGTTTTCCACCGTCAGGTCGGCGCCCAACAGCTTGATGCCGGCGGCGTTGCCATACGGGGCGATGGCATTGGCAAAGGTCAGGCCGCGAATCGTGGTGCCGCGCCCCTCGATCACGAAGATCCCCTGGTATGCGCAGATACGGTTGACCAGGAACACGCCCGGCCCGCTAGCCTCTATCGTCAGCCCCGAGGACTTCCAGATCGCGCAATCCGCATAAACACCGGGAGCGATCACGACGCGGTCGCCATCCTTGGCCACCGTCGCCGCCTGGCTGGGGACTCGCAGGATCTGGCCGGGACCGACGAACAAGGTGGTGGCGACCGCGGAAGGCGCCGTCATCCCGATCAGCCCGGCCATCGCGACCGCATGGCTGCATCGCGCCAGCATTGCGGCCACGAAAGAGACTGCGCTATGCCGGGTCGCGGTGGGGCAGGCGTCGGACATCCGGGGATCCAGTCTTGCAGGAGAGGTAAAGAGTCAAGGTGGAACCGCGCTCAACCATTACCAAGCTGGTCTTGCATGTATTCCCGACCTTTGCGGTGGGCGGGGCACAGGTGCGATTCGCGGCTCTGGCCAACCATTTTGGGCCTGAATTTCGTCATATGGTGGTGGCCCTGGATGGCGATGTGTCCTGCGCGGTGCGCCTCGATCCCCGGCTGGATGTGGTCTTCCCCCGCATCGAGGCACCCAAGAACGCCATGCTCCGCAATATCTTCCGGTTTCGCGCCCTGCTGCGCGAATGGCGGCCCGATGTCATGGTCACCTGCAACTGGGGCGCGATCGAGTTCGCCCTCGCGAATGCACGCAAGGTGACCCGACACATCCACGTGGTCGACGGATTCGGGCCGGAGGAGCGCAACACCCAGATCGGCCGCCGTATCCTGATCCGTCGTATGGCGCTGGCAAATGGCACCGTCGCGCTGCCGTCACATACCTTGATGCGAATCGCCACTCAGACATGGAGGCTGCGACCGGAAACCTGCCGCTATGTTCCCAATGGCATCGACCTGGGCCGCTTCTCCCAGGCTGTCGGCGATCCGGCCATGCCTGTGATCGGCACCGTCGCCGTTCTGCGGCCGGAGAAGAATCTGGAGCGTTTGATCCGCGCCTTTGCCATGGTGTCCGCCGATATCCAATGCCGGCTGGTGATCGTCGGGGATGGGCCGGAGCGGGGCGCGCTGGAGGCCCTCGCCGTATCGCTGAACGTGGCCGACAGGGTCACATTCACCGGCCATCGCGACGACATCCCCGCGCTGTATGCCGGCTTCGACGTGTTCGCACTGACTTCGGATACCGAGCAGATGCCGTTATCGGTCATGGAGGCCATGGCCAGCGGCCTGCCCGTCGTGGCCACCGATGTCGGCGCTATCAGGGGCATGATTGCCCCCGACAACGCGCCGTTTCTGGCCACAATGGACGATGACGCGGTCAGCGGGGCTCTTGCCTCGATGCTGCGGGCTCGCGACCTGCGTCAGCGTATCGGCGCCGCCAATCTGGCCACGGCGCGCCAGGATTTCGACCAGGCGAGGATGTTTGCCGCCTGGCGGGACCTCTGGCTGAACGCGGGCGCCTGAGCCCCCGATGCGGTGTCCGTTTGTATGCTCGACCCTGTGCCCGATCTTGGGCGGGCTGCCACTCGGGAAGATCTGTCGGTGCGACGGTTGCCTTCGTCGCCGACCAACGAATGGCCATTGGGACGAGCGATCCTCATCATGCTCCGGAACCGTCATTCCGTCATCGTCCGGCTTGGCCTGGCGATCCCCGAGGGCACCAAAGGAACAATCATTTCAACGGCCCGTGCTGATGGAGCTGCACGGATCAAGCCCGGGCGTGACGATCGGAACGCCTCATCCGCGCACGATGAGAATTGCTGCATTCGGCCGGCATGGGTTGCGCCGGCTCGCGACTCGGTCACCTCGCTCGATGATACGAAGTGGATGCGGTGATCTGCCCGATGGCGCACTGACTGGCAGCCGCCGAACCAGTCGGCCCGTCGGCACTTGATGCGCATCACCCTGTCCAATTCCGTGAACTTCGCCGATCTGGAGCCCCGGTGGCGCGATCTGGAGGCAAGGGCGGATGGCTCGTTCTTCCAGGGATGGACCTGGACCGGCTGTCTCGCCCAGGAGCGCT
>CALQHT020000438.1 GCA_943330455.2 Nitrosovibrio sp. Nv4 | reverse complement strand
GGTCAACCCGTCCCACACGGCGGGCATCACGACAAAGCCAGGCGCGGCCAGCAAAGCGCGCATACGATCGGGAGCGTTCATGATGTTTCCTCCGAGATGGGTTTTCGTTTTGGGACGAGCGGCTTCCCCGCATTTGCACCAAGGAGGCAGGGCTGGGAAGGGGTGACCCGCTCACCAAGGTAGTTAGGGTGTCGAGCAATAACTCTGGCGCCCGTGGCGTTCCCACATGTCGGATTTGGAGAAAATCCTCCCCCTCTCCTTGCGGGAGGGGGTTGGGGGAGGGGTTGTACGCACGGATATTACGTGGAGACCCTCCCTTCAACCCCCTGCCGCAAGGGGCAGGGGAGAAATTTCTATACGGCCGACATCTCAATCCGGGATCGGTGAATACTGGAGCCCATGATATGCGTGTCCTTGCCCCGAAGGATCGCGGACCAGACCCGGTTCGCTCAGGTAATCCGGCCCGATCGGCACTTTCCCGTATCCGCCGGGGATATCCAGGACGTAGGTCGGCCAAGCCAACCCGCTGATCCGCCCGCGCAGGCCGGCCAGCAGGCGTCTGCCTTCCTCGATCGGCACATGAAACCGTGCGGTTCCTGGCGCCGCATCCAACTGGTGCAGGTAATAGGGCTTTATCCGTGCGGCGAGCATGGCCCGGAACAGGGCCTCCAACGCCGCTTCGCTGTCATTGACGCCACGCAGCAGGACCGATTGGCCGAGGACCGGAATGGCGCGCGCCTGGACGCGTCGCAGGGCCGCGCGGGCCTCCGGCGTGAACTCGCGCGCGTGGTTGGCATGCACGACCAGCCACATCGATCGGTCGGTTTCCAGCGCCTGTGCGAGGGCCTCGGTCAAACGATCCGGATCGGCGACGGGCACGCGGGTATGGATGCGGATGGTCTCGACATGGGGGATCGCGGACAGCGCCGCCACGATCGCGGCCAGGCGACGAGGGGAGAGCATCAGCGGATCGCCGCCGGTCAGGATGATTTCTCGGATTGCCGGGTGGTCCGCGAACCAGGCGTAGGCGGCGGCGAGTTCCGCCTCGGTCAGCAGACCGCCATCCGGGCCGACATGCTCGCGGCGGAAGCAGAAGCGGCAATAGACCGGGCAGATCAGCAACGGTTTCAGAAGCGCGCGGTCGGCATAGCGGTGCACCACGCCCTTGACCGGCGACAGCGCGTCGTCGCCGATCGGGTCCGGATGCTCGTGCGGCGCGGTGTGCAGTTCGGAAGGGTCGGGGATGAACTGCCGCCCGATCGGATCGTCCGGCGTTTCGATCAGCGCGCGCATGGCCGGCGTGATCGCGATCGCATAGCGGTCCGCGACGGCGTCCAGCGACGCCCGCAGGCGGTGATCGGTGAAGGCGGCGGCCTCAAGCCCCGCGATGTCGCGCAGGGTCTGGCGTTCGGAAGGCCCAGATGTTGGCATGGCGCGCTTCATACGGGCAAGGCGCGGTCTTGTCAGCGTATGTGATGGCCGAACGGGCGCGCGTTGCGGTACGGTGCGGCATGCCCCATCCGATCTGGCACCCTGACAGCCTGGCCGACCGTTTGCCGTTCCTGCAACGGCGCGCCGCCCTGACCCGCGCCACCAGGGCTTTCTTCGCCGAACGCCACTATACCGAGGTGGAAACGCCCTATGCCGTCCCGGCTCCGGGGGAGGAGGTGCATCTCAGCGCCTTCGCCACCGAGCGCCTCCACCCGGACGGCACAAGGGATCGTCTGTGGCTGCATACCAGCCCCGAACTGGCCATGAAGCGCCTGTTGGTGGCCGGCGCCGGCCCGATCTTCCAGCTCGCGCGGGTGTGGCGCAACGGCGAGGGCAGCGCCTTGCACGCCCCCGAATTCACCATGCTGGAATGGTACCGTCCGGGCGCCGGCATGGCGTCTCTGATCGAGGAAACGACCGCGCTTTTGCGGGCCGTGCTGCCGCAGATGGTCTCGTCCCGGGCAGTCACCACGGATCTGTCGCGGATCGAAGTCCTGACGGTTGCCGAGGCATTTCGTCGCTATGTGGGCGCCGATGTGCTGGCAACGGAAGACGATGCCCCGGGCCTCGCCGCCGCCGCCGGGGTCCGCCTGCGCGACGGCGAGACCTGGGAGGACCTGTTCTTCCGCCTGCTGCTGGAACGAATCGAACCGCGTATCGGCCGCGAACACCCCACCTTCCTGACCCACTGGCCCGCGGCCCAGGCTGCCCTGGCGCGTCGCGATCCGTCCGATCCGCGTGTTGCCGAACGGTTCGAACTGTTCGTCTGCGGCATGGAACTCGCCAACGCCTTCGTCGAGCTGACCGATCCGGTGGAGCAGCGCACCCGCTTCCAGCACGATCGTGCGCGCCGCCATGCTCTGTATGGGCCGGACTGGCCGCTGGACGAGGATTTTCTCGCGGCCCTTGCCCACGGCATGCCATCATCGTCGGGTATTGCGCTGGGCTTCGACCGGTTGGCGATGATCGCGTCGGGCGCGGATCGGATCGGGCAGGTCCTCTGGTTGCCGCCGGCCGATCTTGCGTGAGGCGCCGAACGCCGTGGGAGACGATGATGCGACTTGCCGTTTTGTGCGTGACCGGGGCCCTGCTGGCAGGCTGTGTCAACAACTTTGCCGCGCGTCAGACCTATCTGAACCAGTTCGTTGGCCGCTCCGAAACCGATCTGGTCCTCGCGCTCGGCGTGCCGAACCGCACCTATGAGACCGCGGGTGTCAAATACCTGGCCTTCGAGGACCGGCGGGTCGAGGTGATTCCGGGCGCTCCAATGTATCCGTTTGGACCCTACGGTGGCTGGGGCATGGGAGGCTTCCCGCCACAGGTCATAAATCTGGCCTGCGAAACGACGGTCGCCGTGGCGGAAGGGGTCGTCCGCGGCTTTACCCTGCGCGGCAATGCCTGCGGCTGAACCGGCTCGCCGAGGTGTTGCTTTGATGCAACATTGATCGCACACACACTGCCCGCGGGTTGGAATTGACCTGAATCAAAGCCTCGGACTCCGCCCGGGCGGAGGTTGTCCCCGTCGCGCGATGTCCGCGCGAACGGGGCGCCGAGATGGCCCCACAGTCACGAGCGTGGCTGGATCGCCGGGGAACAACGATGAAAACAGCATTGCTTGCCGCAACCGTTCTGGCCGCCGTCGCGGGCCTGAGCCCGGCCGTGGCCCAAGCCTTGGACGAACCGCCCGTTGGCAAGGAAGCGGGAACGTTCATGATCCGCGGTCGCGCGATCGGCGTGATTCCGTTGAATTCCAGTAGTTCCATCTCCGTGATCGGCGGCAAGGTCGAAACGTCCAACTCGGCGGCGCCTGAGGTCGATTTTTCTTACTTCTTCACCGACAATATTGCGCTTGAACTGATCGCCGCCACGACCAGGCACACGCTGTATGCCAAGAACTCTGCCCTGGCGCCGAACGGCAGTGTCAATGTCGGCAGCACCTGGGTTCTGCCACCGACCTTGCTGCTGCAATACCACTTCATGCCGAAGGAGCGCTTCAGCCCCTATATCGGCGCCGGCCTGAACGTGTCGTTCTTCTACAGCAGTAGCCCGTCCGGCGGTGCGATCAACCAGTTGGCGATGAGCAACAATGTCGGCGCCGCGATCCAGGCGGGGTTCGACTACAACTTCTCCGGACACTGGTTCGCGAACTTCGATGTGAAGCAGATCTTCGTCAACACCACGGCCAGCATCAATGGCGGCGCGGTGAAGGCCAAGACCGCGCTTAATCCGATGGTGATCGGGGCGGGCATCGGTTACCGGTTCTGAGAGCGGGGGAGGGGCGGGGCTTCCGCCCCGGACCCCGACCAGGGCTCTGCCCTGGACCCGCCAAAGGCACGGCCTTTGGAATGCGATTCTTTTGGTGCGTTGAAGGATGGGGCCTACCCGGACGGTCAAGCGTCCGGGTAGGCCCCATCCTTCAACGCACCAAAAGAATCGCATACCAAAGGCCGTGCCTTTGGCGGGTCCAGGGCAGAGCCCTGGTCGGGGTCCGGGGC
>CALQHT020000437.1 GCA_943330455.2 Nitrosovibrio sp. Nv4 | reverse complement strand
GAAAGTCAGCATCGCGCGGCTGAAATCCTTGAAGCTGGCGTAACATTTGTTGTGGGTGAGGTGTCGATGCATCAATCCCCATAATCGCTCGATCGGGTTCAAATGCGGGCAGTAGGCAGGAACAAAATGCAATTTGATCCGGCAGTCATGCCTCGCAAGCCACGCCTGAACCAGTTTTGCGTGATGGTATCGTGCATTATCCAGAAAGACATGGATCGTCCGCATGCTCGGATACAGCGCTTTGATCGCCATCAGTACCATGATGGTGCTGATGGCATCCACTGTCAGGACATCTTTCATGACGGTCCGGCCAGTCTCCAGGTCGATGGCGCCATGGATATTCAAACGCTGCCGGCCACTGCTTTGTTCAATCGCGACAGCCACATCCTTCGGCGCCCAGCAGCCAACCGGTCGCGCCGCGTGGGTCGGGTGCGCCGCGTCCATAAAAAGCACCACTTCATCGTCGGATAGCTGGTTCAACAGGGCCTCGTAGCCCTTGATGTAAGCCGCCTGCTTCGCCGGGTTCAGCTTGCGTGAGATCGCCTTTGGCTTGCGGTGCTCCATGCCGAGGCGACGCAACAATGCGATCAGGCCGGATCGGGTTTGGTATTCGATGCCGAATTCCGTCACGATCCATGCCCCGACCTGACGGGTCGTACGAGGTAATGTCTCGGCAATCCAGGCTTTCAGTCTGTCCTGTTGTTCGACCGTCAGCCGACAACTGCCTCCTGCATGATTGAAGCTGGTCAGGCCTTCGATCCCGTCTTCCTGATACAACTGATACCAGGTCCGGATCGTATCGTCGTCGAGAAACAGAACTTCGGCGATGGCTTCGCAGCTCATACCACCATCAAGCAGAACGAGGGCATTGGCGCGACGGGCCAGCCGATGAGCGGCCGACCCGTCGCGGGCCAGTTCGATCAGGTCCTGTCGTGATTCGTTGTCGAGGAAGCCGCGCCGGATCATGGATCAGAGCAGAATCGCCTTCGATCTCTTTGGCAAGCGATTCCTTCGGGTTTCGGGGGAGTCGGGGTATAGAACAGGCCGCACCCAGCCGACGGCGAAGTCAAAGCCGACGACAACACAATCCGAAGATGCGTGGCATCCACCCGCTCGCAGGCTATCGCGGTCCGAATGGTGCCCGGTGTGCCCACGGACCCGCCATCCATCACCGCCCACCCGGCGCCGTTCGCCGCCTGTAACGGCACCAGCAGATCGTTGCCCGAATCGTGCGCCACCGTGACCACGATCTGGGTGTTGCTCGCCCGATAGGCATGGACGATTCGCGGACCGGCATTCGGCACGCCAGCCGGGATCGTCGTGATGGTATCACCCCCACTGGAGGCCAGGATTGCCCGCGCCGCCGGACCGGCACCACGCTGCCCCAAGGCCACAAGGTCGGTGGCGTCCAGATGACTCCCGTCACCCGCCGAGAGCAGGAGCCCGGTGCTCGCGTCCCAGGTCGATCCTCGCGGGTTGGTATCCGCCGTCATCGGGATCGCGCACACGGTATTCTGGGCCGACAGCCCGGCCATGGTCGCCATCACCTCACGAACCATCTGCACCCCGGGATCGGTCCAGAACGGCATGGCGTTCCACCATAGTAGCGGCATCTGGGCGGCCGACCGCCCCAGCATGGTCCGCAGCCTCGCCAGCAGGGTCTGCGCGCCGCTCTGGAAGTGCTGTTTCTCGGAATAGCCCCTTGTGCTGTCCGTCTCATTCCAGGGCCACAGAATGGCGGCGATGTCCGCCACGTCGGCCGCCGGCTGCGATGCCAGATAGGCCTGCACCGCCGCCCCGTCGCTGCCCAGGGCGTACCCGGACGGATCGGACCCATCGGCCGGATTGTGGATGAACTCGCCCGGCAGATAGACCGATCCGGTATCCGGCGGCGTGCGAACGTCATAGATCCCGTGCCCGCTGGCGCAGGTGTAGCTGCTGCCTCCCCACTGGGCGATCACACCGTAGGAAGCCGCCCCGAGATGCCAGGCGATCCCCCGCGCCATCGTCAGCCACGCCCCGTCGCCGATGCCCAGCCCGGCATTGCTCTGGCCAACCACCAGCAGGTTGATCCCGCGCCGGGGGCCGCACTTCCAGCGTGGCGTCGCCAGGATCAGCGCGCCGATCTCGTCGGAGGTCAGGCTACGATCCCAGGCCGCCGCCTCGTGGAACCAGCACTGCGCGCCGCCCTGCGGCGTGGTGTCGTGCAGCAACGTCATCGTCGCCGTGTTGACGATCGGGAGCGGGTTTGGCCCTCCGCTCCCGACCTGAACGCCATCGAGCCACACTGATACCCCAGAGCCCACTGTGTAGCGCACGATGACGGTGTGCGTGTGCCGCCGAACCATGGTCTGCGACAGCACAACCTCCCCGGCACCCGGGAACAGCACCAGGCGCCCGCCTGCCACGCTGTCGAGCTGCAGCACCACGGTGGACCCGACCGTCAGCAGCGCCACCGGGGCACCGTTCCGCGACGCGCCGTGGCGCAGGTTCGGCCGGGTCCAGACCAGATACCGCGTCCACCCGGCACCGGACCCCATGGACAGGCCGGAGACCTGAAACCCCAGGCTGGCGTCAAGCTGCGGCGCCAGGCCCGCCGCCCCGGTCGGGCTCCCCACGCCCCCCAGCAGCCCGTTGGCCCGGGCGGAGGCACGCGCCGTCGCCGTCGGCACCAGATGCCGCCCGTTGCCCGATTTGTCGAAGATCGACGCCACCACCCCGGACATGCCGGGCAAGGCCGCCCCGAAACTGTCCCGCAGCCCGGATGCCAGACCGCCATCCCACCACCCGGCCAGGCCGGCGATGTCGCCCGGCGTGGACGGAAGCGTATCCGGGTCCGGGTCGGGCGGCGGGTCCACGATCGCTCCGCCGCCGCGCCACAAAGCCGGCCGACCATCGCCCGTGTCCATCGACACAGACCCCGGCGCGATGAACAGCAGGCTCATACGACGGTGACCGCGCTGGGGGACACGAAGGTCTCGACGGTGTCACCCCCGCCGTTCTTCGCAATCGACCACAAATAATACGTCCCGGCCGAGGACGGGATCGTCAGCCACTGGTACCAGAGGTTGCGCCCGCCACCGCCCGGGATCCCCGTCGAACTGCCCGCCGCCGCCACCAGCCCGGTGGTCGGCTCCACGCTGTTGCTCGTCGACAGCGCAAAGAACACGTTGACCGGCACCGTGTGGCTGCCCTCGCCAGCGGTTGAGTTGTCGTCGACGTTCACCGGGATCGCACCCCCGGCCCCATGGGTATAGGGGTTGCCGGAGGTATGGGCGCCCGACCCTTCGTCGAGCAGATAGCTCCCGCCTGACGCCGCCGTGGACGCCGTCACGCTCGACGACGCCGTGCTCCCGCTGCTGGCCGAGTTGGCCGCGACATAGAAGTCGTAGCTCGTGCTCGCCGTCAGGCCGGTCACCTGGTAGCTCGTCGAACCGGCGCCGAGGGACGATGTCGCCAGCGTCCACGCCCCGCTCCCCGCCAGACGGAAATAGACCGAGTATCCCGAAACCAGCCCGCCCGAGACCGGGGCACTCCATGTGACCGTCATCGTGGTCGCGGTGGCGCTTCCGGCCGCAACACCAGTCGGGGCACCGGGCGCCGCCGCGGCATCGGCTGTCGTGACCCCTTCCAGCACCGCCGCCGTCCCGGCTCCGGCCGAATTCTGCGCGATCACCCGGAAGTTGTACGTCGTGACGGACGCCAGCCCGGTGACCGTGAACGCCGTCGTGGACGCCGATCCCGGGCTTCCCGGCGCCAGCGTCCATCCCGCATTGCCGTCCTCTTGATACGCCACCGAGTAACTGGTGACCTGGCCGCCGCCCGAAGGCGCGGTCCATCCCAGACTGACGCTGGAATAAGTGGTCGCGGTCGCCGACAGATCGGACACCGTGCCCGGAGGATCGGGCGGCAGGCCGCCGCTGCCCCCGGACAGGGATGCGAAATACAGCGTGCCGCCGGAATAATCGGCCGCGAACACCCGCGCGGCCTCGCCGGTCGGCAGCGT
>CALQHT020000436.1 GCA_943330455.2 Nitrosovibrio sp. Nv4 | reverse complement strand
GATGGGTCGGCCGTGACGCCACCTCCGGGCCGATATGAAGCCAGTCAGGACGTGATCGGGGCGCCGCCGGCGGTCTGATGACCGCGCCGGCGCAGCCGAACAGCCGTCGTTATTGATCGAAAATCCCGAGTCCGACAGGCTGCTAGTTCTTTGGTAACTGCCCAGGTAGGCCCAGCGAATGAGGTCTGTGGACGTGTTGGTACCGAAAGTGCCCGATCCATGGCCCTCAGCGTGCCCACAGACCTCATTCGCAGTGCCTACCTGGGCACGCCAGCGGGGTACCTGGGCAGTTACGTTCTTTGTTTGATTGCATGATTCACACGCTGTTACGGTCCGCTCAGCGTGATCATGGTCTAACCGGCGGCGCGCCGATCACGAAGCGTCGCCGGTGGTTCCACCGTGTCGCAAGCGAGCTTGCAATCATTCCATCCGCAGGTTCAACGCCCGCACCTGTTTGCCATACAGGTCGTAGTCCTGTTTCATGGCCGCCGCCAACCCGGCCGGGGTGCTAGGATTTGGTCGCAACGCAATTTTACGAAACTGCGCCACCAGATCCGGTTCGAGAGCGATCTTGTTCATCGCCGCCGCCATTTTCTGGATAATCGGATCGGGAGTTCCGGCCGGCGCGTAAAGACCGAACCAGCCGTAAAAATCGATCTCCGGATAGAACTCCTTCAGCAACGGAACGTTGGGGTAGTCCGGATGGCGCTGCCGGTCGAGCACAGCTAGCAACTTGCCCTTGCCGGTACTGATATGCGGCAGGGTGTTCGGATCGGCATGCAGCTGCACGGTGCCGGCCAAGAAATCCGCCAGCGATTCGCCGCCGCCGCGATAGGGCACATGCAGGATGTCGAGTCCGGCCGCCAGCTTGAACGCCTCGACGATCATATGCCCCTGGGAGCCAAAGCCGGCAGTGCCCCAACTCAATTTTCCGGGGTTCTTTTTCGCATAATCCACCAGTTCCGGAATGGAGTTTGCCGGGATCGACGGATGCAGGGCGACCAGCAAGGTGCCGTCGGCGAATTGACTGACTGGGACGAGATCCTTGAACACATCGAACGGCAGTTTGCGCATGTTGGGCAGGATGGTGACGGTCAGTGCCGGTGTCGCGACAAATGTATATCCATCCGCGGCCGACCTGACCGCTGCCTCCAGGCCCAACGCGCCTGACGCGCCGCCTTTGTTTTCAATGACGAATTGTTCACCGAGATTCCGCGACAGGCGATCCGCGAAGGGGCGGATCGCGTTGTCGGTGGATCCGCCCGGAGCGAAGTTCACGATGATTCTGACCGGTCTGTCCGGCCATTTGCTCGCGTCCTGTGCCGCGGCGCCCGCGGCAAGCAGGCCCATCGTCATCAAGGCGACGGCACCTGCAAAATATCGTCTTGCCAGCATTGTGCTCTCCCTTCCATCGTCTTTGCGATGATTCTGGAAGGCTAGAGGACACCCGAGCGGATTGTCATGTTACTTTGTGGAAAGCTCGGTCGACCAAGGGGTGTTCGGACATCGGAACAGACGGACGCGGGCCTTAAGACTGCCAGCATGGCAACGGATGGGGCCGGCTATCGGCCGATTTCCTGGTCCGACCTGAGGCCAGCCGTCATGGCGAACAATGCTCGCCATGACACAACCGCGAATCCCAACTCAGATGCGGAAACCCATGTCGGGCGTCGCCTTCAGTGTGCCCCGTCACCCACCTCGATCACCGCATCGACCGCGAAGGCGCCTTCACCCTCTGGCATGGCGAAGACCGGGTTCAGGTCGATCGACAGCAGGTTGGGACCGGCCGCGACGGCGAAGGCGGACAGGCGCGCCAAGGTCTCCGCCAGCGCCTTGATGTCCACTGGCTTGCGCCCGCGCGCACCCAGCAGCAGCGGCGCGCCCTTGATCGAGCGGATCATCTGCTCCGCCACATCCGCACCGAACGGCGCGCGCCGGAACACCACGTCCTTCATCACTTCGACGAAGATGCCGCCCAGACCGAACATCGCCATCGGCCCGAACACCGGGTCGCGATGGATGCCCAGGATGCACTCGACGCCGCCCTTGAGCTGCTTGGCGACCAGCACGCCCTCGATCTTCGCGTTCGGCGCCGCTGCCTTGGCACGGGCAAGCAACGTCGTGTAACCCTCCCGCACCGCGGCCGCATCGCCAATATCCAGCAGCACGCCGCCGATTTCGGATTTGTGCGGGATGTCCGGCGACAGGATCTTCATCACCACCGGGAAGCCGAATTTCTCCGCCGCGGCGACCGCCTGATCGGCACTGGAACACGCGGCTTCCGGCGCCGATGCGATCCCGGCGGCGGCCAGCATCCGCTTCGCTTCCGCCTCGGACGGCGTGGTGGCCGGCAAAGTGACCGGCGGCACGGTCGGTGCCGGCGCACCGGGGGGAGCCGCGAACGCGGCCCCGTAGCGGCCCATGGCATCGATCGCGATTACGGCCCGAGTCGGGTCTTCGTGCACGACCCAGCCATCGGCTTCCAGCTCATCGCGTCGGTCGGTTGGGACGATCACCGACAGGCAATAGAGTCGGCCGGGATTTTCGTTCAGCACCACATTCAATTGCTCGCGGGTCTCGGGCCAGCGGCGGGACGATGCCGACATGCTGAAGAAGCCCAGCACGGAGGTATAGCCGCCCTCCCGCACCATCGATTCGGTGAATGTCTTGACCAGGGAAACGTCGTTGGCGACCTGGGCGGTCGCGTCGACCGGGTTGCGCGGGGCGCAGAAAGGCACCAGCGCGCGCAGACGCTTCTGGGCGTCGAGCGGCATTTCCGGCATCGACAGGCCGACGCTTTCGGCGACATCGCTGATCAGGACGCCGGCGCCGCCGGAGACCGTGATCACGCCCAAGGTGTTCTTCACCGGATAGATCTTGCGGGTCGCGGTGTGGGCAATATCCAGCATCTCCTCCGAGTTGCGGGCGCGCATGACGCCGAACTCGTTCATCACCGCTTCCGTCACCGCGTCGTCGCCGGCGATCGAGGCCGTGTGCGATTTCGCGGCCTTCGTGCCCAGCTCACTGCGGCCAACCTTTTGCATGACGATGGGCTTTTTGGCGGCGCGGGCGGCTTCCAGGGCGGCGATCAGCCCGGGCGCCTCGCGGATGCCCTCGGCATAAACCGCGATCACGTCTACGTCCTGGTTTTCCGCCAGCCAGCCAATGCACTCGCCGACGGTTACGTCGCCCTCGTTGCCGGTCATGACGCACAGGGAGGCGCCGATGCCGCGGTTGCGGGCAAGCGTATAGAGATGCGTGCCATAGGCGCCGGACTGGCTGGCGATACCGATGCGCCCCAGCACCGGCCAGCCGGAATCGAACGACGAAGAGAACGTGGCATAATAGGCGCGACGCGCATCGAAGACGCCGAGGCAGTTGGGTCCGAGAATGCGCATCCCATAGGACCGTGCGGTCGCCACCATCTTGGCCTGGGCGATGGCGCCGTCATCGTCCATTTCCGCAAATCCCGCGGTGAACATCACGATTGCCTTCACGCCGCGCTTGCCGAGTTCCTCGACCGCGGGCGCGGCAACATCCGCCGGCACCGCGACGATCGCCACGTCCGGGGTTTCCGGCAGATCGGCGATGGAGGCGTAGGCTTTCAGGCCCTGCACCTCGGTGCGATTGGGGTTGATCGGATAGAGCTCACCTTGGAACCCCTGAGAACGCATGAAGGCGATCGGCCGGCCGCTGATGCGGGTCGGGTCGCTGGACGCACCCAAAACGGCGACCGATCTTGGGGCGAGGAGGGGGGTCAGGCCGGAGAAGCGCGATGCGGTGGCGGACATGATGACGGACATTTCCCAATGCTGGATGGTGTCGGGGCGGTGGCGCGCTCATGGTGGTGCGCCTTCCTGGTGGCAGTGTGACGGTTTGCGGTTTGGGTCGCAACCGGGGAAGGGCGGGGCTCCGCCCCATTGGCGTTAGGATAGCGACAACGGGGAGAAAAAATCTCTCACATTGCGAAAAAACCATTTGGAGCGACGCGGCGGAGTACGATTCGTAGGGCAGATGTATAATGCAACATCCCCTGGCGACTCCGACTG
>CALQHT020000435.1 GCA_943330455.2 Nitrosovibrio sp. Nv4 | reverse complement strand
GGGGGTTGGGGGGTGGGGTCCCTAGCGAAATTCGTGCGGCTTTACCCTTCCCCCCAACCCCCTCCCACTAAGGGGAGGGGGAGAAGAACCTCCTACACCCCCTGCATCTCCAGCTTCAAACCCTCAAAGGCGGCGTTGATCCGCTCCTCCAACTCCGTGGCGTTCAAGCCACCGACGGGATGCTTTACCACGATCAGGTGCGGGTCGAGCTTCCGCGCCTTGGCCTGCGCCAGTACCAACGGCCTGAAGGTTTCCGTGGCGATCACCACCCCGGCCAGGCCGCGCTTCCGCAATTCAATGCTGTCGTGGAAACTCCACGATGAGCAAGAGCCTCAGTCACCCAGCGCAAGCAACGCGATGCGATACTTGCGAACAACCTCGTTGATCATCTCCGGCGGGGCCGGCTGGCTGGCACTGCTCTTGGCGATGTAGTCGATATTGTCGACGCGGCGGATGGAAGACAGCCGGTCACGCACGCCGTGCAGCAGTTCCCGCGCGTTGGGTTTATTGTTCGAGAACAGAATGATCGGGTCGTTGGCCCAGTCGACAGGGCCGGCCGTGGCCGTTCCCTCTCCCTGTGGCGCGATCCCGAAGCTGGGATTGACGATGCGCATGGCCTGTTCCTCTCCGACGCGTGCTATCTCACGCCTAAATTCTGTCCTTGCCAAGGGGGTTTGCGTCCCGGGTTCGCGTCACGCACGGCGATACCGGGTTCGGCGGGATAGAGAGACGACGATCCGGGGCAATGGACGAAGCGTCGACACGTGCCCCAAATGCGTTTGGGGCACGAGACGTTGGAAGGGCCAATCAACCGCGGCATATTCCGATCCAAAGCGCGATCCGGCCACATGCCGCAAATCAGGCAATGTGCCCGCTTTCGAGGCAAGCGTTAACCGCCGGGATCCGCAACAAAAACCCCCGTTTTCCGCATGAAACCGTAACGGAAACCCATGTTTTCCGCCAGAACTTGCAATGATCGGCCCAGCGCCGGCTCGGCCGTCGGTTCGGCCCGGAGCGTTCGATTTCGGCGCAATCTTAGACGTCTATCCGCCCCTCTTCATCCAATATCGCAATCACCCCAGCCGCTCGGCCGTTCCCCCAAGCGGGCCATTTCGAACGCAAGGGGTTTGGCGTTAACCATTGCCTGAATTTTCGACAAAACCAGTTCTATCAATGGCTTGCAGACCGAAAATACCGCCCCGAAGCATGGTCCGAAAAATCCCTTGCCACTGCCCGGTCGGCGTTATAGAACATATCAGGAACTAACGGGCCGATTATGATGGCATGTGCCCCAGCACGGGATCTCCGGCGAACTCGCAAGACCCCTCCGAGCCGAACCCGCGGAGAGCGGGGCCCCTCCGCTTCCCGGAGGGAGGGGGTTGGGAGAGGAGATTCACGCAGTATCCGCAGGACCTTACCCCGCTGCCTCCACCGGCCCGGCGCCTCTACGCTACCCCTTCAGCAAGGCCGCCGCGATTTTCTCCCGCGTCAACGGCATGTCCCGGATCCGCACCCCCAACGCATGTGCCACGGCGTTGCCGATCGCGGCCGCGGTGGGGCCGAACGTGCATTCACCCATGCCGAGCGTGGGCTGGTCGGGGTTGTGGATGATGATGGTGTCGATTTCGGGGAGTTCGGAGAATTTCAGGATGGGATAGCTGTCCCAGTCCAGGGACGTGATCCCGTCGCCGTCCATCGTCACCTGTTCCTTCAGGGTCATGCTGGCGGCGTGGATGATGCCTCCATCCAACTGGTTCTTGGCCCCGTCCGGATTGATCACCAACCCGGCATCGGCCGCGCACCAGATCCGGCGCAGGCGGATTTCCTGATCGACATCCAGTTCCACGGCCACGGCCGAGTAGGCGGCACGATTCTTATAGCGGCTCCAGGCGATGCCCAGTCCCCTGCCCGTTCCGACCGGTCCGCGCGATGACCAGTCGCAGCGTTCGGCGACATTCTCCAGCAACCGGCGCGCGCGGGTGTCGGACAGCATGGACAGGCGGTAGGTGACGGGGTCGATTCCGGCCCGCTCCGCCAGCTCGTCCATGAAGCATTCCATGGCGTAGACGTTGGGCAAAGCGCCGAGACCCCGCAGGGAGGAGGTCCGGACCGGCGTCGTCATCGACAAATGATGGATGATCCGCTTGGCCGGGAAGTCATATAAAGGTGTGCCATTGCGGGTGCCACCGCCACCATTGGCCTCGGGCGGATCGTTGGGCTTGGGGGCCGGAGGCGGGGTTGGCAGGGCTTCATGCGTCAGCATGTTGCCGCCATAGATCGGGCGCTGGACGTGGGAGCCGGCCCAGACCTCGGTCGTCCAATCCACGGGCCGGCCGGCGGAGTCCAAGGCGGCGCGCATGCGGGTCACGTGGGCGGTGCCGACCGGTTCGAAGCCGAATTCTTCCTCGCGGCGCCATTGGACTCGGATGCATTTGCCGGGGAGTTGCATGGCGATGACGGCGGCATCGACGGCGGCGTCGTCGGCTCCATTATGGCCGTAGCAGCCGGCGCCGTGCGCGTGGCGGACGGTGACCTGGGATTGGGGAAGGTCCAGGATTTCCGCGATGCTTTTGCGCAGTGGATACACGCCCTGGGTATGCGACCAGACGGACAGGTGCCCGTCGCGGAACTCGGCCAGCCCGCAGGACGGGGCCATGGCGGCATGCGCGACGAAGGGGCGGGAGTAGGTGGCTTCCAGCACGTCCGGAGTCACGGCCGGCGGATTGGTGTCCCCGACATGCCGGTCGTCGGAGGGCTGGGTCCGATACCAGGCCGCTTCCTGATGCGCCGGTGTCAGTTGCCGCACGTTGTCCCACTTTGCATGCGCCGGAGCGGCCACCGCGGCGCGCTGCACCACGGTCTCGTTGTCGCTGACAAAGGCCAGGAAGTTGCCGACCCGGACCACCTGGAAATCCCCACGCGCCGCCCGCCGGACCGGGGCTTCGTCGAAGCTGGCCAACTGGGCGCCGCGGGCCGGCTGACGCAAGACGCGGGCGTGCAGCATGTCCGGGCGGACAATGTCATGGATGAAAGCGGCGCCGCTGATCTTCGCGAGCAGATCACGCCGCGGCACCGGCTGGCCGACCACCTTGTAGGCGCTGGGGGGCTTCGGTGTGGCCGTCCCCTCGATATCCGCGGCGAAATCGACGTCGCTGGCAAAATTCCAGTAGTCGTGACCGGTTGGCTCGGCGTCGTGCAGGAACACGCCGTCGTCCACCGTGATGTCCTCGGGCGAGCAGTTCAGCCGCTGCGCCAGCCGGCCCACGACCCGGGCGCGCAGTTCGGCGGAGACCAGACGGACGGAACGACCGGAAACCTCGATCGACTGGCTGGAACTGGTGGAGCCCTCATCCGGCGCGTCGGCGGTGTCGCCGGCCAGGATGGAGAAGCGGTCGAGGGCGATGTCCAGTTCCTCGGCCGCGATCTGGGTCAGCGCGATCAGCACGCCTTGGCCGATTTCGACTTTTCCCACGGCAAGGCGAACGGTGCGGTCGGGACCGAAGCGGAGCCATTTTTCCAGGCGGCGGTTGGTTTGGATGCTCAGCGGCAGGGTGTCGCTCATGCGCTTGCTCCCTCTCGGATCAGGACGGCGGCTTTTTCGATGGCGCGCAGGATGCGGGGATGCGCGCCGCAACGGCACAGATGCTTGTCCAATGCGGCGACGATGTCGGCGCGGGTCGGGGACTTGTTGCGGTCGAGCAGGGCTTTTGCCGTCATCAGAATCCCGGACAGGCAGTAGCCGCATTGGCCGGCCTGCTCTTCCATGAACGCGACTTGCAGGGGGTGGTTGCCGCCCAGACCCTCGATCGTGGTGATCGAGCGGCCGACGACGGAGCCGAGTTCGCGGGCGCAGGAATAGGCGGCTTCCCCGTCGATCAGGACCATGCAACTGCCGCATTGCTCCAGGCCGCAGCCGTAGCGGGAGCCTTTGAGGTCGAAATGGTTGCGCAACACGTCCAGAAGGGGCGTGGAGGCGTCTGCCTCGGTGATTCTGGTTTGTCCGTTGACGGACAGTTCTGTGGCCATTGACGCGCCTCCCCGGTATGTCGCGGGCGCACTTTGCTTGGG
>CALQHT020000434.1 GCA_943330455.2 Nitrosovibrio sp. Nv4 | reverse complement strand
GGAGGGGGTTGGGGGGAGGGGGGATACCACACGGAAGTTGCGTGAAACCCCTCCCCCCAACCCCCTCCCGCAAGGGGAGGGGGAGAATTTTCTGCGGTGATTACCCCATTTCGTAAGCATGAAACCCCCGCGGCGTTTACCGAAAATTAGCGTGACCGCCGGATACTTGTCCCGTCACGCGCCATGCTGTTTCACTCGCAAGTCTTCATCCTGGGCTTCCTGCCGGTCTGCCTGAGCGGCTTCTTCCTGGCCGGACGGTTGGCTGGACGGAGCGCGGCCCTGTGCTGGCTGATCGCGGCGAGCCTCTTCTTCTATGGCTGGTGGAATCCGCCGTTCACCTTGCTATTGATTGGCTCGATCGCAGGAAATTTCGGTCTCGGGAGCCTGATCCGACACCTGGCCGGAGTGGGAAGCCCATCCCCATACCATCCCCGCTTGGCCCGGCTCTGCCTGGGCGGCGCCATCACGGCCAATCTCAGCTTGCTCGCCTGGTTCAAATATGCCGATTTCCTGCGCGGCATCATCGCCCCGGACAGCGCGCCGCTCTCGATCTTCCTGCCATTGGCGATCAGCTTCTTCACCTTCCAGCAGATCATCTACCTGACCGACTGCCTACGCCGCCCGGAAGAAAGCCCCGGCTTCGTCCCCTATGCCGCCTTCGTTGCCTTCTTCCCGCATCTGATCGCTGGCCCCCTGGTCGCACCACGACACATCATGCCCCAGCTTCAGGCGAGCGACATTGCAACGCCCAACGCCTGCAACCTGCAAGCCGGCCTGACCCTGTTCCTGCTGGGGCTGGCCAAAAAACTGGTCCTCGCCGACATGTTCGGGGCCTTCGCCGATACCGGCTTCAACGCCGCCGCCCACGGGGAAAACCTGAGCTTTTTCGAGGCCTGGTACGCCACCCTCGCCTACGCCCTGCAAATCTACTTCGATTTCTCCGGCTATTCCGACATGGCGATCGGGCTCGCCCGGATGCTGAACATCCGCTTTCCGCTGAATTTCGACAGTCCCTACCAGGCCCGCGACATCGCCGATTTCTGGCGCCGCTGGCACATCACGCTCGGCCTGTTCCTGCGCGATTACGTCTACATCCCGCTCGGGGGCAGCCGTCATGGCCGCCTCCGCCACCTGGGCGCGCTGGCCGGCACCATGCTGCTGGGCGGGCTGTGGCACGGCGCCGCCTGGCAATTCGTGCTATGGGGAGGACTGCACGGCCTGTTTCTGGCGATCCACGCCGCCTATCGAGGCCCCGCTCTGCCCCGCCACCTGTCGCAAGCCGTGACCCTGCTGGCGGTGATCCTAGCCTGGGTGCCCTTCCGAGCCGCCGACCTGTCAACCACATGGTCCCTGGCCCGCGGCCTGCTCGGCCTGAACGGGATCGCGCTGCCCCAGATGATCGTCAGCGCCTTCCCGTCCCTGAGCGCGCTTGCCGACCCGGTCCCGGTACTCCGCTTCCTGGGCGATGCGCGCACCTTGAGCTTCCCCGAGGTCTCCGTCTGCCTGCTGCTGGGTTGGACCATCGTCCTGGCCGTGCCGCATATCCACCAATGGCGCGAAGGGGCACGCGCCATCGGCCTGACCGCCGGCTTCGCCCTGACCGTGCAGGCGCTGTTCTTTGCCCCGCATGTCTCGCCGTTTCTTTACTTCCAGTTCTGATGGTTAGGATCGCCGCCGCCTGCCTGGTCTCCGTCGCACTCTACGCGGGCCTGTTCGCCCTGGTGCTGGACCGTCCGCTGACCCTGGGACTGCCCCGGCTTCTGCTGGACACCACGATCGCCCGAGGCACCGCCATCGAAGGTCCCAAACTGGTCATCCTCGCCGGATCCAACGGTCCCTATTCGCATCGCTGCCAGACCATCGAGCCGATCCTGGGGCTGCCCTGCATCAACGGCGGTGTCGCGGTCGGCATCGGTCTGGACTACCTGTTTGCCCGCTGGCAGACCCTGCTGCGCCCCGGCGATGTCGTCTATCTGCCCTTGGAGCAGGCACAATACGCCCGAGCCCGCGCCGCCACCCTGGTCGGGCCGGATGCCGCCATCATGGCTCGCCACGACCGCGCGACCCTGGCCAGCCTGCCGCCCGACCGATGGATGGGCGCGCTGTTCGCCTTCGACCTGCGCGCCTTGGTCATGAGCACGATCGAACTCGCATTGACCGCCCTGCATTTCCGCGACCCGCGCGCCGAGGTCACCGGATCGGCCAATGCATGGGGCGATCATGTCGGCCACACGGCGGAACTGGGCGCCGCCAACGCCAAGATGCTGGCCATCATCCGCCCCGAACACCTGACGGCGCACGCCATCGAGACCGGTGACGGGACCCGCCTCGTTCGCGGCTTCCTGGCCTGGGCGGCCACCAACCGCGTGCATGTCATCGGCGGCCTGTCGACCGGCTTCGCCGACAGCCCGCCGCCGGAGACGACCCTGGCCGCGATCCGGGCCGTCTACGGCAGTGCGCGCACCCGCTTCCTCCAATTGCCCAACAACAGCCGCTACGATCGATCCGCGTTTTTCGACACACCCGATCATCTGCACGAAGCCGCGCAAATCACGCATTCGATCGCCATCGCGCGGGCGATGGCCGCACTGCTGGGCCAGCCGAACGAGATGGACCTGGCGGTCAGGGCACCAGGATCGGCACCGCCCCGCTGATCTCGCAGGGGCGCAGGTGCTTGCTCTCGCAACGCTCGCGGGCCTGAGCCCGGGCGTCCGGCTCGGTCTTGCCGCAGCCGACATTGCAGACATCCATGCCCTCGGACTTCCAGCAGGCGATGCCGATATAGCTGAAAAGGTCGGAGGCGCAGCGGGAGCCGTTCTCGGCCGTGTTGGGGGTGGAGGGATCGCGCTCGAACCCGCGGCTCATATCCGCGAACACGCATTGGTTGGGGTCCGCCACCCGCGCCATGCAGTTTTCCATCGCCCGCACGCCGAACCGGGTCGGGACCGCGGTGGGGCAGGGGTAGCGGTCCCGGATGGGTCGCACATTCGGGGCCGGCGTGATCTGCATGCGGGCGGCATAGATGTCGTTCATGCGCGTATCGGCCACCAGAAACGCGATGGTGCATTGGCGCGGCTGGGTCGAGTCCTCGATCACCGGCGGCAGTTCGACGTCCGGACTGACAGGCAACGAGGCCGGCGCGGCCAGGACCGGCAGGCACAGCATTATCATTGCAATAAAGTATTGAAAAAGCCGCATCAGGCGCATGTCACCGCCCCCGCTGCAGCCAGCGCACGCCGACCAGGTAGCCCGAGGCGGGATCGACCAGGTCGACCACCTCCACCTGTCCGTTCCGGTAGTGCATGCTCTGCACCAGTTCCCGCGGCATCAGGACGAAGCGGGCCATGATTTCGGTCGCCGCGGCGCTGGTCGAGGGGCAGTCCTCATCCGCCAGGAGGCGGAACGAGATGCGGAACAGGCCGCGCGTGCGGAACAGGAAGGTGACATAGCTCGCATGACCGGTGCAGCTCTCGGTCCGCAGCAGCTTTGCCTTCGATCCGTGCAGCTTGATCCAGAAATATCGCACATCCTCCGGAAACTCGGTCGCTAAAGGCAGCTTGGTCCAATCCAGCCCGGGGGTCGGGTCCGGCAGGGCGGTGTTGACGTCGCGCGGGCTCATGCCGAACAGGATGCCGCCGGTCAGTACGGCCAGATCGTTGATGGATTGATGCCAGGCGGGGCGAGCGCCGAGCATGGAGGTTTCCCATTGGAGGGGGGGTGTCATGAGGATGGATTTTTCGGGTCCTTTCTCGCCCGCCTTCTCGCCCCCTTGGGCTTGAGCGGCGGTCGCCGACAGGCCCAGGGCCAGGGCGAGGACCAGGATCGCCGTCGTGATGGTGCCGCGCCAATGCTTCATCCAATCGCCTCCCGTCCAATGAGACCGCTTATCCTGACAGCTCATGCCCCTTCGGCCCCCGTCGTCATTGCCGGACTCGATCCGACAAACCTGCCCCGCCGTTGAAGCGCGGGTTGCCGGGTCGAGCCCACGGCTGTCCGGTTTAAATAACTTGTACTTTCCATATTTATGGATTCGACTCGAACCCATCGCAACACCGCGAATCGGGACAGGGTCGAATCACATGGAACCGCACAGGAATACAGTCATACACAGCCTT
>CALQHT020000433.1 GCA_943330455.2 Nitrosovibrio sp. Nv4 | reverse complement strand
TCCTTGGCCAGTGCCGTCACGTCACCCGCCCCCTCCATTCGGGCCAGGGCCTGAAGCTTGAAGTCTCGCGTCCAGCGCGTTTTGGTCTTCGACACACTCGTTCTCCTTGTTGAACAGTGTGCCTCTTTTTAATGTCTCAGTTTAGGGGGGCACTCCAAGGCTCATTGCCAGATCGGGTGCAAGGATAGAGCGGTTGCTGCGCGGATCATGTCATTGGACCTCATCGTCTTGGGCCAATCAGCAAGCAGGGGACACAGAGATCACCGAGTGCACACAGAGTTGCACCGAGCGGCAAGTCGGCGTTTCGCGGCTTTCCGGTGGTTTGGTGCGGCGCGGTATGCCGCCACCCCGTTTGATACGGGCTATCGCGGGAGGAATGTGGTCGCCAGAACCTATAACTAATTGATATATAATTGTTTATCCCGAATTCCCCCGCTAGGTTCTCCCTGCGACCGAGGATACCAGGACCTATCGACCTATCGACCTATCGACCTATCGACCTACCGATCGGGACTACGGGCGGGGTGCAGGTCGTTCCGTATTCATGCAACGAGTGTCGCCGGCGGCGACGGGAGATGCAGGCGATTTGTGCGTGCCGCCGACAGCCCGATCGGCCAGGGGACGACCCGGATCGCCCAATTCGGGTTGGGGCGTGATCGGCGTGGCCATTGCCCCAAATGCATAGGATCGGGTGGGGCGGTGCTCCCGGTCCGTGTTGGTGAAAATACGTGCAGACGGGTGATTTTTAGGGCAGCGTCACGCAGGTGGTTAACCGCGCCTATCCGGAATGAAACCCCCCGTTTTCCGCGCCTGAGCGGAACAAAAACCCCGGGTTTCGGCGCCAGTCCGGAATGGATTACGAAAAATCCATACTTAAAGCGATATCTCAAAACGATCGAAAACCGGCTGCCAGATCAACCTCCTGTCGGGCGTCCCTGACCTGAAAACTCAGCCGCCGCTCACCCCGTCGGGTCCGCCAGATCGGGTGTATCAGGAATGCGACTCAGTCCGTTAACCTCTGCACAGGAATTAAACAAACAACGTTAAATCAATATGTTGCGGATCGTCTTCAATCTGAAATGAGAGGTATTCGGGCGATTTTCTTGCCTTTTTAGCCGATTCAGCGTAGTGAACAAATCATGAATGCACGTTTCAACAGGCCGAAAACCACGGGATGCTCTCTCGACAGGATCGCAAACAGCCGAACGAATTCGGCGCCGCAGGTCGTCATCGCGGGCCGTGCAAGCGCCGGTGCGGGGTCCACCTGACGATTTCGGGGAACCAGCACCAGGGAGGCGGCAACGCTTCGGCCGCGTCCGCCCCATACCCACTTGGGTCCTGGCATCCGGGCTACCTCGTCCGGTATCATACCGTTCGACGAAAACGATGACCCACCGGCCGTTTAGCCCCGTCATCGCGGCCGCCCGGATCAGGCCGGAGGACAAGCTCCGGGCCGCCATCCTCGACTTCCGTTGTCGCAGGTTGGGAAAGTCGTGGACGGCAACCTGCGCCGGCATGACGGGGAGGCGCCGGCCAGAGAGTCAGTCTTCCCGCCGGTTGGCATCAGTCCGCGAAGATCCCCACCGGCGCACCGACCGCCGGCGCTTTGCAGCGGAACAGTCCGCCCAGGGTCGGATGCTGTTCAAGGACGGCGGCGGATTTTCCCTCGCGCAGGGAGGTCACATACATGAACCCCTCGGCAAAGCAGGGCATGGTTGGGCCAGGCACCGGGAAGGGGAGTTTTTTCAACAGTTTCCCGTCCGGGGAGAAGCAGTTGATACACCCGGCGGACGGACCGGCGGACCAGTAGTTGCCGTCCGTGTCCATTGCGGCGCCGTCCGGACGCCCGTCCTCGTTGGTCAGTTTGGCCAGCACCCGGTGATTGGTCATGCCGCCGGTGGCGACGTCGAAGTCCCAGGCCTCGATGATCGCGGAGGTGGAGTCGGAGTGGTACATGATCCGTCCGTCCGGCGACCAGGCCAGGCCATTGGACACGGCATATCCCTCCGATTTCATCTCGATACGGCCATCCGCGGTCACGCGATACAGCGCACCGAGCGGCTGGCGGGGGGAGTTTTCGTCCATGCTGCCGACCCAGAAGGCGCCGTCGGGGCCGACCTTGCCGTCGTTCAGGCGGTTGGTGCGGGGCTCGACGACCGCCGGGGTCAGATCGGTCAGGACGTTGGTGCGCGGATCGAACAGCACGACCCGGTGGCGCAGCGCGACGACTAGGCGGCCGGAGCGACACAGGCCGAAACTGCCGACGACTTCGGGGAAATCCCAGGTCTCGCGAGCGTTGGTATCGACCGACAAGGCATTGATCTTGCGGCCATTGATGTCGCAGAACAGCAGGCGGCGTGTGGTGGCATCCCAGACGGGGCACTCGGAGACGGCCGAGCGGCTGTCCCAGATCAGTTCGAATTCGCTCATGCGGGGCGTTTCCTCATATTGCGCCGGACTATATGCGCCGGATCAGGGGCGGCGGACGTTTCAGAAGACGGGGCTGCCATGTGGCACGTCGGTCAGGTTACCGCGATCGGCGGTCTGGACGAAATACGGGCCGAGGGGAATGCAGGGCACGTCGATGAGAGCCTGGCGCTGGATGTCGCGGGCGGGCGCCTGTTGCGCCGGGACATCCGCGGCGGCGAACCAGTCGTTGCGCGGGCTTCGATGCGCGAGTTGTCGGGCCAGCCGGGAGCGGCGGACTCGCCGTTGCCGCGCAGGAAGACGTGGCCGGCGGGTTTGGTCATGGCCAACCCCGCCCAACTGGTGAGGAAGACGCTCCAGCCACTTTGCGCGACCGGAGCGGCCTTTGTGGCAGCGCCCCAAGGCTTGCTTCCCTCACCCGATTGCGGCTCAGAACAACGGCCGCAGCGGGCGGAGGAAGTTCAGCACGTCGGTTGCCAGCGCTTCCGGCTGCTCCAGCGCGGCGAAGTGGCCGCCCTTTGGCATCACCGTCCATTGCCTGATATCGGTGTAGACCTTCTCGGCGATCGAGCGTGGCGGGCGGCGGATTTCCTTCGGGAAGGCGCTGTAGCCGGTCGGAACGTCGACGGTCTTGCCGTCCGGGATCGGCCACGGGCCATGCAGCCGGTCGTAATACGGCCAGAAGGACGATCCGATGGCGCCGGTAAACCAATAGAACGAGATGTTGGCGAGCAGATGGTCGCGCGGGACCACCGTCTCGAAATCGCCCGTATGGTCTGTCCAGATATGGAACTTCTCGGCGATCCAGGCGGCGAGGCCGGCGGGCGAGTCCGTCAGCCCATAAGCGAGGGTCTGCGGGCGGGTCCCCTGGATCTGGATGTAGCCGGTGTCTTCTTTCGCCCAGAGCGCCACGTCCTGGGCGTATTGACGTTCCTCCGCTGTCGGATTGGCGGGCGGCGGTTGGTTCGGTTGGACCGACAGCATGTTCAGGTGGATCCCGACCAGCTTGTCCGCGTGCCGGACGCCGAGCGCGGAGGTGGTGAAAGCGCCCCAGTCGCCGCCCTGGGAGGCAAATTTGCGGTAGCCCAGCACCTGGGTCATCAGGTCGGCAAAGCAGTCGGCCATCGCGGCGATGCCGAAGCGCTTCTGGTTGGGTTGGAACGACAGGCCGTAGCCAGGCAAAGACGGCGCGATGACGGTGACCGCGTCTTTGGCGTCGCCGCCGAACCGGGCCGGATCGGTGAGGCGGGGGATGATGTCCATGAACTCGAACACCGAGCCGGGCCAGCCGTGCAGCAGCAGCAAGGGTTTGGGATCGGGGCCTTTTCCGGGCACGTGCAGGTAGTGCAGGTCGATGCCGTGCAGGTTCACTTTGAACTGGGGGAAGGCGTTAAGCCGAGCTTCCTCGGCGCGCCAGTCGAACTGGTCTCGCCAATAGGTGATCAGGGTGCGGAGATAGGCCAGGTCGGTGCCATAGGCCCAAGGCGCGTCCGGCGCCTGATCGGGCAGGCGGGTGCGGGCGAGGCGGGCGCGAAGGTCCGCGATGTCGTCGTCAGGGACATGGAAGGTGAAAGGCGTGATGCCGGACATCTGCGTGTCTCCTTGGGGTTGGCGGCGGTGGGCTTGGTTATAGGTTCACAGATCGCGACTACGGAGAAAATTCTCCCCCTCCCCTTGCGGGAGGGGGTTGGGG
>CALQHT020000432.1 GCA_943330455.2 Nitrosovibrio sp. Nv4 | reverse complement strand
GGGCGGGGCTTCCGCCCCGGACCCCGACCAGGGCTCTGCCCTGGACCCGCCAAAGGCGCGGCCTTTGGAATGCGATTCTTTTGTTGCCTTGGAGGATGGGGCCCTACGCGGACCTATCACCGTCCGTGTAGGGCCCCATCCTCCAAGGCAACAATGTTCCGGTTCCAAGGGCCGTCGCCCTTGGTGGGGTTCAGGGGCAAAGCCCTTGATCGGGGTCCGGGGCAGAAGCCCCGCCCTTCACCCCATCACCCGCCCATAATCCCGCGCCGCCGCCGCCGCCGTCACCTTCCCACCGCGCACATCCGCCGCCAGGGCAGCGGGATCGCGCGCCGTCGGATCGCCCCGTCCGCCACCGCCGGGCGTTTCCAGCCGCGTCGTCTCTCCGGCCGCCAGCACGATACTGGCGGTCTTGGACGATAACTCCTCCTCCTGGTCCGTGCCAAAATTGCGGATCAGGCGGGCGGTGCCGCCTTGCCTCCCGCCATCCAGGCCGGGCGCGCCCAGGACATGCCCGTCGGAGCGGACGGAAAACACGATCCCATCCCGTGTCGCGCGGATCTGACGTGCGATGCCCAAACCCCCGCGATGGGCGCCGGCGCCGCCGGAATCGGCCACCAGCGCGTATTCGTCGACGAGGAGCGAGTATTCATTCTCCAGCGCCTCGGCCGGAAGGTTGGATGTGTTGGTCAGGTGCACATGGATCGCTTCCATGCCGTCCGCGTCTACACGGGCGCCCATACCGCCGCCCATGGTTTCCAGATACACGAACTCCCCCTCTCCGCCGCGCCTTGGGCCCGAGAAAATGATGGCTGGCACCACATCGTGCGATGCGGCCTGCGCGCGGTCGGCCGGCAGCAGGGGCGCGAAGGCCCCGAACAGCGCGCGGGCGATCTTGTTGCAGGTGATACTGCGGGCGCCGACCGGGGCGGGGAAGCGCGGGTTGGTCAGGGTGCCGAGCGGGGCCGAGATTGAGATGGCGTCGAACATGCCGCTGTTTGGCAGCAGTTCCGGGTCCAGCAGCGCTTTGACCGCGTAATACACGGACGCTTTCAGCGCGCTGTCGGGCACGTTCAGCGCGCCACGGGTTTCCGGGCCGGTGCCGGCGAAATCGACTTCCAGACGCTCTCCCGAGACTCGCACCGTGGCGCGGATCGGCACCGGATCGCCGCCGAAGCCGTCGTCATCCAGATAGGCGACGAAGCTTGCCGCCCCGTCTTCCATCGCGGCAATGCGATTGCGCAGGCGACGGGCGGTGTAGGCCAGCAGGTCCTCGATCGCGGCTTCCACCGCTGGCCAACCCATCCGCTCCGCCAGGGCGCGCGCCAGGCGGGCGCCGCGGTCGTTGGAGGCGATCTGCACTTTCAGGTCCAGAATGCGCTCATCCGGGTCGCGCGTGTTGTGAGCGATCAGGAACAGCAAGTCTTGGTCCAGTTCCCCGGCGCGCACGATGCGGATCACCGGCAGCCGCAGCCCTTCCTCGAAGATCGAGCGCGCCCGTCCGGAAATCGAGCCCGGCACCGGCCCGCCGACATCGGAATGATGCCCGACATTGGCGGCGAGAAACCGCACGACGCCATCCAGGAACACCGGCGTCACGATCGAGATGTCCGGCATATGCGTGCCGTTGGCCAGATACGGGTCGTTGCAGATGAAAGCGTCCCCGTCCCGCATCCGCTCCACCGGCGTATGGGCCAGCACCGCCTGCACACTGCCCATCAGGGAACCTAGATGCAGCGGAATATGCGACGCCTGTGCGATCAAACGCCCGCGCGCGTCGAACAGCGCGACCGAGCAGTCCTTGCGCTCCTTGATATTGGTGGAGAACGAGGATCGGATCAGCGTGTTGCCCATGTCCTCGGTGATCGACAGCAGGCGGTTGCTGAAGACTTCCATCGCGATCGGGTCGCTCAAGGTCGGAGCGGTCATGGCGTGGCCTCCAGAAGCAGATTGCCGTTGGGATCGACGGTGACCGCCCAGGATGGCGGCACGATGGTGGTGGCGCTCATTTCATCGATGATCGCCGGGCCGGACAGGCGCGCACCCACCGCGAGGCCCTCCCGGTCGAAGATCGGCGTGTCGGTCCAGGCATCGTCGAAATGCACCATCCGGCGCGCCTTGGGTTCGATCGCGCCCGAACCGCCGGTGAAACGAGGCTGTGGGCGATCGATCAACCCCACGGCCTTGAGCCGGCAGTTCACCACTTCGACCGCGCGATCTTGGATGTCGTAGCCGTATTCGCATCGATGCGCCTCGGCAAAACCCGCGAGGAAGCCGGCACGGTCCGGCGCGCCATCCAGCCGGACCTGGACTTCGTGGTTCTGGCCCTTGTAGCGGGCGTCTATCACGTGTTCGAAGCGGCGGCGTTCCTGGGCAATCCGTTCTCCGTCCAGCCAGTCCCGGCCCTGCGTCGTCATGGACGCGAAATAGTCCGCGATCCGAGGCCAGTTCGTTTCTGTCGCCTCGATGATTTCGCCGCGCACCAGGTCCAGGCTGACATCGGACAGCAGAATGCCGCGCGCGCACAGCGTCCCCGGTTCTACCGGCACCAACACCCGGGTAATGCCGCATTCGGTGGCGACCGCGGCGGCATGCAGCGGGCCGGCGCCGCCATACGGAAACAGCGCGAAATCCCCCACATCATGTCCCTTCTCCGTCGAGACCGACCGTATCGCTCGACTCATGTTCGAAACGGCGATGCGGATCATGCCGAGCGCGGCGGCTTCGACGGTCAGGCCGAGGGGACGGGCGATCAGGCGGTCGATCGCGTCGCGGGCGGCGGCCTCGGACACCTTCATGCGCCCACCCAGCAGAGCCACCGGGTCCAGGCGATGCAGCACGATATTGGCATCCGTCAGGGTTGGCGCCTGGCCGCCTCGTCCATACGCCACCGGCCCGGGATCGGCCCCCGCGCTTTGCGGCCCGACCTTCAACGCCCCCGCATCGTCCAGCCAGGCGATCGAGCCTCCGCCCGCGCCGATCACATGCACGTCCACCATCGGGGTGCGCACCGGATACTCGGCAATCAGGCGGGATGTGGCAAAAGCCGGCGTGCCGTCCTGGATCAGAGAGACATCGGTGCTGGTGCCGCCGGCGTCGAAGGTGATGACATTGCCGATCCCGGCCTGACGCCCGACCTCGGCGGCACCGACGACGCCCGCGGCGGGACCGGACAGGCAGGTGCGCACCGGGAAGCGACGTACCGTTTCCACCGACATCAGTCCGCCATTGGAATGGATCGTGTAGGGCGGCGTGGCGACCCCAAGGTCTCGCAGACGACCCAGGAAGCGGTCCAGGTAACGATCCATGCGCGGACCGATCGTGGCGTTGATCGCGGTGGTGGAGAAACGTTCGAATTCACGGAACTCCGGCAGCACGCCGGAGGATGTGGACAGATACACGTCCGGCATGATCCGGTGCACGATCTCGGCCACTCGTTGTTCGTGCTGGTCGTTCAGATAGGCGTGCAGGAAACAGATTGCGACCGCTTGCACGCCCTGGCGAGCCAGCTCCGTCGCCGCGTCTGCGACATCGTCTTCATGCAACGGAACCAGCACCTTGCCGGCGGCGTCGATCCGCTCGCGGACTTCCAGGCGAGCTTCTCGCGGGACCAGAGGCGGCGGGGTGCGGACGGTGTAGTCATAAAGATGAGGACGGACCTGACGCCCGATCTCCAGCACGTCGCGGAAGCCTTTGGTGGTGATCAGACCGGTGGGCACGCCACGCCGCTCGATCACCATGTTGGTGGCGATGGTGGTGCCGTGGCCGACGAAGCTGATCTGATCGGGGGCGATGTCCCGGTCGCGCATCAGGGTGGCGAGGCCCTCGGCGATGGCGTCCGATGGATCGGATGGGGTGGTGGGAAGCTTGAAGTGGTGCAACGCCCCGGTGGCGGTGTCGTGCAGGGTGAAGTCGGTGAAGGTGCCGCCTACGTCGAAACCGATGCGATACATGGGGCGAGGTCATCCGGTGTGAGGTCCGGGGGAGTATGGCGGGAAAGGCCAGGGTGTGAAGGGCGCGGCTTCCGCCCCGGACCCCGACCAGGGCTCTGCCCTGGACCCGCCAAAGGCGACGGCCTTTGGAATGCGATTCTTTTGGTGCGTAAGGGGAGACGGCCCTACACGGACCTATCACCGTCCGTGTAG
>CALQHT020000431.1 GCA_943330455.2 Nitrosovibrio sp. Nv4 | reverse complement strand
TGGTCGGCGCCCTCGTCCACGGTGAACGCCAGATAGCCGGTGCCCAGCAGCGCGTCGGCGGTCGGGGCCGGGTTGCCGTCCAGCAAGGTCGCCAACTTCTCCGGCGAGGCACGCGCATAGCCGCGCAATTCCCCGGTATGGGTGCAGTCGGCCAGCAACATGGTCACCGGTCCGTTACCCTTGGCGTGCAGGCTGAACGAGCCGCGGAATTTCAGCGCGGTAGACAGGCCGGCGGCCAGCGCGAGCGCCTGACCGGCCAAGGCCGTGATCACCGGATGGTTCGGCTGCCGGGTCAGCAGCGAGTCCGCCAGCGGTCCCAGCCGCACCAGACGCCCTCGCACCGGGCGTTGCGGCAGGTAGAATGGGACGACGCCACGCGGCATCACAATATCGGGAACCGGCGGGCGACCACCGTCCAGGAAGGCAGGAGTATCGGACATGGTCCCATGATAGGCATCGTGCGGGAACGGTTCAACGACCGGGGCGAATGCGGCAGGGTTGCCATCCCGGGCGCGTCCAGAACGCGCGGCTGGGCATTGGCGGAGGTTCGTTCTATGTTCTTCCGCATGCCCCGCGCCAAGTCCGACATCCCGTGGTCCCAGCTGCTGCTCCATCCACACATCCTGGGGAGGAAGAAAACGCTCACCCTCCCCTTGCGCGCTTCGGCATTCACACATCGCGGCAGGATAGAAAATCCTCCCCCTCCCCTTGTGGGAGGGGGCGGGGGGAGGGGTGATTTCGCATGGTTATCGCGTGCAACCCCTCCCCCCAACCCCCTCCCGCAAGGGGAGGGGGAGAATTTTCTCCCGCCTGCACCCTCTTCCACACGGGGAGGGGGAGAGATTTCTCCGCCACGTGGATATCTGCATGCCGTCGGATCTCACCTACCGGCGCCCGCCCCAACCTCCGCCTGACCCATGGAATGGGAAGCGCCCTCGATCGTACTCGATGCTCGCCCCTACGGAGAAGCGGACGCCATCGTCGCCGTCATGACCGAGGAACACGGGCTGCATCGTGGCTTGGCGCGCGGCGGCACGTCGCGGGCGCAATCCACGGTCTGGCAGCCCGCCAACTTCGTCCAGGTCCGCTGGATCGCCCGGCTGTCCGACCAGCTTGGTAATTTTTCCGGGGAGGTCATCCACGCCAACGCCGCCCATGTCATGCACGACCCGCTGGCACTGGCGATGCTGACCTCGGTCTGCGCCGTGGCCGCGGAGGCGTTGCCGGAACGAGAACCGCAGCAAGACGTGTTTGCCGCCCTGCTGCATTTGATCGCGCGCCTGCCGATGGCTGGTCAGACGATGCCAGACCTGATCCGGTGGGAGGCAACCTTGCTCGCCGGTCTCGGCTTTGGGCTTGACCTGTCATCCTGCGCCATCACCGGGGCCACCACCGGCCTGGCCTATGTGTCCCCCCGGACCGGGCGCGCCGTGACGCGGGAAGCCGCCGGAGTGTGGACAGCGCGACTGCTGCGCCTGCCCGCGTTCCTGACCGAGCCGTCTGGTGCCATGACGCAGGCCACCCCGACCGATTGGTGCGACGGCCTGAGTCTCACGGGACATTTCCTGGCGCGCGACGCGTTCGGTCATCGCCATCGCCCGCTGCCTCAGGCGCGAACAATGCTATACGACCGAATCGCCACGCTGGCACAGAAGCTGGAGGGGCCACAGGAGCCGGAGAACCAGGATGCCGGATGACTTCGCGGGACATATCGAAGACACGCATCTGAAGGATGCGCTGTCCGAGCGCTATCTCGCCTACGCGCTGTCGACGATCATGTCGCGTTCCCTGCCCGACGTGCGCGACGGGCTGAAGCCGGTCCACCGGCGGCTGATCTACGCCATGCACCAGTTGCGGCTGGATCCGACCGCCGGCTTCAAGAAATGTGCCCGCGTCGTCGGCGACGTGATCGGCAAATACCATCCGCATGGCGATGCGTCCGTCTACGACGCCCTGGTCCGCCTGGCGCAGGACTTCGCCGCCCGCTACCCGCTGGTCGAGGGCCAGGGCAATTTCGGCAATATCGACGGCGATAACCCGGCGGCGATGCGCTACACCGAAGCGCGCCTGACCGAAGTCGCTCGTGCGATGCTGACCGGCATCGACGACGACACCGTCGATTTCAACAAGACCTATGACGGCGAGGAATCCGAACCCGTCGTTCTGCCCGGCGCCTTCCCCAACCTGCTCGCCAACGGATCGGCCGGCATCGCGGTCGGCATGGCGACCTCCATCCCGCCGCACAATGCCGGCGAAATCTGCTCCGCCGCCATCCATCTGATCGCGAATCCCGGGGCCTCCACCGCCGATCTGCTGCAATTCATCAAGGGCCCCGATTTCCCCACCGGCGGCACGATGGTGGAGGAGCAATCCGCCATCCAGTCTGCCTATGAAACCGGCCGCGGCGGCTTCCGGGTCCGCGCGAAATGGGAGAAGGAGGCCGGCAAGCACGGCACCTGGCACATCGTGGTCACGGAAATCCCGTATCAGGTGCAGAAGGCCAAGCTGATCGAGCAGATCGCCCAGTTGATGGAGGACAAGAAGCTCCCCCTCCTCGGCGATGTGCGCGACGAAAGCTCCGACATCATCCGCCTGGTGCTGGAACCGAAGACTCGCGGGGTCGAGCCGGAAGTGCTGATGGAAACGATCTTCCGCGCCACCGCCCTGGAATCCCGCTTTCCGCTGAACATGAACGTCCTGGACGCCACGCGCACCCCGCGCGTGATGCCGCTGCCGGAAATCCTGCGGTCCTGGCTGGATCATCGGCATGAGGTTCTGGTCCGCCGTTCCAAGCACCAACTGGCGGCGATCGAGCGACGGCTGGAAATCCTGGAAGGGTATCTGCTCGTCTATCTCAACCTGGATGAGGTCATCCGCATCATCCGGGAAGAAGACCAGCCCAAGCCCCGACTGATCGAGCGTTTCACCCTGACCGACACCCAGGCCGAAGCCATCCTGAACATGCGCCTGCGCAGCCTGCGCCGGTTGGAGGAGATGGAACTCCGCAAGGAGCACCGCTCCTTGTCGCGGGAGGGGAAAGATCTGCGCGCGTTGTTGGCCAGCGAAAAGCTGCGCTGGACCCGGATTTCCGAGGAAGTGGGCAAGATCAGGGACCAGTTCGGCTCCGGCAAACTGGGCGATCGCCGCACCGTGGTGGGATCGGCGCCGGCGCCGGTGGACGTTTCGACGGACGCTTTCGTGGAACGCGAGGCAATCACTGTCATCCTGTCCGAGAAAGGCTGGATCAGGGCCGTGAAAGGCAGCGTCGCCGACCCAGCGGAGTTGAAGTTCAAGGAAGGCGACAAGCTGAAGATGCTGTTGCCGTGCTTTACCACGGACCGGCTGACCCTGTTCGCCACCAACGGCCGGGTGTTCACTCTGAAAGCCGCCGATCTGCCGCGCGGCCGCGGCGACGGTATGGCCGTGCGCCTGCTGGCCGAAATGGCGAACGAGGACGACATCACCGCGTTCTTCGTCGCGAACGAGGCGGTGCCCTATCTGCTGGCCTCGTCATCCGGCCGCGGCTTCCTGCTGCCGGCGGTGGAGTTGATCGCCGAACGGCGCACCGGCAAGCAATTGCTGAACCTGCGACCGGGCGAAAAGGCCGCGTTCTGCATCCCGGCGGATGGTGACCACGTGGCGATCATCGGCGAAAACCGCCGGCTGCTGGTGTTCCCGTTGAACCAGGTGCCGGAGCTGGCGAAAGGCGCCGGCGTGATCCTGCAACGCTACAAGGACGGCGGGCTGAGCGACCTGAAGGTGATCCGGATCGCCGACGGCCTGACCTGGCGCTGGGGCGAACGCGTCCGAACCGAGACCAGCCTGCGGGAATGGCTCGGTGAACGCGCGCAGGCCGGACGGATGCCGCCTAGCGGGTTCCCTCGGACGCCGAAGTTTGGGTTGTAGAGAGGGTGCGATTAAACATTGTGTGGACCAACGTTGACGGCGCTAACCATGGGTCGATAGCCCCATCTAACCGTCATTGCCGGACTTGGTCCACGGCTGTCCGGTTTAAATTCGCCCTCCTGCCGCCATAGGAATATCCCCCCACCTGGGTCCTCGCCCCGGCGCCCCGCATTCACGCCGCGGCCGCTCAATCGGGATCGTGCCGACCGGTTGCACCTGCCCTTCGCGCAGCGCGC
>CALQHT020000430.1 GCA_943330455.2 Nitrosovibrio sp. Nv4 | reverse complement strand
CGACATCGCCTGCGCCCTGGTTTCTACTGTTGGTATCTGTTGGATTCGCAAACGCATGATACCAAAGACCGGGCGCGGGCGTCTCGCCGAATTATCGCGAATTTACGGCGAAATTCACCCTGTCAGTTGGCTTTTGCAAGTGGCTCATAAAATTGTCTTTATTCTGCTTTCTTATGGCAGCTCTCGTGACCGGCTGCACAACAGCGGTATGGTATAAAGCGGGCGGTAGTCAGTCTGAATATTTGTCGGATTCCTACTCCTGTGAGAAAGATGCTAGGCAAAGTGGATACTACGGAGCTGGTCTGGCAGGGTCGTTGAACATGCAGGGATTCTTTGAGCGCTGTATGAACGCTCATGGGTATACAAAGCAATGGATTACCGGCTCCTCTACCTCACCAGAAGCCGGACCCGTTGTGATAACTTGCGAAACATCCTCAGGCCCAATCACAACGACACATAAGGGGTGCACGGAACTTCGTGGAACACCCCATCCGTAAATTGCTTTGATCCCCTATAGGTGCGCATTCAGTACTACCCATGATTGCGACTCAGGCCCTGCGGCAGACACACGATGTACATAGCGCGGCCCGGGCCGGACCGCAAATACCTCTATTTCTCCAGCCACACGTCCTCAAACCGCCAGCCATTGTAGATACTGTTGACCATGATGGTCATGTTCTTGACCTTCGGCTGCCAGCAGGTGGCGGAGCGGCCATGGAAAATGATCGGGCGGGCGCCGTCCTCCTGCAACTTGCGATCGATCTCCCAGACGATCTTCTTGCGCTTTTCCTGATCGATTTCGGCCGATTGCTTGTCGATCAGCGCGTCGATCTCCGGGTTGCAATAGCTGGTGTAGTTGCGCTGAGAGCCACAGGCGTAGTTCTCATAGAACTGCTGATCCGGGTCGTCGACGCCGCTGCCGGTCAGATTCAGGCCGATATCGTAGTCCTTGCGGGCGATCTTGGAATGCCAGATCGCGGTTTCGATCACATCGAGTTCCCCGTCGATATAGATGTGCTTCAACTGATCGATCAGGATCACCGCCGGATCGCGATAGGGCGCGATGTTGCGCGTCGAGACCTTCACCTTGATCCGTTTGTCCGGCCCATAGCCCAGACCTTGCATGATTTTCCTGGCTTCCTCCCGGTTCTTTTCGACGTCGGCGCCATAGCCGGGCAGGCTCCGTAGCATCTCCGCCGGCATGCCCCATATCCCCTCGGGCGGCGGCAGCATCGCGCCGCCCGGATCGGCCTGGCCTTCCGAGAGGATGTCGATATACACCTTGCGGTCCAACGACAGCGCCATGGCACGCCGCACCTCGGCATTATTGAACGGCACGACCTCCCGGTTGACCATCAGATTTGTGCTGACGTTGCTGGACGCGATCTCGCAGATCGCTTGCGGCGCCTGCACCTTCAGGTCCTTCACCAGCGGAATGGTCAGCTCGAACGGAAAAGTAACGTCGAACTTGCCCGAAACGAACGACAGGATGGCGGTCGAGCGGTTGGGGATGATGGTGAACTCGATCCCGTCCAGATAGGGCAGGCCGGGCTTCCAGTAGTCGGGATTGCGCACGAACTTGATCGACTCGTTGCGCTTGAACTCCGAGAACTTGAACGGCCCGGTGCCGATCGGTTGCGTGCGCATCGCATTGGCCGGCACATGGCAGGGATAAACCGGCGAATACCCCGACGCGAGCAACGCCAGAAAGGCCGGCTGCGGCTTCTTCAGATGAAACACCGCTTCCTGATCGCCCGATATCGTGACCTCCGCCAGGTTCTTGTACCAACCTTCACGGAAGTTCAGCCGGAATTTGTCGGGCGCCTTGCCCATCAGCAGATCCCAGGTGCATTTGACGTCCTTGGCGGTGAACGGCTTGCCGTCATGCCACTTCACGCCTTCGCGCAGCTTGAACGTCAGCCGTGTCCGCTCATCATTCCAGGCCCAGGACGTCGCCAGCTCTGGCACGATCGAGGCCATGCTGTTCTGCTTCACGTGCTGGTCGTAGACGATCAGGTTGTTGAAAACCGCCATCATCGGCGTCAGCACCGAGTTGGTGCCTTCCTCATGGATCGACAGGCTGGCCGGACTGTCGCGATGCGTCAGCTTCAGCACGCCGCCCGATTGTTGCGCTGACGCACCACTGGCGAGCGCCAGCAACGCGGCCACGATAAGACTGGAAATCCTCCGCATTCGATCCTCCCGAACGCCGATTTGCCGGCGCGTGTTGGGCCGATCAACGCATCCGGATTCCGCAATGTCAATCGAAGAACCGCGCGGTTCCCCGATCGGCTGACGTCCCCCAGGCAGTCGCCTGACTTCCCCCAGGCAGTCGCCTGACTTCCCCGAGGCGGTCGGTCGGGCTAGGGTCCGCATCGCGGACAGCTTCATCGCGGGAACACCATGGCCGACACATTGCGCGACATCGACCTGACCGGCATCGGCGATGCCGACATCGCCCGCAAGCGGCTCTGGGCACAGGAAATCGCCGCCGAATTGCGCCGGTTGGGGTTTTTCGTCATCTCCGGGCATGGTGTCCCGGCTGCCCTGATCGATGCCGCCTTCGCGCAATCCACCGCGTTCTTCGACCGCCCCCTGGCCGAGAAAATGCGCATCAAAAGCACTGTCCAGGGCTCGCCCCGCGGCTATCTGGATTTCGGGCTGGAAACCTTGGCCCTGACCACCGGCGTTCGCACACCGCCCGACCTGAAAGAAGGCTTCGGCATGGGCCCGCTGGGCGTCCAGCAGGAACGCGCCGTGCTGGACCGGATCGGCGCCACCTACACGCCCAATGCCTGGCCCGAGGACACGCCGGACTTCCGTGACACCCTGACCCGCTACTATCGGGAGATGGAGCGGTTGATGGATGTCCTGATGGAGCTGTTCGCCATCGGCATGGATTTACCGCCCCGCTACTTCGTCGATCGTTTCGCCAATCACAATTCGACGTTCCGGGTGAACCACTACCCGGCTCAGACGGAAGCCGCCGAACCCAACCAGCTACGCGCCGGCGCCCACACCGATTACGGCGCGCTGACGCTTCTGCTCGGCCAGGACCGGCCCGGCGGCCTGCAAGTGCGCACGCCGGATGGCGGCTGGATCGATGCGCGCACCAATCCGCACAGTTTCGTGGTCAACATCGGCGACCTGATGATGCGCTGGTCGAACGACACCTGGCTCTCCAACCAACACCGCGTCGTCAACCCCCCGCCCCATTCAGGCGGCGCCGCTCGGCGTTTGTCCTTCGCCTTCTTCTGCAACCCGAACGACGACCTGGTGGTGGAATGCCTGCCCACCTGCCAGTCCGCCGCGCAGCCGCCGAAATATCCGCCCATTCGCGCCGGCGCCCACCGGTTCGCCAAAATTGAGGCATCCAAGCGCGCGGCCGCGGCCTGATTATCGCGGCCTGATTATCGCGGCCTGGGCCGGGATCAGATCCCCACTTCCTCCCCGGCCGCCAGCCGACGCGCCAGGTCTTCCCGCCACTTGGCAAAATCCTCCCCGCGCCAAGCGTCGTGGCGACCCTCCGCATAGGCGCGCGCATTCAGGTGGTAGACCAGCGCGTTGCGTCTGGTGGCGACGAAATTATCGCGTGTTGCAACGATCTTCCCGGGAACGCCCATCACGACGGAGCCTTCCGGCACCTCCATGCCCGGCGGCACCAGCGCCATCGCGCCGATGACGCAGCGTCGACCGACCTTGGCGCCGTCCATCACCACCGAACCAATGCCGATCAGGCAGTCGTCGCCGATCTCCGCCCCGTGCACCACCGCGCGATGGGCGATCGAGCAATAATCCCCGATGACCGTGCCCTTGCCGCCGCCGACATGGATCACCGCTCCGTCCTGAATGTTGCAGGCCTTGCCGATGCGCACGCCGGCACCCTCGGCGCGGATGACGGAATAGGGCCAGAAACTGCTGCCCTCCCCGGCGCTGACGCGACCGAAAATGCGCGCGGTGGGATCGACGAACGCCGGACGGTCGAGTTGAACTTCCGGGCCTAGAATGAAAGTCATGGGGCACCTTGTCTTTGTTGGAAGGCAGGGTGCCGGATCGGGGCGGGGTCGGCAATTGGGGGGAGGAAGGACGGGGCTTCCGCCCCGAACCCCGACCAGGGCTCTGCCCTGGACCCGCCAAGGGCGACGG
>CALQHT020000429.1 GCA_943330455.2 Nitrosovibrio sp. Nv4 | reverse complement strand
TACAGCATCCGTTGCAGGATCAGTTTCTGCACATCCGACGTGCCCTCATAGATCTGGCAGACGCGGACATCGCGATAGATCCGCTCCACCGGGTAACCCGCCAGGAAGCCATACCCGCCCAGGGTTTGGATCGCGGCCGTGCAGACGGATTCCGCGACCTCCGAGGCGAACAACTTGGCCATGCAGGCCGCTTCCAATGACGGGCGGCCGTCGGCTTTCAACCGAGCGGCATGCAGGGTCAGTTGGCGGGCGGCTTCCAGGCGCGTCTTGGCATCGGCGAGGCGGAACCCCACGGCCTGGAAGTCGATAATGGCGCCGCCGAAGGCCTTGCGCTCCTTTGCGTAGTCCACGGCGTAGTCCAGCGCGGCGCGGGCCATGCCGACGCTCTGCGCCGCGATGCCGATGCGGCCGCTTTCCAGGGTGGACAGCGCGATCTTGTAGCCTTCGCCTTCCGCGCCGATGCGCTGGTCTTCCGGGATTTCCACGTCCTGGAACGACAGCGCGCAGGTGTCGGAGGCTTTTTGGCCGAGTTTTTCCTCCGTGCGTGTCACCGAGAAGCCCGGGTGGGTTTTGTCGATGACAAAGGCCGACAGGCCGCGCTTGCCGGCGCTGGGGTCGGTGACGGCGAAAAACACGATACTGCCGGGATGAGTGGCGTTGCTAATGAACTGCTTGGAGCCGTTGACGATGTAGCGGTCGCCTTTTTTGACCGCGCGCGTGCGCAGGTTGGAGGCATCCGAGCCGGCCTGCGGCTCGGTCAGGCCGAAGGAGCCGATATGCTCTCCGGTGGCCAGTTTCCGCAGCCAGCGATCCTTCTGCGCGTCGGTGCCGTAATTGCTGAAGATGATGCAGGTGGGCGAGTTGTGCACCGAGACCATGGTGGACACGGACCCATCGCCGGCGGCGATTTCCTCCAGCACCAGGGCGTAGGTGACGGGATCGATCTCGGAGCCGTCCCAGTCGGCGGGGGTGGTGGCGCCGAAGATGCCCAATTCGCCCAGTTCGGCGATGACCTCCGGCTCGATCCGGCCGGCCTTCTCGCGGGCCGCGGCGAGGGGGGCCAGGCGGTCCTGGGAGAATTTTCGGACCATGTCGATGATCAGGCTATCGCCGTACTGGGAGCTGCTATCGGCCATGGGACGCCTCGGGGGTTGGTATTTCGTGTCCTGATCTACCCCCGCAGGCTGGCCTGGTCCACCATGATCCGGTTCCAAGGGCCGTCGCCCTTGGCGGGGTTCGGGGCAGCGCCCCGCGCTTCAGTTGAGAAAAATCTTCCCGGGATTCATCACCCCCCGAGGATCCAGAGCCTGCTTCACCGACCGCATGACGGCCAAAGCCTCCACCCCGTGTTCCTGCTCCAGGAACTCTCGCTTGCCGATCCCGACCCCGTGCTCCCCGCTGCAAGACCCGCCCAGAGCCAAAGCCCGGGCGACGATCTTCTTGTCCAGCTCCCAGGCGCGCGCCAGCCCGTCCGGTTCCGGCGGCACCAGGATCACGGTGTGGAAATTGCCATCCCCCACATGCCCGACGATGGGCGCGGTCAGACCGGAGGCGGCAATGTCTTCCTTGGCGCCCAGGATGGCCTCGTCCAGGCGGGAGATCGGCACGATGGCGTCGGTGGCGATCCCCTTGTGGCCCGGTTTCAACGCCAGGCAGGCCCAGAGCGCATCGTGGCGGGCCTGCCACAGCTTGTGGCGATCGGCCGGATCGGTGGCCCAGCGGAAGCCGCGTCCGTTGTAGCCGTTGGCGATGTCCTCGGCCTGTTGCGCCTGTTCCGCGACGCCGGCCTCGGTGCCGTGGAATTCGAAGAACAGGCTGGGCAGCGGTTCCAGCCCCTCCAGCTTCGAGTAGGCGATGCAGGCGGCGAGTTGCACCTCATCCAGCAATTCCATGCGCGCCACCGGGATGCCGGTTTGCATGATGGTGATGACGGTCTCGATCGCGTCCTTCAGGGTGGGGAACTGGCAGGTGGCGGAGGAGACCGCTTCGGGGATGCCATGCAGGCGCAACTGGATTTCGGTGATGACGCCGAGGGTGCCCTCGGAGCCGACGAAGAGGCGGGTGAGGTCGTAGCCGGTGGCGGATTTGCGCACGCGTCCGCCGGTGCGGATGATGCGTCCGTCCGCCATGGCGACGGTCAGGCCCATCACGTTCTCTCGCATCGTGCCGTAGCGCACCGCGTTGGTGCCGGAGGCGCGAGTGGCCGACATGCCGCCGATGGTGCAGGCCGCGGTGCCGGGATCGACCGGGAAGAACAGCCCCAGGTCACGCAGATGGGAGTTCAACTGCTCCCGCGTGACGCCGGCTTCGACGCGGCAATCCATATCCGCCTGGCTGACATCGATGATCTGCGTCATGCGTGACAGGTCGAGCGTGATGCCGCCGCGGACGGGGGTCACGTGGCCTTCCAGGGAGGTGCCGGCGCCCCAGGGCACCACCGGAATATGGTCGGCATTGCACAGGGCCAGCACGCGGGCGGCTTCTTCCGAGGTTTCGACAAACGCGACGGCATCCGGCAGCACCGGGGTTTGGGTGTCCTGGCCGTGGCTGTGGTGTTCGCGCAGGGCCGCGTTGGTGGTCAGGCGCTCTCCCAGGAAAGCGCGGGCGGCTTCGATGACGGATTCGACGGGCATGCATGCTCCCCTGGTCTGCTGGGGGAAGGATTGGCGTGGTGGTGGGGTGCTGGCAAGGGTGTGAGCTGTGTTCGGGTCTTGAAGCGATGGGGTTCAGGCCTCTCGGTATGAGGCGTCAGCCGTAGAAAATTCTCCTCCTCCCCTTGTGGGATGGGGTTGGGGGAGGGGGTTCTACGCAATAACCGTGCGGCATAACCCCTCCCCTCGGCCCCCTCCCGCAAGGGGAGGAGGAGAATTTTCTCTGATTGCCGAGATATGTGCCTGCCGTCGGGCCTTAAACTCCGATGAACCCCACCATCCGCTCCACTTCCGCCACGATCGGATCCGCGATCGCCGCCGCTCGCCCCGCACCGTCGCGCAACACCGCATCCACGCTGGCAGGATCGGCCAAATAGCGTCGGGTTTCCGCCGCGATCGGGCTCAGCCGGTCGACCACCAGTGCGGCCAGCGCTTCCTTGAACGCGCCGAACCCCTTGCCGCCGTGATCGCGCAGCACCGAATCGGCGTCCATGTCGGCCAGAGCCGCATAGATCCCCACCAGATTCCGCGCTTCGGGCCGGTTCGCCAGCCCCTCCATCTCACTCGGCAGAGGCTCCGGGTCCGTCTTGGCGCGCCGGATCTTCAGAGCAATCGTGTCGGCGTCGTCGTTCAGGTTGATGCGGCTCTGATCCGACGGGTCGGATTTGGACATCTTCTTGGTGCCGTCCCGCAGGCTCATGACCCGCGCGGCAACGCCCAGGATCAGCGGCTGGATGTTCGGAAAGAAGTCCACGCCGTAATCGTGGTTGAACTTCTGCGCGATGTCGTTGGCGAGTTCCAGGTGCTGGCGCTGATCCTCTCCCACCGGCACCGCCGTGGCCTTGTAGGCGAGGATGTCGGCGGCCATGAGGTTGGGATACACATACAGGCCGGTCGAGGCATTCTCCCGGTTCTTCCCCGCCTTGTCCTTGAACTGCGTCATGCGGTTCAACCAACCGATCCGCGCCACGCAGTTGAAAATCCAGGCGAGCTGCGCATGCGCGCGCACCGAGGATTGCAGGAACAGGATGTGGCGCGTCGGATCGATACCGCAGGCCAGCAGCACAGCCGCCATCTCTCGCGTCTGTTGGGCGAAGTCCTTGGGGTTCTGCCATTCGGTGATCGCGTGCAGGTCGACCACACAGTAGATGCACTCGTGCTCGTCTTGCAGCGCCACCCAGTTGCGAATCGCGCCGAGATAGTTGCCAAGCGTGGCGACGCCGGAGGGCTGGATGCCGGAGAAGATGCGTTGCATTGGCGTGCTCGATGGTCCGTGGTTGAGGTCGGCACAGATGGCCGATCCCGGGGGTTGGTGCAAGGTTGGTGCGGTGGAGAGAAGGGCGGGGCAGAGCCCCATCAGCGTTAGGATAAGCTTTTGGCGGAGAATATCCTTTGCCTGACCCGCCTCCTTCGCGATTCAGCAAGCCGGCGGCAGATCCGGCCCCGTGCGTTGATAAAGTCCGCCAGGGTGAACGTGTCAGGCACCAGAGCGTCGCAC
>CALQHT020000428.1 GCA_943330455.2 Nitrosovibrio sp. Nv4 | reverse complement strand
CACGCGCAGCTACCAGAAAGGCATCAAGGTCACAGATGCCGAGATGGCCGCTCTCAATATCACGGGGGACACATTCCATCCGGAGTGGAACTATACCATCTCGCCAAGGCCACCAACTTGAAGCGGTAGTTTTTGCGTGTTGCCTTAGTCAATCGAAACGTCGTCGCCGGCCGTGGCCGGACCAGCATGCGCCTAGAGCCCGAGCTCTGGGATGCATTGATGGAAATCTGTGAACGGGAGGGCCAGGACATGAGCACCCTGGTCCGCCGGGTCGAAGAGGCCGGGCATAGCGGAGGACGAACCAGCGCGGTGCGCGTGTTCATCCTGACCTACTACCGCGATGCCGCGACCGAGGTCGGCCATGCCACGGCCAGCCACGGTCCGCCGATGCGCTCTCGCATGATGACGCCCACGCGGTCCGCCGCGTAGGCAATTCTGGGTCGGCGTGCGGGCGCGCCGACTCGGGGATTCCAATAGTCACCGGTGTCTTCCCGTCATCACGATCCGCTTCGCCCGGTCAAGCCGAGCGGGGGGATTGGGAGGGGGCGGATCAACGAACAAAGACACGGACCTGGATCGCCACCTGCCATGGTTCGGCGCGAAGGCCGAGGTGAATTCGGTTCGCCGGCACCCGGCTGCTCATGATGGCACGCATCACCGTGACCGCCTGTTCCTGTGCTGCCGTTGCCTGGTTCAAGGTCGGCGCGACGGCGATGACGTCATACTGGACACGGCGGTCCCTCGACTCGGCCGAACGGATGGCAAATCGAAGTGGTTCGTCGAAGTTCGGCCCGGGGGTGGCGTAGTCGATCACCAACAGCGGCCGGCGCGGATCCATCGGCACCGCCGGAGGACCAGGCGTCGCGACCGGCGGAGGTGGTGGCTCCGGCGCCGGGGCGAACGTGTCCTGATCCACCAGGGCGCAGGCCGATAATAGGAGTAACAGAGCCAGAGGGGTTCGCATTGCCGCTTTGACGGCATGGGATGCCATTGCCGCTTTGACGGCATGGGATGCCATTGCCGCTTTGGCGGCATGGGATGACATCGCCGCTTTGACGGCATGGGATGACATTGCCGCCTTGACGGCATGGGATGACATTGCCGCCCTGCCGGCATGGGAGGCCATGGCCGCTTTGACGGCATGAACCGTCATTGCCGGTACTCCGGCGTGTCCCGATCCAGTTGCCGCTTGATACTTTCCAGGTGCAGCCCAGCCGAATCGCGCGAACCGCCCCGACGCATCAGCGCCGCGGTCCGTTCTGCCACCTCCGCCGAAATCGGCACCACCGGCCGACCCGACGCCTGGGCCAGGCGCTGCACCTCGCACGCCCGCTCCAAATAATACAGATCGTCCCACGCCTTCGCGATGCTCGCCCCCACCACCATCACGCCATGGTGCTTCATGAACATGATGTCGGCATCGCCCAGGGCACCGGCAATCCGATCCCCCTCGGCTTCATCCAGCGCGAGGCCGCCATAATCCTCGTCCACCACCGTGCGGCCATAAAATTTCAGCGACGACTGCCCGGCCCAGAGCAGCGGCGGTCCCTCCACCATCGTCATCGCGGTGGCGTTCGGCATATGTGTGTGGAATGCCGCCCGTGCCCGAGGCACCTGCTTGTGGACGCGGGCATGGATATAGAAAGCGGTGTCCTCCGGGTCCCCATCCCCGGCGATGACCCTTCGGTGAAAATCGCAGATCAGCAACCGGGACGCGGTGATTTCCGCGAATGACCAGCCATCCGGATTGACCAGGAACATGTCGTCCCGGCCAGGCACCATGAAGGACAGGTGATTGCACACGCCTTCATGCAGTCCAAGACGAGCGGCGGCCCGGAAACATGCCGCGAGATCGACCCGGGCGCGCCAGACAGCATCGGAATCGAGGTCGGAAAGACGGGGTAATGCGGGAGCGTTCATGAAGAGCAGGCTTGCAGGAACCAGGACCTCGGGCAAGATGCCGTCATGTCACAGACCAACCAACGCATCGACGGCAAACGCCTGTGGGACAGCCTGATGGGCTTCGCCACGATTGGAGCCACCCCGAAAGGCGGTGTCCGCCGCCTGACCCTGACCGAAGTGGACAAACGCGCCCGCGATCGGTTCCGCACCGAGTGCGAATCCATGGGCCTGACGGTCCGGGTGGACGCCATCGGCAACATGTTCGCGCGGCGAGCCGGCCGCGATCCGAACCGATTGCCGGTGCTGTTCGGGTCCCATCTCGACAGCCAGCCCTCCGGCGGCAAATTCGACGGCGCGCTTGGTGTCATCGCGGGCCTGGAAGTCATGCGCAGCCTGAACGACCTGGGCATCACCACGGAAGCCCCGCTGGAACTGATCAACTGGACCGATGAGGAAGGCAGCCGTTTCGGACACTCCCTGATGGGATCGGGGGTTTGGGCCGGCGTTTACGGCCTGGACAAGGTGCTGGAGCTGACCGACACCGAAGGCACCACCGTCGGCACCGCCTTGGACGGCATCGGCTATCGCGGCGCGGAACCCGCCGCCCCGTTCGCCGCCGACGCCTATTTCGAGCTGCATATCGAACAAGGCCCGATCCTGGAGCGGGAAGCCAAACCCATCGGCATCGTCACCGGCGCCCAGGCCCAGGTCTGGTACGACGTGGTGACCACCGGTCAGGACAGCCATGCCGGAACCACACCTCCGTCCACCCGCAAGGATGCCCTGGTCTGCGCCGCCCGGATCATCGACCTGATTGACCGGCTGATGCGCGGCCGCGGCGAGGACGGGCGCGGCACCGTCGGGCAGTTACTGGTCATCCCGAACAGTCGCAACGTCATTCCGGGGGAGGTCCGCTTTTCGGCCGAATTCCGCCATCCGTCGGAAGCCGAAATCGACCGTCTGGACCAGGAATTCCGCGCCGAGGCCGCATCCATCGCGGCAGCCTGCGGGATCGGGCTGACATTAACGACATTGTTCCGAATCCCGGCCCAACCCTTCGACCCCGCTTGCGTGGACCTGGTGCGCCAGGGCGCCGCGCGGGCCGGCTACGCGACCCGGGAAATCGTGTCGGGCGCCGGCCATGACGCCGTCTACGTTGCTCGTCATGTCCCAACCGCGATGATCTTTACCCCCTGCAAGGACGGATTGTCCCACAACGAAGCCGAAAGCATCGAACCTGAGGAAGCCGAAGCCGGCTGCCAAGTTCTGTTCGAGGCCATCGTCGCCCGCGCCAACCGGACGCTCTGACCCGAAAGGTCGAGACAGACCGCCACTCAGGCCGCCACCATGGCGGGCTGAGGTTCGGCCGAACCGCGCGCGACCAGCGTGTCTTTCACCCGCGACAGCAGTTCGGACATGTCGTCGTCCGACACGCCATCGCTGTGCATGACCATCCGGATCAAAGGATCCCGCAGCATGCAGGCCATCGTGAGGGTGCTGATCGTTGTTGTGCACATCGCTGCCACCGTCTCCGTTAATGTCACTCGCGTCTGATCGATGTTTGAGACCCTGGCGGTTAATTATGTCTTAAAGGTGCCGCGTTCCTGGCAATTTCCTGGTGGATAAGTGAAGAATGCGTAATCCACACCGCGGGCGGCCTGGGTCCTTGCACACCATTGGGCGCACGACCGTGTGAAGTGCCGCCGCGATCCATACAATTGTCACGCCTCGATCCGGTTAACGATGCGGGTTGGGGAAGCGTGAATCCCCAGCAGCCGCAACACGCCGTCGCCGCCATTGCGAAACACATGCGGGGTGCAGGCGGGCAACGCGATCATGTCGCCCGGGCCCAGGCGAGCCGGCGTCGCTTCCTGCCCTTCGAGATAGGCCTCCATGGTGCCTTCCAGCACGAACAGGCATTCCACATAGGGGTGCCAGTGCAATGGAGTCGCGTAACCGGGCTGGCAGGTCTGCACGCCGGTGAAGACCGGCAAGCCGTCCTCTCCGGTCAGGCGCTGGTAGTGCGCGAGGTGGCCGAAGGAGGTGGTTTCAGTGTCGGCCAGGCGGATGACCTTGGCGTTGGATTCTGGACGCATGGTTTGGACCTTTCTTGGTTTGAGGGCGAGGGTAGGGCGGGGCTTCCGCCCCGGACCCCGACCAGGGCTTTGCCCCTGGACCCCACCAAGGGCGACGGCCCTTGGAACCGGAACATTGTCGTTTGAATTCCTGGGGCCTACCCGGACCTATCGCCGTCCCGGT
>CALQHT020000427.1 GCA_943330455.2 Nitrosovibrio sp. Nv4 | reverse complement strand
TCTGGTGCCTGACACGTTCACCCTGGCGGACTTTATCAACGCACGGGGCCGGATCTGCCGCCGGCTTGCTGAATCGCGAAGGAGGCGGGTCAGGCAAAGGATATTCTCCGCCAAAAGCTTATCCTAACGCTGATGGGGCGGAGCCCCGCTCTCCCGCAAACGAGAAGGAACCGTCCCGATGCCCCACGACCCCGCCTTCGCCCTGGCCGACCACGTCGCCCGCACAACCTACAAAGACCTGCCGGCCTCTGCGATCACCGCCACGAAGCGCGACATCATCGACACGTTCGGCTGCATCCTGGGCGGCACCGGCGCCCCCGGGATCGACGATATCTATGCGTTGCTGGACGAATGGGGCGGCAAGGCGGAAAGCCGAGCGGTGTTGAGGCAAAGGACGTTGCCGGCACCGCAGGCGGCGATGATGAATGCCAGCGCTGGGCACGCGCTCGATTTCGATGACACGCATGACGGGGCGGGCTCGATCCATCCGGGCGTGTCGGTGCTGGCTGCCTGCCTGGCGATGGCGGACCGGCAAGGCGGGGTCAGCGGGCGCGATTTCATCCTGGCGGCGACGTTGGGGCTGGATGTGTCGTGCCGGATTGCCCTGGCGTCGACGCTCGATCGAGGCTGGCATCGCACCGCGGCCATCGGGGTGTTCGGCGCTGCCGCGGCCTCGGGCAAGCTGCTGGGTCTGACCGGTGAGCAGATGCGCCATGCTTTGGGCATCGCCTACAGCCATGCCGCCGGCAACCGGCAGTGCATTCTGGATGGAGCGCTGACGAAGCGCTTGCAGGCCGGGCAGGCGGCGCGGGATGGGGTGTTCTCGGCGATCCTGGCGCAGCGGGACTTCACGGGTGCGCACAATATTTTCTCGGGTCGGTTCGGGTTTCTGGAGCTTTATCAGCCGAACGGCGCCGATGCGTCGCTGTTGACCAAGGACCTGGGCGCGGTGTTACAGGGGGAGGGGCTCAGCTTCAAGCCGTATCCCTGCGGCCGGCCACTGCATGCCGCCATCGATGCCGCGCTGGCCGTGCGCGCCGCCCTGGGCATCACCGGCGGCGGTGACCTGGCCGAGTTGACGATCAGCGCCGACCCGGCCGGTCATGCGGACCAGTTCGACAACGGGCTCACCAAGCGCCGTCCGGTGCAGGTGGTGCAGGCGCAGTTCGCGCAGCCGTTTCTGGTGGCCTGCGCGCTGGTGCATGGCCGCGTCGGCATCGGGGAGGTCGCGGGCTTCGACGATCCCGCGGTTCTGGCTCTGTCCGATCGGATCGGTGGGATTGCCGTGGCGGGCAAGCCGAAGGGGTGGCTGTCGATTTCCGCGCGCCATCGCGATGGAAGGCAGGTGACGATCGAGGCAACCGATCCGATCGGTTCCCCGACCAAGCCGCTGAGCGATGCGCAATGTGCTGACAAGTTCCGCGACAATGCGCGCAACGCGCGCCGAGAGATCGATGCCAGCGTTGTCGAGGACACTCTGGATTCGCTCAACCGGCTGGAGCTGCTGGCCGATACGCGGGTGCTGCTGGAGCCTCTGGCCTGATCGGGGCGCATCGGTCGGGCGCGCCTACGGCATACGCGCATCGTGGCGGCGGGAGAAAATTCTTCCCCCCTTGTGGAAAAGGGTCGGGGGGAGGGGTTACCCGCGATATCCGTGCGGAATTACCCCTCCCCCCGACCCCCTCCCGCAAGGAGAGGGGGAGGATTTCCTGCCATGCGGCGCTGTGTGAATGCCGTAGCCCCACGTGGGCGGCGTGCGACCGATCAGGCCGGCAATTCGTATCCCAGCCCGGATTCGATCTCCAACACGCGCTGCACGGCCGGGCGGGCCATCATGCGGTCGTAATGGGCGGACAGGCCAGGAAACGTCTCCCGCGGCGGCTTGATGGCCTGCACGAACCGCCAATACAGGCGGAACAGGTGGATGTCCGCGATCGAGTAACCGCCGACCGCCCAATCCCGTCCGCCCAGCCATTGTTCGGCGATCCGGAATACCTCATGCCATCGTTCGACCCCGGCGCCGCGGGCGGGATGGACCGTCGCGGCGATGAACGACATCCAGGAGACCACCCGCGCCTCGGCTTCGGGATCGCCGACCGGCAGCAACGCAGCCTCCGGGAAGCGACGAGCCAGATAGAACAGGATTCCCGCCACCTCGGTCAGCGGGCGGCCATCGATGACCAAAGTGGGGATTTTTCCCTCCGGGTTGATCGCCAGATAGGTAGGGTCCTTCTGGTCGCGCCGGTGGAAGGACATGGGACGCGCTTCGAACGTGGCGCCGACCTCATGCAGCGCAATATGCGGCGCCATCGAGCTGGATCCGGGTGCGTGGTAGAATGTCAGCACGATTGGTGCCTCTCGCTTGATGGTTCAGGGTCGGCGCCGGCGGATTGGCGCCTGTCAGGGCGGATGGTCGCGGCGGATCGATCCAATCGCGGATCGGCTGGTTAGCTTCCCACCTTCAACGTCGAAACCAGGCCGCGCAGGCAGGCCAGCATCGACAGCGCGGTCAGGCGTCCGGTCTTGGGGTTGTCGGCGCTGGGCACGTTCTCGATCGTCATGGTGAAGCGAGCGGCCTGGGCCTCGACGCGGATCGTATGGACGTTGCGATCCAGGGCCGGGTCCGCCCAGATCTGGACCCGGGTGCGGATGGGCCCGATGCCGGCCAGAGCCAGGGCGGCGGCGACGTTGACGTTGGCCGGGAAGCCGGCGACGGCATCCAGGGCGCTGCCCTCGAACACCAGCATCGGCTCGGTGATGCCCAGCACCTGAATGCCGTGCTTTTCCAGGTATGGCGCGCCGGCGAGGCCCAGCGGCGGCTTGCGGGTTTCGATGGTGACGCTCTCGACGGGGCCCTCGGCGGCGGCACGCACCGCGTCCAACCCCAGCAGGGCGCCGGTCGGCACCACGATTCGCGCGCCGGTCATGGTGGCGCGCCGGACCAGGTGCATCCGCGGCAGCAGCGCGCCCACCGATGCGGGGACGAAGATGCGTCCGGCCTCGATCGCGGGCAGGGCGATTCGGTCGAACAGCGCCGCGGGGGCCGCTTCGACGACGATATCGGCTTCCGACAGATCGGCCAGGTCCATCAACCGCGGTGGCGAGCGGAAGCTGACCAGGTTGGTCAGGGCCTTCACCTGGTCCCTGGCGGACACGGAAATGAGCTTGAGGCCATCGACACCGTGGTCCAGCGCCCTGGCGAGCGGCAGTCCGATGGCTCCCAGCCCCGCGATCGCTACGGTCTTTGTCATCGATCTTCCCCCGTCCCGATCCGTTTAGCCGATCCGTTCGGCCAGATCCCGTGCCCGGTCAAGTTCCTCCGGTGTGTTCACATTAAGGAACGGGTCGCACACGTCGATAGCGAAATCCACCGGGCGAGTGGAAATCCATGTGCTGAAACGCGATACTTGCCTTGAACCGGGTTTTTCCAGGAATGCGCGCAGGTCGGCGTGGCATCCCACCGGCCAAAGGGCCACCAGATGATGCAGCCTGCCGCCGCTGCGGGCGCAGCTTGGTGCCGGGGCGAGGGCGTCGGCTAGGTCGGCCGGCACGAAGGGTGTGTCGCCGGGGATGGTGAGGAGCCAGTCCGCGCCCAGTTCGGTCGCCCAGGTCAGGCCGGCCAGGACTCCGGCCAGGGGACCTTGATCGGCGAAGGCGCCGTCGTTGAGCACGGGCAGCCCGAACGCCTGGAAGCGGCCGGGGTTGCCGTTGGCGCTGATGGCGATGGGGGGCGGGTTGGTGGTGCGGCTGGCGAGTGTGTCGATGATGCGTTGGACGATGGTCCTGTCGCCGAGGGTCAGCAGCGGCTTGTCGCCTCCGCCCATCCGCCGAGCGGTGCCACCGGCTAGGATGAGGGTGGGAGGGGGCATGGGGAGGGGACCCTCGGTGGGGCAAGGAGGGGGATGGGGCGAGCGATGGGATTCGAACCCACGGCATCCAAGACCACAACCTGGCGCTCTAACCAACTGAGCTACGCCCGCCATCCAGGGGGCGCGGTGTAGGACGGGTCGCGCGGTTCGTCAATGATGTTGGTGGGGGGAGCAGGGCAATCGCTTGAACGGGAGGGGGATTCCGGCGCGGGCAAAAGTACGATTCTTAGGGGGCCTCGTATCAGGAGGCCCCGTTGTCCGAGCCAACACCCCCACCGTTTCTGGCGCATTTTGCCGCGCTACGCGATCCGCGTCAGGCG
>CALQHT020000426.1 GCA_943330455.2 Nitrosovibrio sp. Nv4 | reverse complement strand
GCACGGATATTGCCGCGAGCCCCCTCCCCCCAACCTTGGTCCGCTTCACGGCCCAAGCCCACAAGGGGAGTGGGAGAGGTTTCTCCATCCGACCTGTTACCCCGAGACGCGAAAACCCGGCAATCCCCGCCCACCCCGTCGGAATACAAGCCTTTGGGATAATAATCGGCTATTGACCCCGCTTGGCGTGGGCAACGGCCCATTGCTACACTGCGCACCCGTCCGCGCCGTTCGGCTGCGGCGGACAATCGGCCCGAGCGTCCCGCTCTGGGATTTCCCGAGCGTCTCGCTCCGGGGTTTGAGGAATGTGACACGATGAAGCTGAAGGCCGACCGTGCCACTCTGCTGAAGGCCCTGGCCCATGGCCAGAGCGTGGTGGAACGGCGCAACACGATCCCGATCCTGGCGAATGTCATGATCGCGGTGCGGGATGGCAAACTGACCCTGACCGCGACGGATATGGAAATCGCGATCGTGGAGGACGTGCCCGCCAGCACCACCCGCAATGGCGCCTGCACGGCGCCCGCCTCCACCTTGTACGAGATCGTCCGCAAATTGCCGGATGGCGCGGAGGTGGAACTGGATCATCCCGGCGGCGACGCGCAACTCGCGCTGCGGGCCGGCCGCTACGCCACCAGCCTGGTCGTGCTGCCGGTGGAGGATTTTCCCTCCATGACCGCCGGCACCTTGGCGCATCGCTTCAGCCTGTCCGCCCAGACCCTGCGCGGCCTGATCGATCGCACCCGGTTCGCGATCAGCACCGAGGAAACCCGCTACTACCTCAACGGCATCTACCTGCATGCCGTCGAGAGCGATGGCGTGCGGGTCCTGCGCGCGGTCGCCACCGACGGCCATCGGCTCGCGCGGGTGGAGGAGCCTCTGCCGGAGGGCGCCGGTTCCATGCCCGGTGTCATCATCCCGCGTAAGACGGTGAATGAACTGCGGAAGCTGCTCGATGAGGTGAACGGCAATGTCGAGGTCGCCCTATCCGACACGCGCATCCAGTTCCGCGCCGATCAGATCCTGCTGACCAGCAAGCTGATCGACGGCACCTTCCCGGAATACGAACGCGTGATCCCGCGCGGCAACGACAAGGTGCTGCGAGTCGGCAAGAAGGACTTTGCCGATGCGGTCGGGCGCGTGGCGGCGATTTCGTCCGAGCGCTCCCGTCCGGTGAAAATGTCCCTGGCGCGTGACCTGCTGGTGCTGTCCGCGTCCAGCCCGGAACAGGGCACCGCCAGTGAGGAACTGGACGGCGATCACGTCAAATACGACGCCGGTCCGTTGGAGATCGGCTTCCAGGCGCGCTACCTGAACGACATCACCGACCAGATCGGCGATCAGGTGGAGTTCCGCTTCGCTGACGGCTCCGCCCCCACCGTGGTGCAGGACGCGGCCGATGCCAGCGCCTTGTTCGTGCTGATGCCGATGCGGGTTTGACGCCGGGCCGCGGCGCGCGGCCTGGATAGCGTTGGGTGAACGAGCATCCGGTCGCGTCACCCGCCCGATCGGTGGATGACTGGGTTCTGCGTGTGCGATTGTCGCGGCAGCGCATGTGAGACCGCCGTGACCATGCGCATGAGATTTTACAGTCCCGCGGTCGCTCTGGCGGGGGGCGCCGCCACCGCGTCCGGCAACGGGCTCGCGCGGTTTGCCTATGTGCCGCTGTTTCCCGCGATGGTGCAGGCCGGTTGGGTGGATGGCGGCCAGGCTGGCATCCTCGGGGCCGTCGCCCTTGCCGGATACCTGTTCGGCACCCTGGGCGGCAGCCTTGTGGCGCGCGCGCTGGGCGTGCCCAGGACGCTCGACCTGGGGATGGCGCTGGTGGCACTGTCCCTGGCGGCCTGTGCGTGGAACGGCGGCTTCTGGTGGCTGGTGGTCTGGCGAGGCCTTGCCGGGATTGCGGGTGGCTTCCTGATGGCTCTGGCCGGCCCGGCGACCTTGGCGAGCGTGCCCCCGGAACGCCGTGGCGCGGCCGGTGGCATTGTCATTGCCGGCGTAGGATTGGGCCTCTCGGGCGGCGCCTTGCTGGTGCCGGCCATGCTGCCGTTGGGGCTGGCGGCGACCTGGCTGGCCACCGCCGGCGCCGTGCTGGCGCTTTGGCTGCTGGCGCATCGGTTCTGGCCGGATATGCGGGTTGCCCCCTCGACGCAGGCCGCTCCGCCGCGCGCGGTCCTGTTGCTGGTGACCTATGGGTTCCATAGCGCGGGCATGGTGCCGCCGATGATTTATCTCGCGGACCTCGCCGCGCGGGGCCTCGGCCTGGGTGTCACCGCGGGGGCCATGGCGTGGCTGTTGTTCGGCCTGGGCGGCATGATCGGCGGTATTGTCAGTGGCCGGGTCGCGGACCGGATGGGCAGCCGGCCGACCTTGCTGGTCTGGATCTTCATCCAGGTCGTGGCACTGGCGCTGTGTCTGGCGCCGTATCCCGGGTTGGTGCTGCCGGCGGCGGCGATTGCCGGTTTCTCGGCGATGGGCACGACGACGGTGACGTTGACGGTGTGTCGGGAGTTCGCGCCACTGGCCTCGGTCGCCTTGTGGGTGCGGTGCACGGCGATATTCGGGATTGTGCAGACGGCGGTTGCGTTTGGTCTGGCCGCGTTGTTCGCCGCGACCGGGGAGAGCCATTTTTCCGTGTTTGCGGCCGGGGTTGCGTTTTCTGTTGGCGCGTTGGCGCTGGCGGGGTTGCTGGTGCGACAGGCTTTGCCCGGTCGGCTGCCTGTGGCGCCGGGTGGAAAGGGAGGCGTTGGGAGGTAATTGTCGGGTGGTGGGAGGTTTGCCACCGTGGTTGCATGGACGTTCCGGTTGTGGCGTTCCTGATCCCACCGGCACAGGCGGCGCGTCCAGATCATCGGGACGCCAATGGCGCACTTGCATTGCGTTTAGACGCCATTGGCGTATAATGCACCGATGTCGAGTGTCCCGATTACCGTTGTCGAACTGCCGATCTTTCAGCGGCTGGCGCGGGATGTCTGGGATGATGGTGAGCGCGAGGCGTTCGTGGACTTCATCGCTCGCAACCCGGAATCCGGCGATGTGATCCCGGAGACGGGTGGCGTTCGCAAGGTCCGGTGGCGACGCCAAGGAATAGGCAAACGCGGCGGGGCAAGGGTGGTCTATTTCTACCACGACCCGCGGATGCCGATCTTCCTGATGCTGGTCTATGCCAAGGCGCAGCGCGAGAACATGACGCCCGACGAGAAGAAGCAAGTGCGGGTGCTGGGAACAGCCATCAAACAGAGCTACGGCGGGAAGGGATAAACCGATGAGCAAGTTCGCAAAGGATCTGATCGCGGGGATGACGGAAGCCGTGGCTTATGCCGGCGGCGAGAAGGCGGGCGCCGCGGTGCATGTGGTCGAGGTGCCGGACGTGCGCGCTATCCGCCGGCAACTGCACATGACGCAGCACGAATTCGCGGACGCCTACCGTATCCCTCTGGCGACACTGAAGAACTGGGAGCAGGGCAGGCGCGCTCCTGACGCACCGGCCGCCGCGTATCTTCAGGCAATCTCGCGCAAACCGCTGGTCATTCGGGAAGCGCTTCAACAGGGTTGATGTGAAATCCGGTGTTATTGGCACATCACGGCCACCTCTATGCTATACTGAAAGCTGAAAGGCGGCGCTGCGATGAGCACGACAACCGAGACGGCCGAACATGTGATCGACATTCTGCGGATGCATGAGGCGGGGCTCCGCCGCGCCGGCATCCGCCACCTGTCGCTGTTTGGTTCGGTTGCTCGTGGCGATGCGGAGATTGATAGCGACGTCGATCTTGTTGCCGAACTGGACCCGGACGCCTGCGTCGGGATGTTTGCTCTCGGCGCTTTGGAGCGACGTTTGGCCGAGCTTCTTGGCCGACCGGTGGATTTGGTGCCGGAGCCAATCGAGAAGCCGCGCCTGCGAGCCAACATAGACCGGGATCGCCGCCGTGCCTTCTAGGCCAAGGCACGATCCGGTCGATAGCCTGATTGACATCATAGAAAACGCTGAGCGGATCGAAAGCTACCTGGCCGGCATCGACCGGAACACCTTTGCCAACAACGGTTTGCGCCCCCTGTGTCAGAGAAGTTGCCGCCCGGATAGGATCAAGACCTCAGGGGGCGCTGGAAGACGAACATGGCTCGGTATGGACAGACGTTTAAGGACAACGCGGTGGCGCGACTGCTGCCGCCGCAGAGTTGCCCGGTAGAGGCGCTTT
>CALQHT020000425.1 GCA_943330455.2 Nitrosovibrio sp. Nv4 | reverse complement strand
TCCTCCGCCACCGCGCGCAGGGCCTTGCCCAGACGGGTCCGGGCCACGATCAGGTAAAGCCCGGCGGTGGAGGCGAGGGCGATGGCGCAGATGACCAGGCGCTGTGATTCCATCGCTCCCCCGAAGAACGAGACCTGGCCCGTCAGCAGCTTGGGCACGACGCGCGGCGCGCCGCCGAACAGCCAGAGATAGATGCCTTCAAGGAACAGCAGCAGGCCGACCGAAAGGATGAAGGAGCCGACAAGGTCCCGCAGGTAGCGCTCGAACCCGACGAAGTAGAGCACCGCGCCGAGGATGCCGACGGCGATGATCGCCAGGGCGAAGCAGACCAGGTAGTCGATCCAGGCGGGCAGCGCGAAACGCTCGGTGAATTCAGGCATGGTCGCGGCGATGACCAGGGCGGCCAGGGTGAAGAACTGGCCATGGGCGAAGTTGATCACCTTCATCACCCCGAAGACCAGGGTCAGCCCCAGCGCGAACAGCACATAGACCGCGCCGATCTGCAGCGTGTTGACCAGAAGCTGGGCGATCAGGCCCACCGAGAGCTCCATCCGGGTCCTCTTGCATTGAAATTGGGAAGTGCGGGGAAATTGGGAAACGCGGGCCGGGCCGCACGGGTTGGCCCTGTCGCTCCCGATGTCCCGGTCTCCGCCGTCGCGAGGCGGCCGGGTCGGGTGACCGCGGGCGGTTGCCGCCCTGGTCCGCGGGTACGATCCGTGGACCAGGGCTGACCGCTAGCGCTTGGCGAGGCGCGCCTTCAGTTCCTCGGGGACGATGCGCTCGATCTCCACGGTCTGCCCGCTCTTGATCTGCGTCACGATCACCGGGACGAGCATCTGCTGGGCGATGCCGTAGGTCTCCTTGCCGCCAAACGCGGTGGGGCCGTAGCTCGACTCGAAGATGATGTCCGGCAGAATCTTGGCGACCTTCTTGGGATCGATCGAGTTGGCGGCCTCGATTCCGGCCTTGGTCGCCATCAGCGCGTCCCACGCGCCCATGTGCAGGATGTTCACCGGCTCATTCAGCACCTTCAGCGCGCCCTCGTTCAGCTTGCGCTGAGTGGGGGTGGCGGTCGGGCCACCGAAATCCGCGGCGTTGCCCATGTAGACATCCTCCACCGCGGCGCCGGCGACCTTCACCATCGCATCCGCGCCGGTGCCGGAGGACTGCACCTTGATCCCCTTCCAGCCCTGGACGGCCAGCTCCCGATACACCGTGCCGCTGTCGGCGGGCGGGGCGCCGGACAGGTCCATAATATCGGCCTTGGTCTGCGCCAGCTTGGTGACGATGGGCTGGAACTCGGTGGTGCCGCGCTCATACCAGGTGCTGGCGAGGATCGTGAAGCCGCGCGCCTTGTACTGGATGGCGGCCTCGGCCTCCACTTCCTGCCCGGTCGCGTCATTCGGGTTCAGCAGGGCGACTGTCTTGGCGTCGGGGTGCTTGCGCTTGATCAGGTCAAACAGCGGGCCGAACAATTCGAACGGGGTGTTGGAGTTGGTGAAGGTCAGCGGTGCCTGCGGGCCCTTCACGCTCTTACCCCAGGCGACCTGCATGAGCAGCGCGCCGGTCCGCTCGGAGAGGCTTTGCAGCGCCTTGACCGGCGCCGTGCCGATGCCCTGGATGATGAAGCGCACGCCATCGCGGTTCAGCATGGCCTGCGCCGCCTTGCCGCCCTCGGCCGAATTGTAGCCATTCTCGTAGGCGATGACCTCGACGCTGTAGGTCTTGCCGCCGGCCTTGATGCCGCCTTTGCTATTGATTTCCGCCGCAGCCTGTTCGCCCACCCATTTCGCGCCAAGCCCCCAGCTTGCGGCAGCGCCGGAGAGCGGGACGAAGACGCCCACCTTCAGTACCGCGTCCGCGGCACGGACGATGGACGGCATGGCGAGCGTGGCGGCGGTGCCTGCGAGCACGGTGCGACGGCGAAGCATGTGTTTCCCCCGGAACGGACGCCGGATGCTTCCGGTCGATCCCCTGTTGGGGGACGACATTAAAGCGCTTTCAGTATGAGCGTAAGCGGCCCTCGGGTTGCAGCCCGTCCTTGGGCTGCATGCCTGCCACGCGGTCGGGCGTGCCGACGCCGCGGCGCGCCATCGCCTGTCCGGGGGGCGCAAGCGGCCGGCCACCGGGCTTCGGTCCTAGCAGCCTGTCGGGCTGGGGTCTTCTACTAAACCAGCGGCAGGCCGGCGGACGCAGCGGTGCCGCCGCAGTAGGCTGAAGCACGCTGTATTGGGCGCCTCAGGCCCCCGTTAGGCGCTTGTGGCGCGCCCGCCTACCCCTGCACGGCTTTACGCAAAAATAAGCCGACTCAGCCTCACTGAATGGGGTCAAAGGGCTGCTGGCTGGACCAGTCATAGTTGCTTCCATGGGATACGTGAATGGTTTCGATGCGGCTACGCACCGAGACCGTGTGTGAGCGGGTTTCGCACACCAAAGCCACGCCAGGATCGCCGTCCAGAACCGTGGAACCTGGTCCGAAGGCGGTGGTGCCTCCGCTTCAGACACCAGGGCCTCGCGCACCACGGCGGCCACACGGAACGTCCCGGCATCCGAGAACAGTGCCTCTCGGGCTAGGGCCGCCACGCGGATCACGACGTTCGACGGCAAGGCCGCGCCGCTGGCGGAAATCAGGGTCTCGCGAACGATGCCGTTAACCCGGAAGACCGGCGGCCCGGTGAGCAATGCCTCCCGGGCGAGTTTGGCAGCCCGGATCGCGGTCTTGAGGCGATCTTTATCCCGAACGTGGCGGCGTTCAGGCCCGAGGCCGTCCAGGCGACACCCGTGTTCGGGTCAACGGGGAAGAAACTGCCCCGCCATTTATACGTGGCCCCTGGTGCGATGCCGGTTGTTCCGCCACAACTGGTGGTGCCACCCGACTTTGTTCGGGAGTCGAGGGTCACCGAAGCCTGAGAATATAGTTGATCGTGAGCTCCAGCGTAATCTGTTCGTCCTTTGTGTTCGGCGGAAACGGGGGCACGGTGGACCCGCGGAACACATCCTGCGCACCCATGTCGAGCCAAGGAGACTCTGCGCTGCGCAGGAGCGCCACGTTTCGAACCCTGCCGGACCGATCAACTACGATCTGAATACGGACCAATCCTGCCTGTTGCAGTGCCACGGCTTGGGATGGGTAGTAGCCATGCCGCAGCCACCAATCATGCAGGGCATTTGTCCAGTTCGGCTCTACATGGCCCGCCGTAAGTTTTGCGAATTGCCCGAATGACATCTCCCCGGCGGGCGCGGGTCCCGGGGTTGTATTGGCGGCGGGTGGTCCACCCACACGCGGCACGCCAGCGGATTCAAAGGAGTAGGCTTGTGGCAGCGGAAAACTCGGGCGTGCCTTAGGAATTGGCGGGCGCGGTTGTGAGGGGGCGGTATTGGGCACGCGGATCATTGCGTCCGGAGGCGTTGGCGGCGGCGGCGGGACCGGCCGGGTTTTGGCCATCGGTGCACCGTCGGTCGGCTCGGTGGGTGGCCCGGGAAGCGCAGGGATTTCGGTGGGGCTGGGCATCGGGACAGCCCTCCGCCCTTCGATCGGCCGCTCAAACACCATCGCCACGGGCGACGGCAGATCTGTCGCTAGTTCAGCGCGCTGGAAGTGGCGACTCCGTATCGGCGGGTGGGTCGGAATTGCCACGGTCGGGGGAAATTGATCCCCAGGCCTCAAGAACGTTCGGGTGGGGGAGTCGCAGGACTATTGTTGTGTCATGTCGGATCACCTGTTGATCGCCCGATTCGTGAAGGCCCCCGATGCCGCGTCTGTCCGCCGAAGCCATTTTGGTAAGCCCCGAGCATGAACAAGTACTCACCCGTTTGGTTCGAGCCCACACGACGCCTCGGAAGCTGGCCGAACGCGCCCAGATGATCTTGTTGGCCGGGTCGGGAACGGGCGTGCGCGAGTGCGCGCGCCAACTCGGCGTTTGGCCAAAGACGGTGCGCCACTGGCTCCGCCGCTGGCGCGGCGCGGCCGATATCGCCCCGGAAGTGAAGGATGGCGCCACGCTGCTGGCCCAACGCTTGGCGGACGCGCCCCGTCCCGGGGCGCCGGCGAGAATTACACCCGAGCAGATATGCGCGATCGTCGCCTTGGCCTGCGAACAACCGGCGGAGGAGAGCAATCTCCCCCTGAGCCATTGGAGCCGCAGCGAACTGGCCCGATGTGCGGTCGAGCGTGGCATCGTCGATCGTATCTCGAACAGCTCCGT
>CALQHT020000424.1 GCA_943330455.2 Nitrosovibrio sp. Nv4 | reverse complement strand
TTTCCGGATTGGGAGGATTTGGCGCTGACCCTGGCCTTCGCAAAGCCGTCGCCCAACCCGCATTGAGCCGCGCAAACCCTCGATACCGTCTTCCCATCATAATCAAAAAACGCAAATCACACGGTCAAATGCCAAAATGAGAATTGCTGCCGATGGATGCATCGCGGGTTCCACACCCGATCGCGCGCCCCTAACTGCTTGCCCCACTGCTTGCCAGGACGGTGGTCAGTTTGTCGGGCCTCGGCTAAACTGATTGCCGGTATCAAGCGGACTTTGCTCCGTCCGTACCCTCATGAGGTTTTGCACATGGATTCGACGACATTGTTCATGGCACGGATTTGGCCGTGGCGCCGCTGAGCCTGACGATCGCCCGACCCGCGTGGCCGCGTGGCCGTAAAGCCGATGCCGCGGGCAGAGCCGTCCCACGACGAGCATCGAGCTGCTGGGACGGGATCTGGCTGACCTGGGGCCACGATCCCGAGATCGCGGTCGTCCCTTGAAGGTTCCCAAACGCGTTCGGCGTGTGCCGCGCATCCATCGATTCGTCCGGACCGGGCTGATTGTCCTGACATCCGTCATGGCGGTGGTCAGCGTACTCGCGGTCGGGATGTGGGCATTGGACTCCCTGGCAACCGACCCATCCGAGGGAGAGCCGGTGCGTGCCAGCCCGGTCAAGCGCCGCTTGATCACCGTGGAGGGCAAGCAGGTGCCTCTGCCGGCTGGCGATTGGTATCTGGCGGCGCATGTGGTGCCGGAGGATCGGGCCACCGATCGCGCCGCGGTCAGCCAGGTCCTGCTGCGGGTCCGCGACAGGCGGGTCGATGCGGCGGTGATGGTGCAGGTGAACCGGCCCGGGCGGCCATCGATCTGGGGCCTCGCGCCCGGCTGCAAGCGTGCCGTGTTCGCGGATCGCCGAATTCTCTATGCGTCCGACCATGATGGCGCCTGTTCCTACGCTGGCTTTGTCGATGGGACGGCCTCGGCGGGGAACGAGGTGGTCGATCCGGCCTGGCGGCGCGCGCAGCGGGAGGCGGTGGACAGGGGCTGGAATCTGCCAGTGTCGTGGATGCTGGTGTCGTATCGCATCACCGATCCGATGGATGCGATGCAGATCCGTTACCTGTTCCATCCCTGGGCGGGGGACGACGTCAAGATGCCGGTGTCGATGACGGTGCGGCGGGTGTTTGGCGAACGGCTGGTGGCTTGGATGGACGAGTCCTGGCCGGCCATCGCGCTGGGCTTCCGCGGTCGGCTCGACCGCGCGGGAGAAAACGGCGGCGACAAATCGCCGGTCAGCGATTGGACCAATGTCGATGCCACGTCGCCACGCGGGTCGGGCAGCGGTGGGGAGCGTCCGGCCGATGTTGCGGGCGCCACCCGTGCATCGGGCGCACAAGCGGTGACCGCTCCGGTGGTGGCATCGCTGGCCGATTTTGGTGTCGCTTGGCTTTATCTGGGGAATACGGCCGCGGCGGGCACGTTGTCGGTCCTGTCGGCGATCGCGAGAGGCGCGGTGTCGGTCACTCACGATGTCGTCTGGAGTGTGATCGAGCAGCCGAGCGTGCGTGATCTGGCATTGCCCGGCGTGGGAACGGAGACCGCTCTGCCGCGCTAGGGCTTCATTGTGGGCAACGCCATGGGCCGGTGTCGGGACAGTTGGCGGCAAACCTGGAAGGCAAGCGCTGGCTCAAGGTCAACCGGAAGAAGAGCACGGTCGCCCCGGTCGAGGTTGGCCGTTCGTTGCTGGAGCGTACTCGCCGCTGCGATGACCGTCACCGGTTGCCCAGTATGTTGTCTGTCCGTAACAATGACCGACCCTAGTGGAACTGCTGAGACAACCAAAGCAGACCCGGGCTCATGGTGGATCCGACGCTGCATCCGGATGCGAAGCCCAACGCCATCACCGGGATAAGCAGGACCGGATTGACCACGGCACCCGTCAGAGCCTCGGTAATGACGTCGCTATAGATGAACACCCCGAACGTGGTGACCAGCCCCAAAGCGATGCAACTGACACCCTGATAGGCCTGGATCGTCATCCCGGCGGGCGGCACCAGCGGTTGGTACGCCGCCGCCGGATCCGCTAGCGCCGTGGGGGTGGCCGTGGGGGTGGTTTGTGCTGCCACCGGGACCGCTGTCAGCCCACCCACAAGCGCCAGGATAGCAAAGGTCGGCCGCAGCCGACCGGCCATCCGGTCGACGGTTCGGAGTGGGAGAGGCATCGTCGGATCAGGACTTCGGCGAAGTGCCCATGTGCAGTTCGAGCTGCCGGCCGCTGTACCACAGGTTGGAGAGGTAGCCGCCGAGGACCCCGCCAACAACCATTCCGAGGTCGGTCGAGAACAGCAGCTCCCCAACCACAACACCACCCAGGATGCCGGCTCCGAGCACGAGCAATTGTGACGGCCGGATGACAAACATCTGATCGGTTTTTTCAGCCGCGGTGGCTGCCGGAGGAGCCGCGGCGGGAGCCTGTGCGTAGACGGCCTGCACGGGAAGCATGACGGACACCACCAAGGCCGCGGGAACAGCAATTTTGAACATGGCTCAACCTCCTGTTCGCGGATGTTGCCCCTCTACCGGGTCGCGAACCTGGATTTTAGCCTGACGCATTTACCGTGCAATTACAACCGGAGCTTCACGAAATCTTGAAGTCACGTGGCCGCTCCTTTATTTACGCCATTCGATGGTGCCTTGGACGGGATCGATCCAGAACAAAGTGACCACCAGCGACTGCAGGACCGGGTCGAAGCGACGGGCGATGTTGGCAGTGTGGGCCTCCCGCTTTGCGCCCTCGGTGTCGCCTTTCCGCTCCAGCAGTTTCGCCAGATAGGCGTGTGCGGCCTCGTTCCTGGGGGAGACTTGAGCGGCGTTGCGCAACAGGGTCTCCGCGGCGACGGTATCGCCGCCGGACCAGGCGGTCAGTGCTTGCATGATCAAGGAATTGGCGGCGAAATCCGGCAATTCGATCGCATGCCGGTTCGCCATGGCCTTGGTCATGAGCATGCGCGCCTCCTCCGGTTGCTTCCGGACGGTTGCCACCATGGCCTGGTTGAGCATGAGCAGACGCTCGATCTCGGGGGGAATCTCGGCCACGGCCAATGCCGCCGTCAGCCAGTGGTCGGCGACAACGGGGTCCTTTTCGGCTAACGCCATCATCGCCAGCAGATTGTTGGTCATCGCGCGTTCGGGGGCGTGCTCCCACCCCTCAGGACGCGACAACACCCGTTCCGCGGTGGCCTTGGCGTGGGCCAGATCGCCACCGGTGCCGCGTGCGACCTTCAGAACCTCCGACAGCACGACCCGGTACGGAGCGACCTGTTCCATGGCCCAGGAGGCACCTTGTTGCAACAAGGTAACAGGATCGTGGGTATCGCACTGGCTGATCCGCTTCTGTTCGATGCCGGATGCCGGGTGCGTGACGATCAGCACCAGGTTCAGGCAGGTCTTGGACCCCGGGTTATCGGCCAGCGCCGCGCCACCCTTGGCCGCGAGCGCGGGTCCGGCGGGAGGGCCCTGCATCAGGGCGCCCATGACGCTCATTGTCTCAATACCGAGCGTGGTCTGCGTGGCGCTGACGATGCCGTCGAGCGAGAATTTTTTCGCCATGGTGGCGGCCAGACCGGGTTGGGTGCGCACCCGCATCCGCGGCGCGGCGATCAGCGATTCGCCGCTGGTGAGGTCGGCCGCGGTCGCGGTAAAAATGTCCTCCGCGACGGATTCACTAAGGCCGGTCTTCACAATGTCCGGCGAGACGCTGATGCGCAGATGCACGGTGTCGCCGTTGAACGCGGACTGCCCCACCAGCAGGGTGAACAGAAAAGTCGCCAGCAAGGTCAGGGAAGAGAGATCCAGCATGCCATCATCCTGCGCAGAAGTCATATGCAAGTGCTCGGCCTGTCGGCTGGCCGAGGTTATCCGGCGCGCCGACCGAACCGATCCCCCGCATTGGGGCGAGGTTCGGCGGTCGTGTTGCCAGAGCATGATCACACTGAGTGGAACGTCACAGCGTGATCATGCGATCAAACAAACAGCTAGAGCGGTTTTCCGTTTCCAGTCAGGGGGAAACCGCTCTAGCAGCCTGTCGGACTCGGGATTTTCGATCAATAACGACGGCTGTTCGGCTGCGCCGGCGCGGTCATCAGACCGCCGGCGGCGCCCCGATCACGTCCTGACTGGCTTCATATCGGCCCGGAGGTGGCGTCACGGCCGA
>CALQHT020000423.1 GCA_943330455.2 Nitrosovibrio sp. Nv4 | reverse complement strand
GGCCTACCCGGACCTATCTCCGTCCGGGTAGGCCCCAGGAATTCAAACGACAAAAGAAGCGCATTCCAAAGGCCGCGCCTTTGGTGGGAGGTCCAGGAGGGCAAAGCCCTCCTGGTGGGGTCCGGGGCAACGCCCCGACGTGCTCTCACCGAAACGTATAAACGTCCAAAGCATTGTCCCGGAACAGCATCCGCTTCTCCGTCTCCGTCATCTGAAACCGAAACGCCAGATGCGGATCGTCAAAGTCCCAATGCGGATAATCGCTCGAATACATCATCCGGTCCCAGCCAATCCAATCGAAGATCTTCCGCAGATCCTCCGGATGCTCCGGCTCCTCCACCGGTTGCGTGGCAAACCACAGATTGGTCTTCATGTATTCCGACGGCTTGCGCTTCAGCGCCCCAACCTCGTCACGCATCTTCGCCCAGTGGTTGTCCAGCCGCCATCCCAAGGTCGGCGCCCAGGCAAAGCCGCCCTCGATCAACACCACTTTCAGGGTTGGGAACGCATCGAACACCCCTTCCAGGATCAGGCTGGTCGCCTGATTCTGCATGGAATGCGACAGAACCTGATGATCCTCCAGATAGAATTGCGGCCAACCGCCGGCTGACGGAGCGCTCGACTGCGTGCCGCCGATATGCAGACCGATCGACAACCCGTGTTCGACCGCGGCGGCGAAGATGGGCCAATAGCGGCGCCGGCCCAGAGGCTCGGAGGTCTTGGATCCGAGTTGGATCTGACAGAAGCGCCAATCGCCGGACCGTTTCTCGATCTCCTTGATCGCGGCGGGCGGATCGTCCTGCGGAACCAGGATGGACGCGCGCAGCCGCGGGTCCACATCGACGAAATCGATCGCCTGCCAGTCGTTCATCGCGGTGCAGAGCGCGGCGGCCTCGTCCAGGTTGCGCGACGTGTTGGCGCCGAGCAACGGTTCCAGCACGCCGTATGCGATGTTGTAGGGATCCAGCAATTGGTCCCGAATGTAGCCGACATCCGATCCCGGCAACCCGCCGCCCGGCGGCCAGGCATCCCGGCGGCAGGTATTGGGCGAAAACCGAGGATAGGTGCCGCGATCGGCATAGATCCCACAGTTGAACTTGCCGTATTCGAAGATGTGCTTGCGCCAACGCTCCGACAGGTATGGGTTCAGCGCGCCCGCCCTGGGATAGGGGTGGACGTCGCAGTCGATGATGCCAAGTGTCTGGCCGGCGTCAAGGCGCCGGTCCGGGATATCGACGGGTGCGTTCATGCCACGGTCTCCTTCAGGCGGGGATAGGTGTCCAGCGGATTGTCGATACGAATGCGTTGCAGCAGGGAAGGCGAGAGGCCGGCCGGGGTGATTGCGTCGCCCTCGAACTGCCAATGCGGATAGTCGGACGCGAACAGCAGCATCTGGTCGCTGTCGATCTGTTCGATGATGCGCTCGACCGCGTCGGCGTCGCCGGGTGGCGTGTCGAAGGGCTGCACGGTCAGGCGGATGTTTTCCCGGATCGTGTCGGCGGGGGATCGTTTCATCCAGGGCACCTCGGCTCGCACGCCGCGCCAGGTCTTGATCGCGCGCCAGATGAAGCCGGGCAGCCAGGTGACGCCGGACTCGATCATGACGAATTTCAGGTCGGGGTATTTGTTGAATACCCCATTCGAGATCAAGCTGAGGATCTGGTCCTCGAACGTCTGGGCCTGCGACACGTAGTCGTGCAGGTAGTGCGACGGCCACCCGGTCGAGGTCGGTGCGTAACGATACATGCTGCCGGCATGCAGCCCGATCGGCAGGTTATGGCGGGCCGCGGCTTCATAGATCGGCCAGTAATAGGACCGCCCCAGCATCATTTCGCAGGCGACGGGCATGAGGACCTGCACGAAGCGGCGGTCGGACGCGCAACGTTCGATTTCCTCGACCGCCAGCATCGGCGCCTGGGGCGGCACGACGATGGAGGCGCGCAACCGCGGGTCCTTGTCCAGCCAGTGTTCCTTGATCCAGTCGTTGACGGCCGAACAGATGGCGGCCCCCATGGACTCGCTGACGCTGACCTGACCGCCTGTCAGCGGATTGCAAATTGCGAGCCCGATGTTGAATGGGTCGAGCGCCTGGGTCTGCATGGTTTTCAGGTTGGCGGCCGGGCGTTGGCCCTGGATGCGCCAGTCCGGGCGGCAGGTGATCGGGGCGTTGGGCGGGTAGCTCATCATCTCGAACCCATCCAGACCGCGATGGACGAAGGATTCCTGCCAGAACGCGTCCATATAGGGCAGCAGGGCCTTGATATCGGGCACGCCGGGATGAATGTCGCAGTCTATGGCGCCGGTCAGGGTCATGTGTTGCCTCCGGGGACGGAGTGTGCGGCGTGTCGATGAGGGCGTAAAGGTTTGGCGGGTTCCGGGCGACTTATTCTCAGCCCCGATATTTTTCCACGAATGCCCAATCCACGTCGAAACCGAACCCGGGCAGATCGTTCAGCACGACGTTGCCGTCGCGCAGTTCCGCCCGGACGGTGTAGAGATTGGCGAAGATCGGGTCTCGGTCCGCGTCCGGGAAGGTTTCGACATTCCAGCCGTTGGGTGCGGCGGCGGCCAGGTGGCCCTGGATATGCGGCTCATGATGCGTGCTCATGGCGACGCCGTGCAGGTGGCAATAGGCGGCGACCCGCAGCCACTCGGTCACGCCACCGGATCGCGCCGCGTCGAACTGCATCACCCGCACGCCGCCCAGATCGACCAGGTCCCGGCACGCCCAGGCGTGGATTTCCGACTCGCCGCTGGCGATCGGGACGTGGGTTCGGGCCGCCAGTTTGCCGAGCGCGCGGTAGGAATCGTACCAGTGGATGGGTTCCTCGAACCATGCCGGCTTGAATTCGGTGAAGGCGGCGATGGCGCGTTCGGCTTCAGCCAGGGAGTAGGCGTTGTTGCCATCGAGCATCATGTCCGCGTCGGGGCCGATGGTGTCGCGGACTTCGGCGATACGTTTGATGTCGGCTTCAAGGGTTGACGCGCCGACCTTGATCTTGACGGCGGTGTAGCCTTTTTCGAGGTAGGACAGCATTTCGTCGCGCAACCCGCCGTCGGGCCGGTCGGAGCGGTAATAGCCGCCGGTCACATAGGCCGGCAGCACGTTGCGTTGGGCGCCGAGCAGCCGCCAGATGGGGAGGTTGAGGGCTTTGCCCTTGATGTCCCAGACGCCGATATCGATCCCGGCCAGGGCGGTCATCAACTGCGCGCGGTTGTCGGCGTTGAACACGGCGGAGCGCGGCCTTTGCGACGGATCGGGCGATGACGTGGTGATGCCGAAGACCTTCGCCCAGATCGCCTCATGCGCCATCGGGTCCATGCCGACGACCAGGTCCTGCAGTTCGTGGATCATGGCGCAGACGGTCTTCATGCCGCGCCCGTGCAGGGTGGCGAGGCCGGTCAGGCCCTGATCGGTTTCGACCTGGACCACCACGACGGTTGCCGAGTTGAAGGACGAATTTCCGACCCAGAAGGTTGCGGGCAGGGTGACGGAGACGGGATGGGCACGGAGCGCGGTGATTTTCATTGTGGTTTCCTCCGGCGTTGGGCGGGAGCCGACTTCATGGTGGTACGGCACTCTATTCCGCCCGCGACCGTCACACCAACGGGTCTTGCCTGGCGATCACCGGTCTGGGTGGAGTGCCGTTAGGCGACGCGCAACCATAACCGCTCCAATTCGCGCGTCGCATGCGCCCACCATGACGCGGAGAGGCCGGTGCCCAACATCAAATGGAGTAGTTAATACTGCGCGTGCCTTAGCTCCGGACCTCGACTCCCACCACGGTGGTTCCGACCGCACGGGCGGACGCCGCGAGGCGAACGTCGAACGTCGCGAGGTCGGCGTCGGCGCGACGGGCGATGGCAAGGTTCACCGCGTCCGGGGTCCGAAGCCCCAGATCGAGCCGTCGCAGCAGGGCGGTGCTTTCCCTGATGTCGGACGGGGTCGTTTCCATGGCGAGCGCTGAGCGCGATATCCAGGTATCGAGCGTCATGAACGCGACCCGCGCCTGGTCGGCGGTGAGTTCCCCCATTCTTACGCGGCGCCCTATTGATGACGCGAATTCCGCGGCCGCGAAATCGCTGACGACCAGGACAACACGCAGTCCCTGGAGCAGGGCAGTGGCTCGGTCGGTGTGGGGATCGTTTGTCAGCAAGGCGACGAGAACGCTGGCGTCCAGGTCAAGGCTCATTGCCACTCTTCGTCGCGCATCCGG
>CALQHT020000422.1 GCA_943330455.2 Nitrosovibrio sp. Nv4 | reverse complement strand
GTTGAACCGGAGACCGAGCCGCTTGCGAATCCCCTATCTGTGCGACCGGGACGATTGTCTTCCGACTGTGGCGGATCGGACTCGGTCAACCCGTCGCCGATCATCCGGCGGCAAATGCGACTGCGATTCGTCCGCATTGAGAATTGCTGTCGATTTTGCTGTAAGCTTGCAGAATAGGAGCGATATTATTAAGCCAGAAGCGGCGTCTGCAGTGCTTGAAGCGGCACAACAGATTGGACAAGGCATTCATCCGGAGCGTGGTGGGGCTGTTGCAACAGGTACGATTCAAAACGTCGCAGTCTCTTTGTCCAGTGTAGCTATTGCACTGGCACTTCCAGTTGCCGGAAACGCGATAGCTGGTCCGCTCGGGATGATCTTGGGAGGCCTCGTCGGATTTCTGACCAGCGATAGCTTGCGAAAGTCCCGACCCTATACAGATATTTCTGCGAAGCTAACTCAACGGATTGACGCGGCTGCCGAAGCCGACGTTACGGCGATCATGCGACGATGGGCTCGGTACCGCCCATTCATGTTATCAATTGAAGCGCAGATCGTGTCTCTTGCCAATGCTCACCCCACCCTCGTCTGGCTCAAGGACGTGATGGACTGGTTGAAACGAACAGAGGAAAATCCTCCAAGGAAGGAGTAAGGTTTGCAGTATTCGGCTGCGTATGGCGGAACCATTGACGAGGCGGATGGTCCTGATCTTCCTGAAGTTCCAGCGCGCGACGGCGCACCAGCCGCCCCGGTACCGCAGGGGGCAGAGCGAGCACGAACCATCAACGCACTCCCAACCTCACAAATAAGCCGACGACAAAGCCGCCACCAACCCGGTATCCACCAGTTCCTTCGACGGTCCTTCCCGCACCACGCGCCCCTGGCGCAGCACATAGCCGTGGGCGGAGACCTTCAATGCCAGCGCCGCCATCTGTTCCGCCAGCAGCACGGTGGTGCCATCCTCCCGGCAGCGTTCGGTGAAGAAGGCGTAGATCTCCTGCACGATGATCGGGGCCAGACCCAAGGACGGCTCATCCAGCAGCAGGGTCGCCGGATTGCAGATCGTTGCCACCGAAACGATCAGCATCTGCTGCTGCCCGCCGCTCATCAGCCCCGCCGGGGTGCGGCGCTTTTCCTTCAGGATGGGAAAGGTCTGAAACACCCGCTCCAGCGCCGTGGCCCAGGCATTGCGCCGCCGCCCGAACTGCCAGGCGAGTTGCAGGTTTTCCTCCACCGTCAACTGCCGGAAGATCCGCCGCCCCTCCATCGCATGTGACAGCCCCATTTCGGCACGCCGGGACGCCGAGACAGTGGTGATGTCCTTGCCGTCCAGACGGATGGAGCCGCCTCGGATCGGCGCCAGACCGGAAATCGCGCGCAGGAGGGACGATTTCCCGGCCCCGTTCGCGCCCACGATGGCGGTGATGGCGCCGGGGACGGCGGTCAGGGTGACGCCGCGGACGGCCTCGATGGCGCCGTAGCTGACGACCAGGTCGCGGATTTCAAGCATGCTCGGTCTCCGCGGTGCCGAGATAGGCGGCGATGACCTCGGGGCTTTGCCGCATGCCGCCGATATCGCCGTGATAGATCACCCGGCCGCTGTCCAGCACCACCACGTCGTCCACCAGTTCGGCCACGAAATCCATGTGATGCTCGATCAGCAGGACCATCAGGCCGGCCTCCTTCATGGCGCGGATCATGCGCGCCAGCAGGGTCATTTCCGCTTCCGACAGCCCGGCGGCGGGTTCGTCCAGCAGGATGGCGCGGGGTTCGGCGAGCAGGGCGCGTCCGACCTCGACCAGCCGGCGATAGCCGTAGGGCAGGCTTTCCAGCGGCTGGTCCAGCACGTCAGAGATGCCGGCCATGCGGGTGACGGCCTCGACGGTGCCGAGGAAGCCGGCTTCCTCCCGCGCGGCGGATGGCAGGCCCAAGGTCGCGGCCAACGCGCTGGACCGGTAGCGGCGATGGGCGCCGAGCAGCAGGTTTTCGCGGACGGTGAAGCGAGGGACGAGGCGCGGGTCCTGGAAGGTGCGCAACAGGCCGGAGGCGGCAATGCGGTGGTCGGGCAGGCCGGTGATGGTCTCGCCAAAGAAACGCACGGAACCGGCATTGGGCGTGTAGATGCCGGAGATGACGTTGACCAAGGTGCTCTTGCCGGAGCCGTTGGGGCCGATCAGCGCGGTGATGCGGCCGGGATGCAGCTCCAGCGACACGTCGTCCACCGCCGTCAGGCCGCCGAAGCGCATGGTGACGCCTTGCACGACCAGGGCAGCGTCGCGGTCGGTCTGCACCGGGCGGATGGCGACATCGGCGACCACCGCCTGGCGCAGGCTGGACGGCTTGATGAAGCGCGGCGGCAGCAGCAGCAGGCCGGCGAGGCCTCGGGGCAGCAGGATCAAGGTGAAGGCCAGGATCAGGCCGTAGACGATGAACTGATACTGCGCGAAGACTTGCAACTTCTCGGGCAGGAAGGTGAACACGATCGCCGACATGATCTGCCCGGCCATGGAGCCCAGGCCGCCGACGACGGTGGTGACCAGGACCTCGATAGACCGCGCAAGATCAAAGCTTTCCGGGCCGAGATAGCCGATCATGTGGGCATACAGGCCGCCCGCCAGTCCGGCCATGCCAGCGCCGAGGGTGTAGGCCATCTGCTTGGTGCCGGCGCGCGGAATGCCCAGGCAGCCAGCCGCCACCTCGCTCGCATGGATCGCGTAAAACGCTCGGCCGTAACGACTTTGGATGAAGTTGTGCACCAGCCACATGACGATGGCAGTCACGATCAAGATCAGGCGGAAGTAATCCAGCCCGTCCAAGGTGTAGCCGAACACGATCAGGTTGCGCAGCGTGGTGGATGGCACGCCGGACAGTCCGACGGCGCCGCCGGTCAGCCCGTCCCACTCACGCACCACTTCGCGGAAGATCAGACCGAAGGCCAAGGTCATCATCGCCAGGTAGAATTCGCGAACTCGTCCGGCGGGGAACGACAGCAGGTAGCCGGTCAGCGCGCCGATCATGGCGGCCATCGGAACCGTCACGACGAACGGCAATCCCACGGTCTTCATCAGGATGCCCGACGCGTAGGCGCCCATCCCGTAGAACCCGGCATGACCCAGAGAGATCTGCCCGGCGATGCCGGTCAGCAGGTTCATGCTCTGCGCCAACAGGATGTTCAGCATCAGGAAGCCGAGGATCGCCACCGTCCCGCCGGACAGGAACGCCGCTCCAAAGAACAGCGCCGCGATGGCGCCCAGAATGAGCACGGGATGCGTGAGCAGCCGCGTCAGGAAGGTGCGAAATGCGACGATCATACCTTCACGACCTCCCGCTGGCCGAACAGGCCCTGCGGCCGCACCACCAGGATCAGGATCAGCAGCGCGAACGCCATGCCGTGCTGCGCGGCCGAGGATATGTAGCCGCCCACCATCTGTTGCATCACGCCGGCAACGATGCCTCCAGCCAGGGCGCCCGTGGTGCTGCCCATGCCGCCCAGCACCGCGGCGACAAAGCCGAAGATCACCAGCTCGAACCCAAAGGCCGGGTCAACCGTGCCGCCGATCTGCGCCACCAGGATGCCCGAAATGCCCGCCAGCACGCCCGAGCCGATATAGGAGCCGAGCACGATCATGCGGACGGGGATGCCGATGACGGAGGCGAGGTCGGCGTCCATCGACACCGCCCGCATCGCGCGTCCCCAGACCGTGCCGCGCACCAGCAACTCGAACGCGACCACCAACAAAAGCGCCAACGCCAGCACGGCCAGGTATTGTAACGACACGTGCACGCCGAACACCACGACATTGTCGATGGCCGAGAAGATGATGTCGGGAAACGCCAGCGCCTGGGACCCGAACCACAATGACGCGCCCCCCTGCAACACGATCCCGACGCCGAGGGTGGACACCGCCCATCCCATGCTGCCCTCGATCTTCAAGGCCGGGCGCACGGTATAGGTCTCGGTGAACACCATCAGCACGACGATGACGCCAAGTGCCGCCAAAATCGACAGCGCCTGCGGCCAGCCCTGCGCGATCAGCGTCGCCGTCAGCATGGCACACAGCATCATCACCGAGCCCTGGCCGAAATTCATCGTTTTCGTGGTCCAGAACGTGAGGTTCAGTCCAATGGCAATCAGGCCATAGACCGCCCCCACGCTGACCCCGGCCAGGAGCAAGGTCAGGAACTCTTCCATCAGAACGGCCTAGAGGTTGGTTTGCACGAGGGTCAGGCGGCCGTCGACCTTGGT
>CALQHT020000421.1 GCA_943330455.2 Nitrosovibrio sp. Nv4 | reverse complement strand
GCGACATCGCCTGCGCCCTGGTTTCTACTGTTGGTATCTGTTGGATTCGCAAACGCATGATACCAAAGACCGGGCGCGGGCGTCTCGCCGAATTATCGCGAATTTACGGCGAAATTCACCCTGTCAGTTGGCTTTTGCAAGTGGCTCTTCGGATTTCTATTTTTTGATCCAACCCCCCAACTTATTGAAAAATAGTCAATATGACTTTTGGCACAGGTCATGCATGGATTGAGGTGGCGGCTGGGCAACACCGGCTTTGATTAAGGAAAGCGACCATGGCATTGCAAGTTTGGCTACGGAACAGCGCGGCAAGCGCGTTGATGCTGGTTGGGGTCACAGCGGCAGCGGATGCGGCGACGGTTTCCTACACCGCGACGACTGGTCCGGGCTACACCGATACCTTCTTTTTCCCGACGTCGATCAATATCCAGAAATTTGACACGACCCTTGGGACACTGACTTCTGCCACGCTGACCATGTCGTTGGACGTTCTGGCCAACGCCTATGTGACAAATGCTACCGGTAGCCCCAAGATACTGGTTTCGGCGTCTGCTTCGACACCATTTACGGTTTCTCTCGCCTCGCCGCTGCTGAGCCTCGGGGCGACCGCCTTCGCGACCGTTGGATCAAATCCGCTCGCCGTGGGTCTGAACACGTTCTCCGGCCTCGCCGCGACCGCGAGCAACTTTCTGAATCTATCCGTACTTCAGCAAGCCGCATTCCAAGGCGTGGGCGTTTCGAACCTCACCCTTGCACTTGGCGCTCCTATCATCACGACGGTGTCCGGAGCATCGAACGGCGGCGGTGGAGTATCCTACGCGGGTGACGCGAATGCGATCCTCAATCTGCAGATCGACTACGTCTACGACAATGGCGTACCGGAACCCGCCAGCATGGCGCTGCTGGGCGTATCCCTCGCCGGGTTGGCCGCGCTGCGCCGTCGCCGCCAGAAGTAAGCGCACGCCGAAGCCGTCACACGATTACCGCCCATGGTTATGACCGGTGCCAACATGGCACCGGTCGTGTCTTGGTAACCTCGCCGGCCGGTTGACCTCCATCGACACTTCCGGTGGTTGGTCAAAGCCGCTTGCGCAACCCATGAAATCAACTTGACACACGAGTCTGCTCCGACTCCGTAGCCCATCGGCAAGAGAGTCTGGGCGTCGAAGCTAAAACAGCTTCCCCCCGTCCGGCACCTTCAGGTCCGGCTTCACCAGAACCACCGCCCCATTCTCATCCGGCATCCCCAACGTCAGCACCTCGCTGATGAACGGCCCGATTTGCCTGGGTGGAAAATTGACCACCGCACAGACCTGGCGCCCGATCAACTGGTCCGGCTTGTAATGCACCGTCAGTTGCGCCGAGGACCGTTTCACCCCGATCTCCGCCCCGAAATCGATCGTCAGCTTGATCGCCGGTTTGCGCGCCTGAGGGAATGGTTGAGCGTCGATGACCGTGCCAACCCGGAGATCCACCCGTTCAAACACTGCATAGTCGATCTGTTCGGCCATTGGTCTCAACTCCGGTTGGTCCGCATCACAGGAAGATGACACAACATGATCGGTGGCCCAACCGGCCACACTGGCCCGCCATTCGCGACTCTGTATCGTAACAAGAATGTGTTATCCGATCGGTTGTCACTGTCCAAAAAATCCGATACGGGTTAGACAGAGCGATGGACCGCAATTCCACAACAAACCGAATCTCGGAATAACCCGTGCGATCACCACGACACCATATCGAACACCCGGATGCGCCTGGCCGGCGGGGCGTCTCCAAAGACCGCGCTCCCGCCCGGCACGACCCATCCGGCTTGCCGGCCACACAAGCGGTTGCGACACCAGGTCGCGGATCCTCCGTTGAGGATCGCCCCCGCCGCCTGACATGAGCGGTTTCACGAATATCCCGTCCCCCGGATTGAAGGCCGCGGCGCTGGACTTTGCCCCCGGCCCATTGATCCGCTGCGTCTGTGCGCTGATGATTTGCATCACGCATCTGTCAGGTCTGGTCTGGTATCGGGTCGGCATGACCGGGCCGGGGCAGGACATCTTTCTTCCCACGACGACCTACATGTTCTTTACCAAGACGGGTGCGGTCGCCTTCCTGATGCTGGCAGGCGCGGCGCTGGTTCCGCGCGCCGAAATGGGGATCACGGCCTATCTGAGCCGTCGACTGCGCCGCTGGCTTCCCAGCATCCTGTTCGCCCAGGCGCTCTATCTCGGTTGGAACCTGGGCGCGGGTCGGCTGTCGCCGAGCAGCCTGTCATGGTTCGACCTGCTGGCTCCGGCGCACTACCATCTGTGGTTCTTCTATGCGATTGGCCTCATCTACGTCGCTGTCGTCCCAATGCAATGGTACGCCCGACAGGCCGAAACCGTGCTCGGGCGCGGTCGGGTCGTCGCACTCGCATTACCCCTTGTGCCGCCGGTAGCGATGATGATCACGATGGCATTTCGGGGAGGCGCCTGGGGCGATCTGACACTCGCCAACTTGGTCATCTATTGTGGCTATGCCTGGACCGGCTACCTGCTTGCCCGGCACCCTGCGAAGACGTGTTGGCCAGGAGCTGTTCTCGTCGTGCTCGGTATTGCGGCCACGATCCTGACCACGATCATCCTGTCCGAAGCCACGGGCATACCGGAAAGACGGTTCATGCACCGTTGCTGGCTGGGCATCGGCTGCCTGGCCGTCGGCCAGTTCATGCTGCTCCAACAGCTTGATCGTCGCATCACCGCGCCGGCCATAAGGGCTCGCATCGCGCGGCTCGGCAAACTCACATTGGGCGTCTTCATCATCCACCCGCTGCTGCTGACGGTGCTTGGGTGGCCGCATGCCTGGATCGCCCATCGTCCATCGGCTTGGATCGATCTGCCCCTGGCCGGCATCGCTCTGTTCGCGGCCTCGGCCTTGATCGTATCGGCCTATTTCGGGCTTGCCGCCCATTTGCCTTTCGTCCCGGTCGCGTGGCGCGGTGGTGGCAACCATCGGCCCCTTCGGGCGAACGGCGTTTGACCGCGAACAAGCCCCCTACGGCCGCGGATGGCGAGGTCAGGGCAGCGCGATCCCGCGCACCAGTTTCTCTTCACGCACAGTGCCGAGGTGACCAGCGATTCGCGTTGCTAGCAACGCAATCAATGATTATGTTGACTGCATCTCAATCGACTGGGTCGCACGATGAGCAGTATCACAATCCGCAAACTCGACCCGGCCCTGAAAGAGCAACTGCGGGTGCGTGCCGCCAGACAGGGCCATTCCATGGAAGCGGAGGTGCGCCAGATCCTTAAGGTGACACTCAATGCAACGGCCGAACGGACCGGTCAGGACCTCTATGATAGTATCCGAAATCGCTTCGCCTCATTGGACGGGGTTAGCCTGGACCTGCCAGAGCGGGAACCGGCCCGCGATCCACCGAACTTTGTCTGATGTTCCTGCTCGACACCAATGTGCTGTCGGCCATGATGCGCCCCGAGCCTGATCCTGCCATAAATCATTGGATATCCGGCCAAATCGCCTCGGATATGTTCACGGCAGCGGTCTGCGAGGCGGAAATCCTGGCCGGACTGGCCGTTATGCCCCTGGGCCGGCGCAGGGCGGACTACGAGAATGCCGCCAGGGCAATGTTCCGGCAAGACTTCGGAGGGCGCGTGCTCCCCTTCGATAGCGACGCGGCCGCAAACTACGCGGACATCCATGCTGTGAGAAGACGAGCCGGCAGGCCGGTCGCGACGATCGATCTGATGATCGCGGCCATCGCCCGCACCCGCGGGGCCGCGGTCGTAACCAGAAATGTCCCGGATTTCGACCTGTGCGGCCTGCGCCTGATCAACCCATGGACCGAATAGCCGACGCATACCGCCGCCCCTGACCGCGCGGTTGTCCCATCGGCTCGGCACGGGCCAGCCCCTCGCTCATCCGGCGCGTTCCGGTCGCCTACGGCCGCGGCAACATCGTCTCATGCCGACCCAACCGCCGATGCAGCAGGAAGATTGGCACCACCGCGACCGAGATCACCGCCGCCGCCAGCACGCCGCCGGCCGGATCGCCCATCAGGTCGGCGCTGACCCCGCACAGGGTCGGTCCCAACGTCCCGCCCGCATAATATATGGAATGGCTCTTATAGCGGTATTTGTTGAAATCGGCTAGGATGCCACCGGCGGGGGGGCAGCATGGAAGCGACTGCATTCGAAGCGTGGCTTGACGGGATCGCTGGTCTTACCGAATCTCAGCGGCAGCAGGCATTACAGGTGCTGGTCTT
>CALQHT020000420.1 GCA_943330455.2 Nitrosovibrio sp. Nv4 | reverse complement strand
TCCGGATTGGGAGGATTTGGCGCTGACCCTGGCCTTCGCAAAGCCGTCGCCCAACCCGCATTGAGCCGCGCAAACCCTCGATACCGTCTTCCCATCATAATCAAAAAACGCAAATCACACGGTCAAATGCCAAAATGAGAATTGCTGTCGCCTTGCCGCTCGGCCCAAGCGGCCTTACGCCCGCGCGTGGCTCCGCCGTCGGCACTCGAAGCGGGCAATGTCGGCGGCCGGCGGGCCCTTTTCATGCTGCGTCCTTTCTGGCGCCGGTGCGTTAACACCAAGTCTCAAAAACGAAACAGCACCTGCCAGTAGAATGCAAGGGATTTCAGCGGCGTGACGTCCGGGCCCTGGCCGTTCGGGTAGCGGTTGATCCGGTGCGCGGCCTCCAGATCGATCTCCGCCGCGTCGGAGACGAAGATCCGCGCGCCGAGACCCAAGGATTGCAGAGTCACGTTCTGTTCCAGATGGGTGTTCTGGAACGCCTTTCCCCAATCGTAAAACGTATAAAGCTGAGTCCGCATTTCGAACGGGACAAAGGACGGCACCGGCAACGGCGTGTTGAATTGCAACTCCGCCGAAATGGTCAGCGCCTTGTCGCCGCTGACCTGGCCGAAATAATAGCCGCGGTTGAAACGCGGACCGCCGAGGTAGAACTTCTCCACCGGCGGCAGCAGATCGCCGGAATATTGCCAGCCGACCGAGGTACGCAACGCGACCGAGGAATCGTCGAACGGCAGGAACAAGGTCTGCGTGCGGGTCAGTTCGCCGGCCATCTTCCAGAAGTTGATCTTCTCGCCCAGGCGCGCCGGCGGGGTCGTGACGTCGTTGTTGCTGGACGCGCCCAACATGGTCAGGCCCTGGCTCATGCGCACGCTGATGCCGCTGACCCCGCTGCGTTCGGCGCCCCACCAAGTGTCCAGCATGGCATAATCGGCCCCAAGTCGCAGCACGCGCAGACTGTCATAGCTGCCGCGCTGCTTGGTGCCGTCAGGGCCTAGGCTGTTGCTGATATTGCTCTCGATCGCATCCAGCGCGAGCGTCAGGTTGAGGCTTTCGTCGCGCGCCCGCACCCATGGGTAGGTGAACGCCCCGCCCATCACCGTGGTGTCGCCCAGATAGCCGATCGAGGCCAGACCGCCGGACGGGGTGGAGATGCCGGTGCCGCCATAGAGGCGGAACTTCAGGCCGGACCCGCCCATATAGACCTCACTGGAGATCTGCCCGAAGCGGTTGGTGCGGCCGATCGAGCGGAACAGCGAGATCTGCGTGCGTTCGCCGAACTCGGAAAAGCTGTCGAAATTGAACGCGATCAGCCCTTGCTCGGGGCCGGTCAGGTCATAGGCTCGGTTGTCGGCCGAAACGAAACCGCTGACCGGGATGCGGGAGACCTGCGCGATCAGGGTCAGCACGCCAGGATCGCCGGCCGAAGGGTTGAGCGTGGAGCGAACGGTCAGGCCGGGGATGTCCTGTGCCAGCAGCAGCCAGCGTTCCAGCAGCTTGGTGCTGACCGGCTTTTGGCCGATCAGGTTGTTGAGAAAGCGCAGCACCTGGGTCGCGGCCGGCCCGATATCGCCTTCCAGTTTGACGTCGGCGACATAGCCCTCAATGACTGTCAGGCGCAGCTCGCTGCCGCGTATCACCGCGGAGGCCGTGGTGTAGATGTAGCCGCTCGCCCGGTAGAGATCGATGATGGAGCGGCGGGCGGTTTCGATCCGCCCCTCCGGGATGGCACCGCCCGTCAGGTCGTTGGCCAGGGCCGCGATGGTGGCATCAGGAAAGGCAGTGACGCCGTCGATGACGACGCGGTCGATCGCGTGGGTGGCGCCCTGGGTCGCGAGGTCCGGTGTTGCGCTGGTCGGCGGGCGTGGCAGGCCGGGCGCAAGACGCGGTTCGTCCGGCGGGGCAATGCCTGGCAAAGGAGAGCCGGGGGGCGGCAAGGCGCCTAACACGGGCGGCGGTGCTTGCGCGACAGCGGCAATCCACGGAGCACACCACAACCCCATTGCCAGCGCCACGGCGCTCGGCAGACGGTTGCTCCGCCGCTTGCGAATCGTCTCGCCCAACAGGTCCCCCGTCATTCCCCACGATAACTATCGTGAGAATGCGACGGTGCCGCAAGGTTTGTTGGTGTGGAGGTAAAGGCGGGGCTTCCGCCCCGGACCCCGACCAGGGCTCTGCCCTGGACCCGCCAAAGGCACGGCCTTTGGAATGCGATTCTTTTGGTGGTTTTCAGGTGGGGCCTACCCGGACGCTTGACCGTCCGGGTAGGCCCCATCCTTCAAGGCACCAATGTTCCGGTTCCAAGGGCCGTCGCCCTTGGTGGGGTTCAGGGGCAAAGCCCCTGGTCGGGGTCCCCAAGGGCCATTTGGGGCGGAAGCCCCGCCCTTCACGTCCCCGCCAAAATCGCGTCCGCCATCTTCTCCGCCGTCATCAGCACCGGGAAATTGGTATTCGCGCACGGTACCACCGGGAAGATCGACGCATCGACCACCCGCAGCCCATCCACGCCCTTCACACGCCCGACCGGGCTCGTCACCGACATCGGGTCCTCCTCGGCGCCCATCCGGCACGTGCAGGACGCATGCCACACGCCGACCGACGCCTTGCGCACGAAGGCCTCCAACGCGTCGTCGTCGGTCAGCAGATCCTGCAAGGACACACCCTCCATGATCAGCTTGTTGATCAGGATGTTCCGCAATGCCGCCGGTCCGTCCAGCATCGCGCCCACCGCGTCCGTAATGAACTTGTTCTTGCGGCTGAGCAGCCCCACCTGGCGCACCTTGTCGCTGTAGCTGGCGGGGAACGGGTTCGATGTGACACCCTGCATGACAGGCGTCAGATGCATGGCACCGAAACGACGAATGCCGTCCATCATCCGCTCCAGATCCCTCTGATCCGACAGCAGATTGAAATCCACGCTGGGCTCATCGCGCCAGTTGGCGGAATTCAGCTTCACCTCCCCGGTTTCGGAGTAGGTCTTGTAGACGGTGACGATGAAAGACCCGATCTGCTCGCCGATCTTGTGCCAGGAGGTCTTGTTGGTCACCACCGTCATCATGTCGCCGGCCGGAATGCCCGGCAGGTTGGTCGAGTAACGCAGCGCCGTGTAGATATGCCGGCGCGAGTAGTCATGGATAATGCGTGCATGCGGCTTCAGGAACGCCGCGACCGCCGCCGCCGGGTGATCCTGCAAGCGCTGCCCGACACCAGGCAATGCCACGCGCACATCGATCCCGAGGTCACGCAAATGCCCGGCCGGACCAATCCCCGCCCGCATCAGATGCGCCGGAGAATGGATGGCACCGCAGGACAGGATGATCTCCTTGCCGCGGAATTCCTGCTCCCGCCCGCCGACCATGGCCTTCACGCCAACGCAGGTGTGACCTTCGAAGATCAGCGACGCCGCGACCGTGTCGGTGGAGATCGTCAGGTTTTCCCGCAGACGCGTGCCCGGATCGAGGTAGCCGATCGCGGCGGACACCCGACGCTCGAACGCGTTGGAGATGGTGATGGGGAAATACCCGTCTTCCCATTCCGCGTTCTGATCGAGCAGGTAGTTCCAACCGGCCTGCTTGAAGGCCTCGGCCACCGCCTTGGCATGTTCTGGCCATAGGTCCGGGAAGATGCGGCGGACCGGGATGCGGCCTTCCTTGCCGTGATAGGGGCCGTCGAAATCCATGTCGCGCTCTACTTTCTTGAAGTAGGGCAGGACATTGTCCCAGTTCCAGCCGGTGGCGCCGCGGTCGGCCCATTCGTCGTAATCGGTCGGTGCGCCGCGATTGGCGAGCTGGCCGTTGATCGACGACCCTCCGCCCAGGATGCGCGCCTGTTCGTAGGTGCGCAGCGGCGGCTTTTTTTCTTCCGGATTGTTGTGGGAAATGACCTCCGTGGTGACCTTCAACTGATTCCACGTGTAATTCGGATTGAGATACGCCGTGCCGGGATAGGAATCGAGCACCGCGGCCGGGACTTTGCCATGCGGCGTGTCCTGGCCGGCTTCCAGCAGCAGCACCTGGTTGGAACTGCGCGCCGACAGGCGGTTGGCGAGGACGGACCCGGCGGACCCGCCGCCGACAATGATGAAATCGTAGATCATGGTGCTCAGCGTGTCTCGGTGTGGAAGGTTTTGGAGATAATGCGCCAGCCGTCGGCGAGCTTCACGAAGGTCAGGTAGTCGGTGAAGTAGCGCGGCGGAATCTGGCAGTTGACCTTGGCGAAGGCCGTGGTCGGGCTGGAGCGGTCGATATGCACGATCCAGTCGTT
>CALQHT020000419.1 GCA_943330455.2 Nitrosovibrio sp. Nv4 | reverse complement strand
GTGGTCGTCCGGCCAGTGGCCTGAGGCGGCAACCATGTCTCGGCGCGTCACCATCGGTTCCAGGTTTACCGCTTGCGGCGAACCAATTGAGGGACCAAATTAGATGTGTGCCCTGTTTTCGTGTCTCACCGATGGGGTTCGCTCCAGCCTGGACCGCGAAAGCAGGGGACACAGAGAACACCGAGTGCACACAGAGTTACACAGAGCCGCCAATCGACCCTCCACGTTATATCCGTCGACCCAAGCCGGCGAACGCCAACCAGAAGCGCCACCAATGTTCGGCCCATTGCTCGGCCCGTCAGCCGTCACTTGGATTCGACACACCAACGTCCTCGCCAACCCCCGCCAGCACCGGAATCAATGATCCGACACGAATGATATATTGAGATTTCATATCCCGGAGTGATACCCCGCCCGCGACGCGAGCGAAGGCCCCACCGATGCGAAGCCCCGATGCGGGAATAGGGATGCGAAAACAGCGATGCGAAAAGGAATGACGCGCCGATGAAGATTTTGCTGACCGGCGGCTGCGGTTTCATCGGGTCGGCCGTTGTGCGCCATCTGCTGCGCCACACCGACCACGTCATCGTCAATGTCGACAAGATGACCTATGCCGCGTCCGAGGACGCCTTACAGGAAGGTCGCCACCACAATCGCCATACACTGGTCCGCGCCGATATCGTGGACGCTGCGGCCATGCGCCAGGTCTTCGCCACCCACGACCCGGACGTGGTGATGCATCTGGCGGCCGAAAGCCATGTCGATCGCTCGATCGATGGCCCGTCGGACTTCGTGCAGACCAATGTCGTCGGCACCTTCACCCTGCTGGAAGCCGCGCGCCGGCATTACGCCGGCCTGGACACTGACCGCCGCGCACGGTTCCGCTTCCATCATGTCTCCACCGATGAGGTGTTCGGCGCGCTGGATCACGACGACCCGCCCTTTACCGAAACCACACCCTACGATCCGCGCAGCCCCTACTCGGCCACCAAAGCGGCGTCCGATCATCTGGTCCGCGCCTGGCATCACACCTATGGCCTGCCCACCATCGTCAGCAACACCTGCAACAATTACGGCCCCTGGCAGTTCCCGGAGAAGTTGATCCCGCTGGTGACCCTGAACGCGCTGGAAGGCAAGGAATTGCCGGTCTATGGCGACGGATCCAACATGCGGGACTGGCTGTTCGTGGACGACCACGCCGCCGCTTTGGTGCGAGTCCTGGAATCCGGCCAGATCGGCGAGACCTACGCCATCGGCGCCCGCCAGCCGCGCACCAACCTGCAAGTGGTGAAGGCCATCTGCGCCCATCTGGACCGCCGGATTCCCGACCCCGCCGGCCCGAGGGAACGGCTGATCCGCTTCGTTTCCGACCGTCCCGGCCATGATTTCCGCTATGAAATCGACCCGACCCGCACCGAAGCCGCGCTGAACTGGGCCGCGCCGCATGATTTCGAGACCGGACTTGGCCTGACGATCGACTGGTATTTCGACAACCGCGCCTGGTGGCAGGCTCTGCGCGCTGCCCGCTACGCCGGACAGCGCCTCGGCACCGTCAAACCTATGGGGAACGCCGCATGAAGGGTATTCTGCTCGCTGGAGGCTCCGGCACGCGACTGCACCCAATGACCCTGGCCGCATCGAAGCAGTTGCTGCCGGTCTACGACAAGCCGATGGTCTATTATCCGCTGTCCACCCTGATGCTGGCTGGCATCCGCGACATCATGATCATCTCCACGCCGGAGGACCTGCCCCAGTTCCGCCGGCTGCTGGGCGACGGCGCGCGCCTGGGCATCCGCTTCGAATACGCCGTGCAGCCATCACCCGACGGGATCGCCCAGGCCTTCCTGATCGGGCGCGACTGGATCGGCGGGGAGCCCTGCGCCCTGGCCCTCGGCGACAACCTGATCCACGCCGACCACCTGTCCACCCTGTTGCGCAACGCCGCCGCCCGCCCGTCCGGCGCCACCGTGTTCGCCTATCAGGTCCGCGATCCCGAGCGTTACGGCGTCGTCTCCTTCAACGCCCAGGGCCAGGCGTCCGAAATCGTCGAAAAACCGTCCGCGCCGCAGTCCAACTGGGCGGTCACCGGTTTGTATTTCTATGACAAGCTGGTCAGCGACATCGCCCGCGCCATCAAGCCGTCCCCGCGCGGGGAGCTGGAGATCACCGATCTCAACCGCGTCTACCTGGAAGCCAACACCTTGCAGGTGGAGAAATTGTCACGCGGTTGCGCCTGGCTGGACGCCGGCACGCCCGACAGTCTGTTGCAAGCCGCCACGTTCGTGCAGACAATCCAATCGCGCACCGGCATGCTGGTCGGCTGCCCGGAGGAGGTTGCGTTCCGCATGAAATACATCACCGCCGACCAGTTGCGCGACCAGGCGATGCGCCTCGGCAAGACCGAGCTTGGCCGCGTGCTGCTGGATCTGGCCGACGGAGAGCATGAGTGAACGTCGAACGCCTTGCCATCCCGGATGTGATGCTGCTGACGCCGAACCGGTTCGCCGATTCCCGCGGGTTCTTTTCGGAAACCTGGAACCAGGCGCGGTTTGACGGAATCGGCACCCCCGGCCCGTTTGTGCAGGACAACCACGTCCTGTCCATCCAGCGCGGAGTCGTGCGTGGGTTGCATTTGCAGGTGGGACCGAATGCGCAGGGCAAGCTGGTGCGGGTCACAAGGGGTTCGATCTGGGATGTCGCGGTGGATGTCCGGCGCGGCTCGCCCACCTATGGCCAGCACGCCGGCGCGGTGCTGAGCGCCGAAAACTGGTCGCAACTCTGGGTGCCGGTGGGGTTTCTGCACGGCTACTGCACGCTCGAACCCGATACCGAGGTCATCTACAAGGTCACCGCTCCCTGGGATCGCGATGGAGAGCGTGGGGTGATCTGGAACGACCCCGACCTGGCGGTCGCCTGGCCGATCAAGCCCGAGGAGGCGCTGCTGTCCGACAAGGACCTTGTGTTGCCTCGCTTTGCCGACTGCGACACCTGGTTCACGGTCTGACATGCCGCACGGCCCGATTTTGGTGACCGGCGGGTCCGGTCAGCTCGCGATGGCGTTGGAAGCGGCGGCGACCGTGCCGTTGCGCCGCGTCGGCCGCCCGGAGTTCGATTTCGACCGGCCCGAGACGATCGATGCCTGTTTCCGGGCCACCGATCCGTGGCTGGTGGTGAACGCCGCCGCGTACACCGCGGTCGATGCCGCCGAGACCGACCAGGATGCCGCCTACCGCGCCAACCGCGATGGGCCGGCCGAACTGGCTCGCCTGTGCGCCGCGGCGGGGATTCCGCTGATCCATGTCTCGACCGATTACGTGTTCGATGGGGCGAAGGACTCGCCGTATCTGGAAACCGATCCGGTCGCGCCGCAGGGGGTTTACGGGGCGAGCAAGCTAGCCGGGGAACAGGCCGTGCTCGCGTCCGGCGCGCATGCGATCATCCTGCGGACGGCGTGGGTGTATTCGCATACCGGCAAGAATTTCGTCCGCACGATGCTGAATGTCGGGCGGACTCGCGACCGACTGACAGTGGTGGCGGATCAGGTCGGCTGCCCGACCTCCGCCGCCGATCTGGCGGACGCGGTTCTGGCGATCGCGGCGCGGTTGCGGGATGGTGGGTGGTCTCCCGCGTTCGGCGGGGTGTTCCATGCCGCCGGAACCGGGGAAACGTCCTGGCACGGCCTGGCCGGCGCGGTGTTCGCCGAAGCGTCCCGTCACGGCGCGAAAATCCCGACGGTCGACCCGATCCGGACCGAGGACTGGCCGACCCCGGCCAAGCGACCGGCGAACTCCCGGTTGGATTGCGGGTTGTTGGAGACGGTGTTCGGTGTCCGACTGCCGGATTGGCGGATCAGCGTGGCGCGAACCGTCGATCGGATTTTTGCGGACGCAGCCGGGGGCTGAAGCCATAGGCGTTGGCGTCACGCGCCACCCAGGCGGGACCCGCGCCGGCAAGACGGGGCTACCGGGCCGTGGGTCCTGTTTTCCGCCGGTTGGTATCGGACTCCAGGACAGCCTCTGCAACCAACTGACGGGTGCGAACTAAAGTTGTGCGATCGAGTACACGACTCACCGTCATTGCCGGACTTGATCCGGCAACCCACCCCCAGCCGTTGAAGCGCGGGTTGCCGGATCAAGTCCACGGCTGTCCGGTTTAAATTCGCCCTCCTGCCGCCATAGGAATATCCCCCCACCTGGGTCCTCGCCCCGGCGCCCCGCATTCACGCCGCGGCCGCTCAATCGGGATCGTGCCGACCGGTTGCACCTG
>CALQHT020000418.1 GCA_943330455.2 Nitrosovibrio sp. Nv4 | reverse complement strand
GCCCAGGACCTCTTCTCCCTGACCATGGCTCTGGACACCGCGAGACACCCCCGATGAGGATAACCAGCCACTGGAGAGCCGTGTGCGGGAGAACCGCCAGCACGGTTCGGAGGGAGGGGAGGTTGGTAGCCTTCCCTACCCCTATCGGCGGGGGGAGCGGGAGGGCGGTTCATCGGTTGCGATCGCGCACGAGCGCCCTAATCGCAACCGACAGGTCCGTCCCATCGCATCGACCGACCCACTACACGCGCTGCATGGTCGGGCACGCCGTCCAGAATTGCGTGCCCGTTTTGCGCAGGCTGGAAAGCTGACCCGCGATCTCCGGCGCGATATTCCAGGGCAGAATGATCAGATCGTCCGCGCCGGTATCGGCCAGTGCTTCCGGCGGAACGATCGGGACGTGACTGCCCGGCAGCAACCGCCCCTGCTTCGCGGGATTGCGATCCGCCACGCAGATGATGTCGCGATCGGTAATGCCGCAACTGTTCAGGAACGTATTGCCCTTCGCGGCGGCTCCATACGCCGCGACCCGCCGCCCGGCGGCTTTGCGGTGTGCGACGAAATCCCGGAACCCCGCCTGCACGGCGGCGACCCTGGGTCCAAAATCGTCATAGGCACTGGCCCGATCCAGACCGGCATTGACCTCCGCCACCCGCAAGGCCCGCAGTCGGGAATGGGTCGAATGCGGACCGCGAGCGTGACACGCGTAAACCCGCAACGATCCGCCATGGGTCGGAATGCGCTCCACGTCGAATGCTCGCAAACCGGTGGAGCGCAGCACCCGCTCCACCACCAGCAGAGACAGATAGGAGTAGTGTTCATGGTAGATGGTATCGAACTGCACCTGCTCGATCAGGTTCAGCAGGTGAGGGAACTCGAAGGTCACGACGCCGTTCGGGCGCAACACCGCGGCAAATCCGGCGACGAAGCTGAATATGTCCGGGACATGAGCCAGCACATTGTTCGCCGCCACAAGATCGGCGCTGCCATGCGCGGTCGCGATCTGCATGGCGGTATCGACACTGAAAAACGTCACCTCGGTCGGGATGCCGATGGCGCGAGCACTGGCGGCGACATTCGCGGCGGGCTCGATCCCCAGAACCGGGACTCCCGCGGCCTGGAAATGTCGCAGCAGGTAGCCGTCGTTGGAGGCGACCTCCATCACCAAGGAACCAGGTCCGAGATTGAACCGCTCTATCATTGCCTCTGCGTAGCGACGGGCATGCTCCACCCAACTGGTCGAATAGGACGAGAAATAGGCATAGTCGCTGAAGATCGAGTCCGGCGACACAACCTCATCGACCTGCACCAGCAGGCACGAATCGCACACCTTGGCATGCAACGGATAGCATCGGTCCGCCCCGTGATCGGCCTGTTCCCGGGTGGGATAGGCGTTGGCCAGCGGGGTTTCGCCTAGATCGACCAGACTGCGGGTGAGGGGTGCGCCGCAAAGGCGACAGGAATGAGCGATCATGACAGCGCCTCATATTCGGTGATTTGAGCAAGGGTGAAAGCCGCCATGTCCTGGCCGAGCGCCCAGGCGCGGTACCAGGAGGCGGTGGCATCGATCATGGGTTGGCCGCGCAATCGGTCGGTCCAACCGAGCGTGCGGCGCGCCAGGTAGGATTCCAGCACCAGGGCTTGGGTTTCCGGCATCCGCGAGTCGGCCGTATGGGTCCAGCATGTCGGCGCATCCAGCGCGGCAAGCATGGCATCCGCGACCCGGCCGACCGTGGCCTGCTCACCGCCTCCGGGGCCGAAATTCAAGGACGTTGGCAGATTGCGGCCGGACGTCAGGGCCGCCGCGTAGATCAGATAGCCGCAGACGCAGTCCAACACGTGCTGCCAGGGGCGGGTTGCCTCCGGATTGCGCAGGATCGGTCGCTGGCCGGACTGCGCCGAACGCACGACATCCGGGATCAATCGGTCGGCGGCAAAATCGCCACCGCCGATCACGTTGCCAGCGCGGGCGGTGGCAACGGCCACGCCTCGGGGCACCAGGAAGCTATGCGCCATGGACTCGGTCACGATTTCGCACGCCGCCTTGGACGCGGCGTACGGGTCTCGACCACCGAGCCGGTCGTCCTCCTGGTGGGCATGGCCGCTTTCGTCGTTTTGGTAGACCTTGTCGGTGGTGATGACCAAGACCGTGGTCAGGTCTGGGACGTCGCGCAGCGCGTCCAGCACATGGACCGTACCGAGCACGTTGACGGCGAAACTCTCGACCGGATCGGTGAAAGACCGCCGGACCAAAGGTTGCGCCGCCATATGCAGGACGATTTCCGGGTCCGCCGCCTTGATCGCATCCACCAGCGCGGGCCGATCGCGCAGATCGACGAATGTCGACTCCATCAACCGCTCCAAGCCGAGCAGATGGAACAGGCTCGGTTGCTCGGCGGGGAGGGCGATGCCGGTCACGCGTGCCCCCATCCGATGCAGCCAAAGCGCGGTCCAGGCGCCTTTGAAACCGGTATGCCCGGTCAGCAGAACGCGACGTCCGCGCCAGAAGTCGGGATCGGGGAGCGGCGCCGGCATCCGGTCAATCCTTCCAGATCTTCCAGGGCGCGGAGCCGGCGGACCACATCGCCTCCAACGCGGTTTTGTCGCGCAGGGTATCCATGGGTTGCCAGAAACCGGGGTGGCGGAAGGCGCGCAGTTCGCCGTCGCGTGCCAGGCCTTCCAGCGGCGTCGTCTCCCACGGCGTGTCGTCGTCCTCGATCCGGTCGATGACGGCGGGGTTCAGCACGAAGAACCCGCCATTGACCACCGCGTTATCGCCTGGTGGCTTTTCGACGAATTCCAGCACGTCGTCGTTTTCGGCGATCTTCAGGGCGCCGTAGCGGCCCGGTGGCGTGACGGCGGTGATGGTCGCCAGGCGACCGTGCCGGTGGTGGAAGTCGATCAGGCTGGAGACGTCGACATCGGCAACTCCGTCGCCATAGGTCATGCAAAAGGCTTCGTCGCTGTCCAGATACCGGGCGACACGGCGCAGGCGGCCACCGGTCATTGTGGTGGCACCCGTATCCACCAATGTCACGCGCCACGGTTCGGCGTAGTTCTGGTGGTAGGTGGTTTCTCCGGTGCGCGCATCGACGGTGACGTCCGACGCGTACAGCATGTAATTCGCGAAATACTCCTTGATCATGTGGCCGCGATAGCCAAGGCACACCACGAAATCGGTGACACCATGCACCGTGTAGATGTTCATGATGTGCCAAAGAATGGGCCGCCCGCCGATTTCGATCATCGGCTTCGGCCGCAGGTGGGACTCCTCGGAAATGCGCGTGCCGAGCCCACCGGCGAGGATGACGGCCTTCATGGAAGCCGCCTGAGGTAGCATCGAGGCCAATAGGTCACGCGATGGCGGACCTTGCCCTCGTTGAACGGAAATGGCGGTTCGTCCGCGGTGAATTCGGGATGTCGCGCCAGGAACGTGTCGATTGCCGACAGCGGATTGTTCCAGGTCCAGTCGGCGCCGGTGCGTGGGGCGCCGGCGACCTGCGCCATGATCCCGTCGCAGGCGACGATATAGGACCCTGGGCTGACCAGCGGCGCGTAATGCTCCAGTTCGGCTTCCACATGGGCCTGGCTGTGATTGCTGTCCAGGATGACCAGGACGGTCTCGTCCGGTTTGATCTCGGAACGGACGGTTGCGACCGTCTTGGGCGCGATGGAACTGCCTTCGACCAGCATGATGCGGGGCGCCATCGGATGCGCCGCGATCTCCACCCGGTTATGCGGACGGATTTCGATATCGACGCCGATCACCCTGCCCTTTCCCATCGCGGCAAAGATCCCGGCGTAGAAGACCAGGGATCCGCCATGGGCGACGCCGGTTTCTATCACCACATCCGGTCGCAGCCGCCAGATCACCTCCTGGATCCGGATCATGTCTTCCGGCAACTGAATGATGGGGCGTCCCATCCAGCTAAACCCGTAGACGTATTTTACGTCCCAGCCGCACCGCAGCCAGGCGGCTGAGACGGCTTCGAATGCATCTGGCGTGTCGAGTGCGTGTTCCGCGCGCGTGCCATCGGCTCGCTGCAGAATGACGCGACCGCCTGCCTCGTCGATCGTGAGCATGGGGCCTCCTGTCCGAGAGGCAGTGTGGCCAGATGTTCTAAAAGATTGGCTCTTATAGCGGTATTTGTTGAAATCGGCTAGGATGCCACCGGCGGGGGGGCAGCATGGAAGCGACTGCATTCGAAGCGTGGCTTGACGGGATCGCTGGTCTTACCGAATCTCAGCGGCAGCAGGCATTACAGGTGCTGGTCTT
>CALQHT020000417.1 GCA_943330455.2 Nitrosovibrio sp. Nv4 | reverse complement strand
GGACGCTACCCATTTGCCCGTCTCGGCCGAAAACGGTCGCACGTTGTCTCGGAGGATGGAAATCAGGCGCAATTACGCAAATTCTATCCAGGGTTGTCACGTCCGATAGAATTTCGCGCATGATTGGCGTCGAGTTTTGCAAGTGGCTCCACTATGCGGATGTCGCGATTCGTAGCGTTACGTGACGAAACCCATAGTGTGTGTCGGACGATCAGAAGCCGAAAAGCTCGCGAGGTGTCTTGTCCTGAACCTTGGGCCAGTTGTCATTGGCTTTGGCGGCATTGCCAGCAGGGTCCTTGAGAAATCCATCCAGCGCCGCCTTGTACGAGTAAACCGCGAGCTTACCGTCGGCAACCCGGAAGAGGTTCGGATCACCATCCAGCTTCTTGCCACCGGCCATGCCCTGTTGGCAGAAGCCGCCATACAGCGGCGCGTACTTCGCCGGATTGGTCTGGAATGTCTTCAGGTTGTCTGCCGACGAAAAGCGATAAATCGCGCCTTCATATTCAGCGGAAAACTTTTCCTGCCCGAGGACCGGCTTGCCAACCGTGTGGTATGCAACCGGATCATTGCTCTGAAGCGCGATCCGGGCGGACGTTACATTGACGGGAGCTTTCGATGTGATGTCATAGGCTTGTGCTGGTGTGAGGCTTCCAGCCACAAACGGTGTGATCGAAACCGCCACCGCAATGGTCGCCGCACGAACCACGCGAGACAGCGGATGGGACTTGGCTGACATATGTATTCTCCGACAAAAGGGTTCCCTGACTTCAACAGGGGCTCGACCGACCGCTTGTCGCCCTGCACTTCACCATTCGTCGAGGCGTACTCGGCGGTTACAGCATTGGAAATTATTTTTGCGAAGGGGCGCGTTGCCTACCAACGCAACAGGCCTGGTCCGGCGACGGCGCCCAGACCCGCGGACAACACAATGCCCAGGCTGTACCAAATGGCCACAAAGCCGATCGCGGCCTCCTGGCAGGACAAGGCATAACCAGCCGCGGCAATCGAGCCGGCGAGCAGTCCGCATGCAAATCCGGCCCAGCGCAGATCGGTTGGCGCAAAGCGTTTGGTCAATCGCAAAAGGCCGATCAGCGCTGGAAGTGAAAGCACTGGGATCGCCCAGGGGCAAATCAGCGCCGTGTTTCCCAACAGATAGGGCAATCTCTTTCCAAATGGGACATTCAGAACCGAAAGCAGACCAACAGCTGCCATACACACGGCTATCAGAACGACAACACCATAGGCTGGCACAGCCCGCTTGCCCGGAAAGGCCAGCGTCCGCAGAAGCCATGCACTCCCTGCTGCCAGCGCGGTTGCATAGGTAAGCTTTGTCCACAGAGCCGCGCCCACCCACATAGCCCCGGGCACCGGCCCGCGAATGCCAAGTGAAATCGCCGAGCACAGAATCACGCCCGCGAATACGACAATCCCCAGATCGCGACCAATGAACAGTCGCTTGACTGGTCCAGCCCCAGAAGCGAGATCCGCGATGAGAGCGCTCGTCTTCATTTCGACAGCCTGACCAACGAAGCCAGTCGCTTTAACCCGCGATGTACGTGCACCTTTAGGGCAGACACTGAAATGCCGGTCTGGTTTGATGCTTCCGCCATGGATAAACCTTGAATCCTGGTCAACTCAATGGCCCTGCGTTGCTGGGTCGGCAGGGTATTGAGAAGCACGTTAACATCTTGCTCAGCAAAGGCATCCTCGTTCGTTTCGGCAATAAGAAGGTCTTCATCTGTCAGATCAAGGGGTTGATGCAGTGCTTCTCGCCGACCGTGCCGCCGCCAGAAGTCGACAAGCTTGTAGCTCGCAATTGCAAACACCCAGTTTTCCACCGGCAGGGCTGGATCATAGGTTCCGCGCTTGGTGTGCACGGCGATAAGCGTTTCCTGGACAAGGTCCTCCGTTTCGCCGGAGAGAGAGGACAACCGACGTGTAAAGTAGCCGCGCAATCGCGAGGCGATCAGGTGCAACGCCTTGGCATAGGCCGCTTCGTCGCCCGTCTGCGCGAGGCCCCAGAGGGCGCTCAACTCAGTTGCGAACCGATCAGGCTGATCCATTACCATCTTCGTTCTGGATGACCTTCCGGTTACACGACATCGCAAAAATTGTAGCAATCCTTAGGGCTGCTGGGAGCAGCGGTGTCACAAAACCGAGTTTATAGCACGGCTGAGCGGGGTGTGACAGGAACCGGGATGTGGCACGTCAACGCTGCTGGGATGGCCGCAATGGCCTTCTTGCACCGCCGCTTTCCTCCGACGGCGTTATACAGACCGACCTAACCGTTGACCCATAGGTACTCCCTCACCGTCATTGCCGGATTTGATCCGGCAACCCACCTCCCGCCGTTGAAGCGTGGGTTGCCGGGTCAAGCTCGCCGATGACGAAGGGCGATGCACCGGTCATTGGTTCGCTCGGCTGGTATTGCAGACAGCGACGTGGCGCCTGCGATCAGGCCGGCTGGTTCCACTGGAATTGCGGGTCCAAGGGAAACGCGGGTCGTCGCACCTTGCGGAAGGTCAGTTGCGCGTAATCGGATGTGCACACGCCAACCCCGGCGCATTCCACGATTTCCCGCGCGATCTTGCCTAGATCAGCGCGCCAGTGCACGCGGCTCTTGATCGCGACGTATTTCTTCTTCGATGGATCGATGCCCAGGACCTGCAACATCTCCTGCGCCGTCGGCTCGATATGCCGGCTTAGCAGCACGATCTGGATCTTGCCGGTGTCCAGCACGGCGGTCCGACCCATGTAGATACGCAACCCCGGGGTCAGGCCACCTTTCAAGGTGAAACTGCCGGACGAGATCGTCTGCACCGTCCCGGTGACCGTCAGTGGAGAGCTGGCAACCGGCAATTGCGGCATCGGCAGTTTGGCGCCGATCGTCAACGTAACGGTCGCGCCGACACCGGCATCGACGGCCTGTTGCACGGCCTCGGGGTCATAGATGCCGAAGAACACCACGTCGTCCAGGTCCTGGCGGATGATTTCCCGCAAGGTGTCGGTGGTGTCCATGGTGCCGCCGCTGGCGCAATTGTCGTAATGATCCAGCAGCACCACGGGCAGCTTACCCGGTTCGCCCATCGCCTTGGCCCGCTTGACCGAGGCTTCCAGCGGCTCGATTTCGAACATGAAGTCCCGACGCGCATTCCAGGCGGTGCTGATCAGTTCATCGACCATGGCCTGAGCGTCGGCGGGGTTGTTGTCGGTGACGACCACGGCGGACAGGCCGGCCATTTCCACGTCGGCGTGTGGGAACCCGACAAACAGGCTGGCCGCGAGCGCGCGTCCGCTGGCCTCCCACCCCGCGCACATGGCTTGCAGATCGCGGTTGGGAAACTGATGGGTGCCCTGCGCCATGACATGCGGCAGCATTGGCGCGCGTCCCCAGGCGCTGGTTGGCGCGACCTGCTTGCGTATCACTCGCAGCAGGGCCCTGGCGGCGCGTTCCGCCGTCTCCCGCTGATCGATATGCGGATAGGTCTGGTAGCCGGTGACGATCTGCGCATTGGCGACCATGGCGTCGAAGATGTTGGCGTGCATGTCATAGGCGACGCACAGCGGCGTGACCGGATCGATCGCGCGGATGCGGCGCAACAACTCGCCCTCTCCGTCGTCGAAATGTTCAGCGACCATGGCGCCGTGCAGGTCCAGCCAGATGCCGTCGAAGCCGCCCTTGGTCACCTCATCCAGGATCAGGCGGCAGAAGGTTTCATAGGCCTCCCTGTCCACCGCGCCGCTGGGGGGAGAGCTGGCGCAGACCGGCACCACCACACCTCGGCGCCGAGTTCGGCCGCCACCGCCAGGTAGCCGCCCATGCAGGTGCCGGTGCCACGATAATGGTCGATGGCGGCCTGGCCTTGCAGCAGGGTTTTGCCGTCGCGCGCGAAGCGTTCCAGCTTCGTTGGCACGGGAGAGAACGTGTTGGTCTCGTGTGACATCGTCGCCAGCAACAGCCGCATGGAACCCACCTCGATCACGGATTTCGACCGCACGAGCATAGGATGGGTCGGGCGGTTCTGGCTATTCGCCGATTCCTATAGGGTGCGAACCAACGTTGTGCGATCGAGGACAAGCCTCACCGTCATTGCCGAGCTTGACCCGGCAACCCGCGCTTCGACGGCAGGGGGTGGGTTGCCGGACCAAGTCCACGGCTGTCCGGTTTAAATAACTTGTACTTTCCATATTTATGGATTCGACTCGAACCCATCGCAACACCGCGAATCGGGACAGGGTCGAATCACATGGAACCGCACAGGAATACAGTCATACACAGCCTTCTCAAACGCGT
>CALQHT020000416.1 GCA_943330455.2 Nitrosovibrio sp. Nv4 | reverse complement strand
TGGCCAAGAGGCCATCCTTGACAGCCGCCATCCCCGGCGTCCTTGGATCGTCAGGCCGGGACGGAGAAACGGCGCCCAACCGAACAGAGAAACACTTGAGGAAGACCGGATTGGGTCGTTACCACCCACTCCAAACAGCGAGGAGGCAGTGTTTCCCCCCGTTGCAGAGAGAAGGCACAGCCATTCACCGCCGCCACGTCAGTACCCCGCCGAACGAAACGAACCGTCAGGTCTTCAACGTCCAGCGCCGCTTCGCGCACGGTTGCGTCAAGCATGGTGCATCCCCATCGCGGCCTGGGCCTCCGGCAGGTGGCAGGCGACCAGATGCGGTGAGTCGCCGATCCCCTCCCCGTAGAGCGGCGCTTCCAAAGGCGGCACTTTCTCGGCGCAGATCGCCTTGGCGAAGGCGCAGCGGGTGCGGAACCGGCATCCCGATGGCGGATTGATCGGGTTGGGCGGGTCGCCGGTCAGCGGCATCTCGGTGGTGCGCCGGTCGGGGTCCAAGGTCGGCTTCGAGGCGAACAGAGCCCGTGTATACGGATGTCGGGGCCGGCTGTAGATCGATTCCACCGGCCCGGTTTCCACCACCCGACCCAGATACATCACCAGCACACGGTCGCTGATATACTCGACGACGTTCAGATCGTGGCTGATGAACAGATAGGTCAGGTTGAAGCGCGCCTTCAGGTCGCCCAGCAGGTTCAGCACCTGCGCTTCGACCGATTTGTCCAGCGCGGCGACGGCCTCGTCCAGGATCACCATGCGTGGTTCCAGGGCCAGGGCGCGAGCGATGTTCACCCGCTGGCGCTGCCCGCCCGACAATTCATGCGGATAGCGACGTGCGTAGGTGTGGGGATTCAGCCCGACCTGGCCCAGCAATGTTTCGGCCCGATCATACGCCTGTTGCGCCGCCAGCCCGTGCATGCGCGGGGCGTAGGCGATGCTCTCGGCAACCGTCATGCGTGGGTTCAGCGACGAGTAGCTGTCCTGGAACACCATCTGCATCTGCCGACGCATGTCGTTGACGGTGATGCCACCCGGGCCACCCACCGCGTCTCCATCGAAGGTGATCGATCCGGCGTCGGGTTCGACCAGCCGCATCAGCAGGCGCGCGGTGGTGGATTTGCCGCAGCCGGATTCGCCGACGATCCCCAGGGTTTCCCCCTTGCGGACCGAGAACGAAACGTCGTCGACCGCCTGCACGGTGGCGATCTGGCGGTTCAGCAGACCGCCGCGCACGGGGAAGTGCTTGCGCAGGTCCTCCACCAGCAGCATCGGCTGGGCCGGGCCGCCGCGATCGCGCGGATCGGCCGGGGCGGTAACGGGCAGGGAGATTGCGGCGCTCATTTGTTCAGCCTCACATCCATGGCGCTGCGGAACCCATCGCTCATCAGGTTGAAACACATCGAGGTCAGAAAGATCATCAGGCCGGGCAGGGCGGCGACATAGGGCTGCACGTAGATGGCCTGTCGCAACGAATTCAGCATCAGGCCCCATTCCGGTTGCGGCGGCGTCACCCCAAGGCCCAGGAAGGACAGGCCGGCGGAGATGATGATGGAGACGCTGATCAGGCTGGTGGCATAGACCAGGATCGGTCCCAGAACATTCGCCAGCACGTGGTGGCGGATGATCTGCATGGTGGTGGTGCCGGACGCGCGCGCGGCTTCCACGAAATCGAGCTGGCGGGCCTGGGCGGTGACGGTTTCCGATACGCGCACCAAAGGCGGAATGAAAACGATGGACAGTGCCAGGATCGCGTTGCGCAGCCCGTTGCCCAGGATGCCACAAATCGCAATTGCCAGCAGGATGGAGGGAAACGCGTAGAACACATCCATGACGCGCATGATCAGGTTGCCCAGCTTGCCGCCGACGAACCCGGCGACGACGCCGAGGAAGCCGCCAATGACCAGGGCGACCGATACCGGAACGATCGCCGCCAGCAGCGACATGCGCCCGCCGTAACAGATGCGGGTCCAGAGATCGCGGCCCGTCTCGTCGGTGCCGAGCCAGTGGCCGGGCGTGCCGATGGGTTTGAGGCGGGTGAGGATGCCGCCGGAGAAGGGGTCTCCATTGGTCACCAGGGGGGCGCCGATGGTGATGAACAGGATCCCCAGCAGAACGAAGGTGACGAACATGGTGACGGGATCGCGGATCAACCGCTGGCCGACGGATTTCCAGTAACCCGGGGTCGGCGCGGCCGGTTGGTCGGCGGCGGCGATGCGGTGGTTGGGCAGGTCGTATGTGGCTTCGGACATGGGTGCCTCCCGTCAGCGCCGGATGCGGGGATCGATCGCCGCCTGGGCGATGTCCACCAGCAGATTGAGCATCACGAAGAAGCTGGCGAGCACCAGGATCGTGGCCTGCAGGACCGGAATGTCGCGGCGGTAGATCGCCAGGTTCAGCAGGTTGCCGGAGCCGGGCCAGTTGAACACGGTTTCGACCAGGATCGATCCGCCGAGGAGGTAGCCGAATTGCAGGCCCATGATCGCCAGCACCGGCGGCGCCGCGTTCTTGCAGACATGCCGGATCACCGGCCAGGACGGCAGGCCCTTCGCCCTCAGCGCGCCGACGAAGTCCTGGCCCAGGATTTCCAGCACGGTCGCCCGCACCAGCCGCCCGATCACGCCCATGGGGATCAGCGACAAAGTGATGACGGGCAGCACCAGATGGTCCAACCGCTGATACAGGGGCAGGGAGTCATCGCCCATGCCCTGGGCGGGCAGGAAATCGTTCAGCACCGCGAAGGCCAGCACCAGCACAATGGCGCACCAGTAATGCGGCAGTGAGACGCCCATCGTGGCAAGGGCGGAGAAGAACTTGTCGGGCCAGCGGCCGTGATACAGCGCCGCGGTCAGGCCGAAGGTGATGCCCAGGGCGAAGCCGAGGCTGGCACCCAGGATTGCCAGGATGAAGGTGTTCGACAGCGCGACCATCAACTGGCCGATGACGGGCGTGGCGTTGAACACCGACAGGCCGAAATCGCCTTGCATGGCGCGGAACAGCCAGAGAAAATACTGCACGTACAAAGGTTTGTCGAAGCCGAACGCCGCTTTCATCTGGGCGATGACTTCGGGTGAGGCCTCGGGCGGCATCAGCATGTCGATCGGATTGCCTGGCACGATATGGACCAGTCCGAAGACGACGAGTGAGACCCCCAGAAGGATGGGTATGGCCTGGAACAGGCGCCTGATGGCGAAGACGAGCATTGGGTTGGCTCCCGCGGTCACTCATGCTGCAATGCAACATGAATGCCCAATCTTTAACGCGTCGTTTCCGCCTGTCCAGGGGGATTATCTAAATCGGGTGGATTTTATGCAATTTCGGCGCATAGTGGCGCGGCCATAAGTGGTGTGGCGAAAATATATGCACATAATAGGAGCAGTAGATGCATAAACCAGCGATCTATCCCTCTGTAATCGCGCGCGCCACCGAGCGTCGCGGCGGGTTGCGTATTTTCGATAGCCTTGATGTTAACCGTACTGCCCATATTGTGGTCGATTTACAGAACGGCTTCATGGCACCCGGGCAGGTCGCGGAAATCGGCACCGCACGGGAAATCGTGCCGTCCGTGAACCGCATCTCCGCCGCCCTGCGCGATGCCGGCGGGCTCGTCGTCTACATCCAGAACACCTTCGATGCCGAGGCCATCGCCGGCTGGTCCACCTATTTCAACCATTTCTGCACCCCTGCCCGGCGGCAACGCATGATCGACGCCTTCACCCCTGGCGCCTTCGGCCACGATCTCTGGGCCGGCCTGGATGTGCTGCCGGAGGACCTGAAGGTCCGCAAACGCCGGTTCGGCGCCTTCGCACCCGGGGCGTCCGACCTGCATGAGATCCTGCAAGACCGCGGCATCGACACCCTGATCATCACCGGCACGGCGAGCCAGGTGTGCTGCGAGTCGACGGCGCGGGATGCCATGATGATGAACTACAAGGTGTTCTTCATCGCCGACGGCAACGCGACCTTCAACGACGAGGAGCACAACGCAACCCTGTCGGCCCTGGCTCATACATTCTGCGATGTCGTCGATACCGACACGATGGTTGGGATCATCGCCGATGCCTCGGTGACGGCGAAGCAGCCGGTGATGGCATAGCGCTTGCAGTGACCGGTTCGGGGTCGTCGTGAACGGCCCCGAACTCCCAACCCCAGATCTCCCCCCAATGTCGACGATTGGATGATGCTGATGCTGTCTAGCAGCCTGTCGGACTCGGGATTTTCGATCAATAACGACGGCTGTTCGGCTGCGCCGGCGCGGTCATCAGACCGCCGGCGGCGCCCCGATCACGTCCTGACTGGCTTCATATCGGCCCGGAGGTGGCGTCACGGCCGACCCATCTC
>CALQHT020000415.1 GCA_943330455.2 Nitrosovibrio sp. Nv4 | reverse complement strand
CTTCAGGATGGGGGTCTACTCGGACCTGTCACCGTCCGGGTAGGCCCCCATCCTGAAGGCAACAATGGTCCGGGTTCCAAGGGCCGTCGCCCTTGGCGGGTCCAGGGCAGAGCCCTGGTGGGGTCCGGGGCGAAGCCCCGCCCTTCCTCCGCCCCATTGGCGGGTGCATCCATCGCGTATTCCAGATAGACTTCCGCCCTTCCACCATCAGAGACAGCAGGGAAATCCATGAACGTGTCCGTCCCCCCCGGCTTCGCCGCCTTCCGCTCCGCCTATCAGGACGGACGTGGCAGCCTGGTCTGGCGGCGCGGTGTCTCCGATCTGGAAACGCCGGTCGCGGCCTATCTGAAGCTGGCGCATGGCAAGCCCAACGCCTTCCTGTTGGAAAGCGTCGAAGGCGGCGCCAATCGCGGGCGCTACTCGATCATCGGCATGGCGCCCGACCTGATCTGGCGGTGCCAGGATGGCAAGGCCTCCATCAACCGCTATGCCCAGTCCGCCCCGCACGCCTTCGTCGCCGATCCGCGCCCGCCGCTGGACAGCCTGCGCGCGCTGGTGGCCGAAACCAGGCTGGACGTGCCCGCCAACCTGCCGCCGATGTCGGGCGGGCTGGTCGGCTATCTCGGCTACGACATGGTCCGCCTGATGGAGACCCTGCCGGACAAGAACCCCGACGTGATCGGCGTTCCGGAAGCGCTCATGGTCCGCCCCACCTTGTTCGCGATCTTCGACAACGTGAACGACGAACTGACCCTGTTGTCGCCGATCTACCCTTCGCCCGAGGTCAGTGCCGAAACCGCGTGGGAACAAGCGCAAACCCGGCTGGATGAAGCCGAAGCGGCGTTGGAGCGTCCGCTGCCGCGCCAACCGCCACCGGTCATGCTGCCCGATCCGCCGGCCCCTGGGTCGAACTTCACCAAGGACCAGTTCTTGGCCGCGGTCGATCGCTGCAAGGAATACGTGGAAGCCGGCGATGCGTTCCAAATCGTCATCAGCCAGCGGTTTTCCGTCCCGTTCGCCCTGCCGCCCTTCTCGCTGTATCGCGCGCTGCGGCGGATCAACCCGGCGCCGTTCCTGTTCTATCTGGACTTCGGTGGATTCTCGATCGTCGGCTCCTCACCGGAAATCCTGGTGCGGTTGCGCGACGGCACCGTCACGATCCGTCCCCTGGCCGGCACCCGCCGCCGCGGCACGACGCATGAGGAAGACCAGGCGCTGGAAGCCGAACTGCTCGCCGATCCGAAGGAACGGGCCGAACACCTGATGCTGCTCGATCTCGGCCGCAACGATGTGGGCCGCGTGGCCGCCATCGGCACGGTGAAGGTCACCGAAAGCTTCGTCATCGAGCGGTTCAGCCACGTCATGCACATTTCCTCGAACGTCGAGGGCAAGCTGCGGGATGGCATGGACGCGCTGGATGCCCTGGTCGGCGGCTTCCCGGCCGGCACCTTGTCGGGCGCGCCCAAGGTGCGAGCGATGGAAATCATCGAGGAACTGGAGCCCGACCGGCGTGGTATCTACGCCGGCTGCATCGGCTATTTCGCGGCCAACGGTACCATGGACACCTGCATCGCATTGCGCACCGCCCTGGTGAAGGACGGCGTCATGTATGTGCAAGCCGGCGCGGGGATCGTCGCCGACTCGGTGCCGGAAGCGGAATTCGAGGAAACCCGCCAGAAAGCCCGCGCCCTGGTCCGTGCCGCCGAGGAAGCGGTGCGATTCGCGGCCGGAAAAGGCGGGGCGAACAACGCCGGATAGAGGTTGAGCGCGCCGGATGATGGGCACCGGCGCGTAACCCACGCGATCGGGCAATCCCGGCAGCGTCGCCGACCCGCCTGAACATGCTCTGGTCGGGAGCACCGCGATGTCTGTCAGCAACCATGCGCGTGTGAGCGGATCCATGTTGCCTCTGCCTCTTACCCTGTCGACCCCCCAATGCCTGCTGCATTGGCTTGATCGCACCCCTGACGCGATCGCGGTGATCGAGCAGGACCATCCCTACAGCTATGGCGATCTCAGCGTCAGCGTCGTGCAATATGTCCAAGCGCTGCGGGCGAGGTCGGCGACACAAGGCACGCTGATCGGCATTGCCTGCGAGAACCGCTATCTGCATCTGATCCTGCTGCTGGCGGCGGAGATCGTCGGTGCGACAGCCGTCTCCTTCTCCAAGGCCGATGTCCTGTCCAACGATCCGATCCTGGCGCGGTGTGGGTTGCTGTGCCTGGAGGACGGTTCGACCATGACCCTGCCGGTTCCCGTGATGTCGGTCGGGCAGGAGGCGATCGACCGGATCGCGCGCATCCCGGTCAGCCGAACGGATTTCGGGTTGTTGGATTGCTGTCCGGATGATGAGGCGGTCGTGATCCTGACCCGGACATCGGGATCGACGGGACGGCCCAAGGTTCTGCCGATGACGCAGGGGCTGCTTCGCGATCTGACGCAAAAGACCGAGCGGTTTCCCGACGACCCCGGACACGCCTGGAATTTCCTCAATCTCTATGGCTTCACCCTCCGCTCGGCGTACAACGAATCCACCATTGCGCTGCGGGCCGGCTGCACGGTCGTGTCGTCTCAGCTCTGGTCGCTGGTATCGGACATGGGGCGGTTCGAGGCGTTTCGGACGACAATGGTCTCCGGCGATGCGGTTCGGTTCATCGATATGCTGCCAGAGGATTGGCACACGCCCCGCACCGGCATCGTCAACATCAAAGGGGGGCCACTGCCACCATCGGTGCGACGGGTCCTGCGCCAGCGTGTGGCATCCCATGTGTTCCACACCTATGGCGCGATCGAGGTGCAACGAATCGCGTTCATCGACGAAGCCGGGATCGGGCACCTCACGCCCGACGCATCGGTCCGCATTATGACGGATGACGGCCGTGAGGCCGCGCCGGGGGAGGTGGGCACGGTCGAGGTGCGGACCGGGATGATGGTCCAACGCTATCTATGGGATGAAGAAGCCAGCCGAACCGCGTTCCGCGACGGGTGGTACCGCACCAACGATCTCGGTACGGTGCCGGAACCTGGCAAACTGGTGGTGCTGGGGCGAGCCGACGACGTGGTCAATATCGGGGGCATCAAGCTGGCGCCGCAGATGCTGGAGCAGCGGATTCGGGACCTGGACGGGATCGAAGACGCCGTGTTGCTGACAGTCCCGGTGCCGGACGCGGAAGATGCGCTGTATCTGGTGCTCCAATCGCCGGATGCCGCGGCGTTCGGGCGCAACCAGGAGGCGATATTGGCGATCCTGAGTGGCTCTGTGCGGGTCTTCGTGCCCCGCGTGATGGAAACGTTGCCGCGCACGGATACCGGCAAGGTCCGCCGGGAACCGCTTCGCCGGTTGCTGGCGGGATCCGGGGCGGCCTGATCCAGCGTAGGGCTGGAGCGGGTGGGCCGAGCAGTTATGCCAACCGGCTGAAAGATTGACCGATAGCGTCCCCTCATCGTCAATGTCGGGCTAGGCCCACTGCTGTCCGGCGCGGTTTTTGCGCGTACAAACCCATGAGATTGAGTCTACCGCGGAGAGATGCCCTCAACGTCAGCCACCGCACCAGGGCCTATGTCATGCGCCACCCAGCCACCGTATTCGAATAGATTATCCAACCATTCCCTTGGGATAGATTCGATCGCGTGGTCAGGGAGCGCGGTGCCGACGACGGTCAACGCGGCTTTAACATTTCCTCGCCCTTACCAAGCCTCTGGAAGCGGCGAGACACCCCCGATGAGGATATAGCCAGCCACGGAGAGCCGTATGCGGGAGAACCGCCAGCACGGTTCGGCGGGAGGGGAGGTTAAAAGCCTTCCCGACCCAGATCGGTAAGGGGACGCCAGAGGTCAATGGTGCGGTTATTGCTCCGGCCGGCCCGTCTCAGGTCGCGTCTTCCAGAATATCGGAAATCGCCCGCTCCAGATGCCGCAAGGTGTTGCAAACAGTCACCATGTTGCAGAATGGCGCATACCGATACATGTCGGAATCACCCGTGCCCCAAGCCGAACGGAACTCCGGGTTCAGCCAGATGATGCGCCTGGATCGGTTGGAAAGCTCCGACATGATCTCGGTCCGAGGATCGGTGCGGTTGCCGCGGGCGTCGCCCAGGATGATCACCGTGGTCTTGTTGGTGACATGCTTCATCCAGCCATCGGAGAAATCGGCGAAGGAATTGCCGTAGTTGGACGATCCGAAGCCGATCAGTTCCATGATTTTGGTGATCGCCTGCTCGACCGGCTCGCGTTCCAGGATTTCGCTGACTTCGATCAACGATCCGGCGAAGGCGAAGGACTTTATGTCCTTCAACGCCTCGTTAAGCGCATACAGGAACATAAGCAGGAACTGCGACATCGCGGACACCGAG
>CALQHT020000414.1 GCA_943330455.2 Nitrosovibrio sp. Nv4 | reverse complement strand
TGCGACGCTCTGGTGCCTGACACGTTCACCCTGGCGGACTTTATCAACGCACGGGGCCGGATCTGCCGCCGGCTTGCTGAATCGCGAAGGAGGCGGGTCAGGCAAAGGATATTCTCCGCCAAAAGCTTATCCTAACGCTGATGGGGCTTGCCCCTGGACCCCACCAAGGGCGACGGCCCTTGGAACCCGGACCATTGTTGTTTGAATTCCTGGGGCGCTACCCGGACGGAGAGAGGTCCGGGTAGCGCCCCAGGAATTCAAACAACCAAAGAATCGCATTCCAAAGGCCGTCGCCTTTGGCGGGTCCAGGGCAGAGCCCTGGTCGGGGTCCGGGGCGGAAGCCCCGCCCTTCCCCTCAGGCCGCAACCGCGCGCGTCCGGAGCAACCCCTTCTTCGGCGCCAGAAGCAGCACCCCCAAGAACACCGCCGCCTGGATCAGCACGATGCAGGCCCCCGTCGCCGCATCCAGGTGAAAGCTGATGAACGTCCCGGACACCGTCGCAAACACCGACACCGCGATGGCGACGACCAACATCCGCTCAAACCGGTCGGTCGCCAGGTAGGCGGTGGCACCGGGCGCGATGAGCATCGCCACCACCAGGATCACCCCGACCGCTTTCAGTGACACCACGATCGTCATCGCGAGCGCGGTCAGCAGGCCGTAGTGCAAAAACCCGGTGGCCAACCCCACGACCCTTGCATGCACGGGATCGAACGACATCAGCAACAGATCGCGGCGGCGTAGCACCACGAACACCAGGCAGGCACCACCAAGCACGATCGTTTCGACGATGTCGCGCGCGCTCACGCCCAGCAGGTTGCCGAACAGGATGTGCATGACGTGCTGGTCGGTTTCGACCTTGGTCAGCAGCACCAGCCCCAGGCCGAACATGCCGGAGAAGACGATGCCCATGACGGTGTCGCTTTTGACCCGGCTGTTTGCCTGCAACCAACCGGTCGCGACGGCGCAGAACAGCCCGGCCACGAAGGCGCCCACCGCCAGCGGCAACCCGGCCATGGTGGCGAGCACCATCCCGGGCAGCACCGCATGCGACACGGCGTCCCCCATCAGAGACCAGCCCTTCAACACCAGAAAGCAGGACAGCACCGCGCAACAGGCCCCTGTGATCAGGGCGATGATCAGGGCTCGTTGCATGAACGGGTACTGCATCGGCAGCAGAAACCAGTCCAGGACCGCGGTCACACCGCTTGCTCCCGCGCTGTGGCGATGGAGCGACGCTGGGCGAGGATCCCGTGCCTTGGAGCAAAGACGAACGCGGTCAGGAACAGCAAGGTTTGCAGCACCACGATCACCCCGCCAGTGGCGCCATCGAGGAAGTAGCTGACATAGGCGCCCACGAAAGACGTGACGGTGCCCATCGACACGCTGATCACCAGCAGCCGGCCGAACCGGTCGGTCAGCAGATAGGCGGTGGCGCCGGGCGTCACCACCATGGCGATGACCAGGCAGGCGCCGACGGTTTGCAGCGCGGCGACGGTGCAGGCGGCGAGCAACGTGAAGAACAGGATTTTCAGCCGCATCGGGTTGATGCCGACGGCGCGGGCGTGGCTCTCGTCGAAGAACACCAGCATCAGGTCCTTCCATTTCGCCAACAGCACCAGCAACGACACCGCGCTGATGATCGCCACCTGCAACGCGTCGTTGTCGTCGATGCCCAGAATGTTGCCCAACACAATCGACTGGATGTTCACCGCGATCGGATTGATCGAGGCCATCAGAACCCCGGCGGCAAAGAACGCGGTAAACACCACGCCGATGACCGCGTCCTCCCGCAGCGAGGTCACGTGCCGCACGAAGGCCATCCCGCCCGCCGCCAGCAACCCGGTCACGAAGGCGCCGGCGGCATAGGGCAGCCCCAGCATATACGCCATGGCAACGCCGGGAACGACGGCGTGTCCCAGAGCGTCCCCCATCAGCGACCAACCACGCAACATCAGGAACGCGGACAGGAACGCGCAGACGCCGCCGACCAGAGCGGACACCCACAGCGCCTTCAGCATGTAGTCATAGGCGAAGGGGACCAGCAGTTCGGTCACGCGGCGTCTTCCGGCGGATGCGGGGTTCCGGTGGCGTGACGGAGGTTGCTCTGCTCCCCATAAAAGACCAGAGGGCGCTCGTCGTCGGTCAACACGGTGACGCCGCGGGGATCGTCGTCGTCGTGCAGGTTGGCGCCGACCAGTTGGAAATGGCGCAGCACCCCGCCGAACGCTTTCTCCAGGTTGGCCTGGGTGAACACGGTCTGAGTCGGTCCCGCGGCCAGCAGAGTCTTGTTGATCAGCACCACCTGGTCGCAGAAATCCGGCACGCTGCCCAGGTTGTGGGTGGACACCAGCATCAGATGGCCGTTGTCGCGGAGCTCCCGCATCAGTTCCATGATGGCGTTTTCAGTGGTGACATCGACGCCGGTGAACGGCTCATCCAGCAGGATGATGCGGCCTTCCTGCGCCAACGCCCGCGCCAGGAACACGCGTTTTTTCTGGCCGCCCGAGAGTTCGCCGATCTGGCGTTTGCGGAACGCGGACATGCCCACCCGTTCCAACGCGCTGTCCACGGCGTCGCGATCGGCGCGGGACGCGATGCGGAGGAAGCCCATATGGCCGTAGCGCCCCATCATCACCACATCCTCGACCAGAACCGGGAAGTTCCAGTCGACGTCTTCGGCCTGCGGCACATAGGCGACGATGTTGGTCTTCAGCGCGCGCGCCACCGGCATGCCGTTCAGCCGCACCTGGCCGGTGGTGGGCCGGATGAACCCCATCAACGTCTTGAACAAAGTGGACTTGCCGGAGCCGTTGATCCCCACCAGCCCGCAGATGCCGCCGGCGTCCAGGGAGAAGGTGACGTCGCGCAACGCCTGATGGCCGTTCGGGTAGCTGACGGTGACGTGCGAGACCTCGATCGCCGGCACCACCGAGACCGCATCGGCGGTCCTGTCGTCGACTCGTTGCAGCATTACTTGCCGAATCCTTTGGCAATGGTGTCGACGGTCACTTCCAGCAGGCGCAGATAGGTCGGCACCGGACCGCCTGGGTCGGACAGCGAGTCGACATAGAGGGAGCCGCCGAACTTGGCCCCGGTCTCCCGCGCGACCTGGCGGGCGGGTTTGTCGGAGATCGTGCTCTCGGCGAACACGACCGGCACCTTGTTCTTGCGCACCAGGTCGATGACCGCGCGCACCTGCTTGGGGGTGCCCTGTTCCTCTGCGTTGATGGCCCAGAGATAGGCCTCGCGCATGGCGTAGTCGCGGGCGAGGTAGCTGAACGCGCCTTCCGACGTGACCAGCCAGCGTTGGGCTTCCGGGATGGTGGCGAGGCGGCGGCGCAGCGGTTCGTCCATGGCCTTGATCTTGGCCGCATAGGCGGCGGCGTTCCGGTCGTAGATGGCAGTGTTGGCGGGGTCGTATTGCACCAGCGCCTTGCGGATATTGTCCACGTAGATCAACGCGTTGGTGGGCGACATCCAGGCATGCGGGTTGGGTTTGCCGGTGTAGGGGCCTTCGCGGATGCCCATCGGCTGCACCCCGTCCGAGACCACGACGTTCGGCACGTTCTTCACGTTGTCGAAGAAGCGGGCGAACCATTGTTCGAGGTTCAGGCCGTTCCACAGCACGAGATCGGCGGATTGCGTGCGCACGATGTCCTGCGGCGTGGGCTGGTAGTCGTGGATTTCGGCGCCCGGCTTGGTGATGGACACGACCGTGGCGGCGGTGCCGGCGACGTTCTGCGCGATGTCCTGGATGACGGTGAAGGTGGTGACGACGCGGAAGGGCTTTGTTCGCTCGGAGGGCGTTTGGGCGAGGGCGGCGGTTGTGATGAGCGACACGAGCAGGGTCAGGGCGGTGAGACGCCGCCCCCATGTCGAGGGGAGGTGGATGGTTGGTTTTGTCCCGGCACGCCATCGCATTGGAGTTGGACCCTTTGCTATCTTTTGCACCCTATAGCACAGAATGTAGCCTTGGCTACATTTTTGGGGGAGATGGGGGTGGGGGTGTCAAGGGTGGGTGGGGCGTGGTGAATGGCTGGATCCCCCGAGGCCAGGGCGGGCGATCGGGGAAACCCGAGGATCTCGGTGGACGGATGCAGGAGAGTAGCGGCGACGCAGGCTCGACCGACGGTCGCTAACGCGCTTTCGTGCGGGATTGTCAGTGGCCAATCTGGCGTAACCCCACACATGGTTTGCCGCGCGGTGCCGATAACAGTCTGACGGGGCACTGCACTGCTGGCACACGTTGACCGTCCCCCTGTGTCAGAGAAGTTGCCGCCCGGATAGGATCAAGACCTCAGGGGGCGCTGGAAGACGAACATGGCTCGGTATGGACAGACGTTTAAGGACAACGCGGTGGCGCGACTGCTGCCGCCGCAGAGTTGCCCGGTAGAGGCGCTT
>CALQHT020000413.1 GCA_943330455.2 Nitrosovibrio sp. Nv4 | reverse complement strand
TTTCCGGATTGGGAGGATTTGGCGCTGACCCTGGCCTTCGCAAAGCCGTCGCCCAACCCGCATTGAGCCGCGCAAACCCTCGATACCGTCTTCCCATCATAATCAAAAAACGCAAATCACACGGTCAAATGCCAAAATGAGAATTGCTGTGGGGTGTCGCCCTGGGGGGTGTGGCCCTGGGGGGTGTTGCCCTGTGTTGTGTTGCCCTGGGGGGAGGCGGGTGACCTGCGCCGTCCAGTCCTATAAGCTCCGTGCCGATAGTGGGAGGATTCCTGTCATGAAAGTCGGCCTGTTCATCAACACCCAGTTCCCGGAAGGGTACAACGTCCCGGAACGCATCCCGGAGATGGTGACCCAGGTCCGCGCCGCGCGCGATGCCGGGTTCAGTTCGCTGTGGTTCCCGCACCACTGGCTGACGCATCCGATGCAGATGCTGCAGATCACGCCGATGATGGCCTATATCGCCGCCCACGCCGAAGGCATGACGATCGGGCCGAACATCCTGATCCTGCCGCCGCTCAATCCCGTGCATGTCGCCGAGGAAGCCGCCACCTTGGACGTGCTGACCGGGGGCAACTACATCCTGGGGGTCGGCCTCGGCTACCGTCCGCCGGAATTCACCGCCTTCGGCCAGCCGCTCAGCGAACGGGCGCCGCGGTTCAACGAGAGCCTGGGCCTGATGAAGCGGCTGTGGACCGAAGACCGGGTCGAGCACAAAGGTCGCTTTTACACCGTAACGGATGCCGGGCTCAGCCTGAAGCCGGTGCGGCCAGGTGGGCCTCCGCTTTACATCGCCGGGCAGGCGGATGTGTCGGTGCGACGAGCAGCGCGGATCGGCGATGCGTGGCTGATCGTGAACAGCGGCGGATTGGGGAAAATCACGCCGCTAATGAAGACGTACCGGGCGGCTTTGGCGGAATTCGGCCGCACGCCGATCGACTTCCCGATCACGATCGAATGCTATGTGGGCGAGAACAACGCCACCGCGCATGAGGAATGCCGGGAGCCGCTGGAATACAAATACAACGCCTATGCGTCCTGGGGTCTGCAGGACCGGGTGACCCAGACGACATTCCCGGAGTTCGCCCGCGATCGCTTCATCATCGGCGACAAGGTGAAGGTGAAGGAGGAAATCGCCCGGTATCACGAGTTGCTGGGGGTCGATCACTTCATCATGCGCTGCCAGTGGCCGGGTCTGCCGGTGGAGAAGACCCTGGGCAGCATCAAGCGGCTGGGCGAGATTTTCGCCTGATATCGGGTTCGGGGCGGAGGCACGGATCCTCCGCTCCGCCCCGGACTCACATAGCTGGACACTCAACTTTAAGTCGCATGCGTCGACAAAATCTTGTGCGATAGAATTCGAAGATGTGACCCAGTGACGTGACTGACGGCACCTGACACAGGTTGCGTAGCGGCCATGCGACCGTAATCATCGCGCCGAACAATGTCCGCCAAGACGGAACCAACAGGGAGACAAAAATCATGCGAACAAGATCGGCCATCGGCGCCGCACTCGCGCTGGGACTGGCGCTGCTATGGAACCCAAGCCCCACCCAGGCCCAAGGGCAGCCTCAAGCCCAAACCGACTGGCCCAACCGGCCGGTCCGCGCCATCATCCCCTACCCCCCAGGCTCCGGCACCGACTTCATCATCCGCGCCCTCTGCGAGCGTCTCTCCCGTCAGCTCGGCCAGCAATTCGTGGTCGAGCACCGCAGCGGCGCCTCAGGAGCCCTCGGCGCGGAAGCCGTCGCCAGGTCCACCCCGGATGGCTACACCATCCTGATGACCCCACAGGCGCCGGTCGTCGTCATCCCCAGCCTGCGCAAGACCGCATACGACCCGCTGAAGGATTTCGTCGGTGTGTCGCGCATGGGCGAGGTCATCGCCGGGTTCGCCGTCCACCCGTCCCTCGGCGTCAAGAACATGGCGGAGTTCGTCGCCCTGGCCAAAAAGAAGCCTGGCCAGATCACCTTCGTGTCCGCCGGTGTCGGCTCGGTGAACCATCTGCGCGGCGAGACGCTGAAGCTGATGGCGGACATCGACCTGCTGCACGTCCCCTATCGCGGTAATGGAGAGGCGGTGCCCGACCTGCTCGCCGGGCAGGTGCACGGCATCTTCGACTCGCTGGTGTTCCCGCATGTGAAGGCCGGCAAGCTGACCCTGCTGGCGATCCTGTCAGACGAGCGCTACTCCGAATTCCCGGATGTCGGCACGATGAAGGAGCAGGGCTTCCCGGAATTCGATATCCCCATCTGGTTCGGCACCTATGCCCCCGCCGCGGTGCCCACACCCATCATCGAGAAGCTGCACGCCGCGCTCTCGACGATCCACACCGATGAGGAGTTCAAAGCCAAGCAGTTTGCCGGCGGCATCCATATCTACGCCAAAGGCGACAGCCTGCCCGAATTGAAGACCCGGCTGGTCAAACAGACGGCCTACTTCGCCGACCTGATCAAGCGCGCCAACATCACGTTGGACTGAGGCGAGATCGCAGGAAATCGCCGCTGACCGGATACACGCAGGAGCATGCAGCCGAGCATCGCGGGATTGGCGGAGCGGTCACTGGACGGTTCCTCCGGTATGCGGCCGCGCCGGTATCTCTGGGGGCGTCGGTTCGGTTGGCGTCCTCCCGGGAAGGGCGACGCGCGAGCTTAAGTGCTGCCTCTGGTATTGAACGCGCGTCTCTCCGCATCATGGCAGGCAAAGGCCCTCCATCCACGTCTCGCTGTGTGAATATCGGCAAATTCGAGGATGATGGGCCAGCGCCCATCATGACGGGGTTTGCAGTCCCCGCGCCAAATGGAGCGGTTATTCTTACCCGCCGCCTCAGCCTGGTGTCCTTCCTCGGGACGCGCCATGCCGCGGACAAAGAAAGCGCCGTCCCGACGGGGCGGCGCCTTTTGATAGGAACCGGATGCCACGGCGACCCAGGGGGTCGCCGCTTCATTCCGGGAAAATCGTCAGCGCGAGTAGAACTCGACCACCAGGTTCGGTTCCATCTGCACCGGATACGGCACATCCGACAGTTTCGGGGCGCGGGCGAACCGGCCCTTCATCGCGCGATGGTCGACTTCCAGGTATTCCGGCACGTCACGCTCGCTGCTCTGGGTCGCGTCCAGCAGCATGGCGAGCTGCTTCGACTTCTCCTTGACCTCGATCGTGTCGTTGTCCTTCACGCTGTAGGACGGGATGTTCAGCCGCTTGCCATTGACCAGCAAATGGCCGTGGTTCACGAACTGACGGGCGGCGAACGGGGTCACGGCGAATTTCAGGCGGTAGCAGACCGCGTCCAGCCGCCGCTCCAGCAATTCGATCAGGTTCTCCGAGGTGTCGCCCTTCCGGCGGACCGCTTCCTCGTAGTACTTGCGGAACTGCTTCTCGCCGATATTGCCGTAGTAGCCTTTCAGCTTCTGCTTCGCCATCAACTGGGTGCCGAAATCGGTCGGCTTCTTGCGGCGCTGACCGTGCTGGCCGGGGCCGTAATCGCGCTTGTTGACAGGCGATTTCGGCCGGCCCCACAGGTTTACACCCAGGCGGCGGTTGATCTTGTATTTACTCTCGGCGCGCTTGGTCATAGGCGCGTTGCCCTTTTCTTCTCTCTTGTTGCACCGGTAGGCCCCAAGCCTGAACCAACAGGCAAGCGACGGGATCGGCCCCCGAAGGACCGTCCACGTTCCCGGCAGTGAGCGCGGGCGTATAGGGGGCCGGGGGATGCCTTGTCAAACTTTCCAGCATGGACGGATCAACCTGGCAGAGCGGCCTGGACCTCCCCCATGTGGCGATGGCACACTATATGATACCGGCCAGCCAGCCCCGAGGGAACGATGCCGACATACAACTATGAATGCGAAACCTGCGGCCCGTTCAGCGATTCACGCCCGATGGCGGAATTCGACAAGCCGCAGCCCTGCCCGGATTGCAGCGATCTCGCGCCGCGGCTGCTGACCCTGCCGGCGATCGGAGGGGGCGCGCAGATGGATGCCGGGGCGGGGGCGCAGACGATGCGCAGCCATGCGGGTGGGTGTGCGTGTTGTGCGGGGCCGCGGTCGTTTTCGGCGGAGGCGGTTTGAGGTAGGGCGGGGCTCCGTCCCGAGACCCCGCCAGGGGGCTTTGCCCCCTGGACCCCCACCAAGGCCGACGGGCCTAGGAACCCGGATAATTGGTGCCTTCGGGATAGGGGCCGACACGGACGATGAAACGCCCGTGTAGGCCCCTATCCCGAAGGCACCAAAAGAATCGCATTCCAAAGGCCGTCGCCTTTGGCGGGGTCGAGGGGCAGAGCCCCTCGTGGGGTCCGGGGCAAAGCCCCATTGGCGTTAGGATAGCGACAACGGGGAGAAAAAATCTCTCACATTGCGAAAAAACCATTTGGAGCGACGCGGCGGAGTACGATTCGTAGGGCAGATGTATAATGCAACATCCCCTG
>CALQHT020000412.1 GCA_943330455.2 Nitrosovibrio sp. Nv4 | reverse complement strand
GGGCCTACGCGGACGTTTCAGCGTCCGTGTAGGCCCCATCCTACAACGCACCAATGGTCCGGGTTCCAAGGGCCGTCGCCCTTGGTGGGGTCCAGGGGCAAAGCCCCTGGTCGGGGTCCGGGGCGGAAGCCCCGCCCTTCCCCCTCTGCCTCCAGCCACCTATCCTCCCCCCAAACCAACCCCAACCAGGAGCCACCAAAATGCGCTTCGGCCTGATCATCCGCGGTCAATACCCCCAGGGCGACGACATGCGTGTGCGTCTGAAGGAAGACCTGGACGCCGCCAAATTCGCGGAAGATCTGGGCTATGACTGCATCGGCAAGGGCTCGCACTACAGTTCCCATCCGTTCCAATACATCCAGCAGATTCCCTATCTCTGCCAGGTCGCGATGATCGCGCCCAAGCTGCGGCTGATCCCAGGCGTGGTGCTGCTGCCGCTGCACAGCCCGTTGCACGTGGCGGAGGAACTCGCCTCCCTGGACGTGATGTGCGACGGCAAACTGGTGTTCGGCGCCGGCATCGGCTACCGGGAGGTCGAATTCAACGCTTTCGGCACGACCACGAAACAGTCCGGCCAGCGGTTCGAGGAATGCCTGACCGCGGTCAAGCGCCTGTGGTCGGAGGATTTCGTCAGCATGGAGGCCAGTTACTTCCGGTTGGACAATGCCAACTGCACGGTCATGCCGGTGCAGAAACCAATGCCGCCGGTTTGGATCGGTGCCAATGCCAATGTCGGCATCAGGCGAGCGGCGCGGATGGCGGATACCTGGTTCATCAACCCGCACAACAAGCTGGATACGATCGCCGAACAGATGGAGGTCTACAAGCGCGCGCTCGATACTGCTGGCAAGCCGTTCCCCGATGAATTGCCGATGGCACGGGAAGTCTTCGTGGCGCCGACACGAGCCGAGGCGATCCGCCTCGCCGGTCCCTATCTGGAGATCAAATACAAGGCCTACCAGGACTGGGGGCAGGACAAGGTGATGCCGGCCAGCGATCATTTCGCGATGGATTTCGAATCGCTGATGCAGGACCGGTTTCTGTTTGGGTCTCCCAACGAGGTGACCGAGCAGATCCTGACCCTGAAGCGTCGTTTCGGAGCGAACACGATGATCCTGGGCATCCACTGGGCCGGCATGCCCGCCAGCCTGGCGATGGAGCAGATGCAGATCATCTCCGAACAGGTGTTTCCGGCGGTGCGTTCGGCCTGATCGTTTCGTAACGGTCGGGTCGGGGGGAAAGTACGGCGCGTATTTGGTGGTCGGTTGGGGGCAGGTCGGCGACCCTGCCACCGTCGGCGCAACTTCACCCGCGCTGCTTGGTGATCTTCGTGCCAGCGTGGTGGAGAACCGCGGACGCAGCCAAAGCCTCCACGCCTGTCCCGGAGCGTCCCGTTGGACGAGGCCTTGCGTGCCGGGGGAGCGTCACTCTCCTCCTGAAGATCATCGAGCCGCCCTGGCGGATCAGCGCTGGCGCCGAGGGTGTGCGAGGCTGGGGAAGTCCATCCATTGCCAACCCGTTGATGGCATGCGACCCGGAATTTTGGCTCGTGTAGGGTGATTTGTCGATACAGGCGTCTCGCTCGCCGAACCGGTGCGTGTTCGATCGGTCGCAAGGGCCTCACACGGAGAACGCGGAGGACCACCGAGGGCCACGGAGATGGTGAGCCTCCCACGGAATGCCCTGTCCGGCGATCGGGCGTGGGAGTGACATTGGCGGGCCATGCCCCAAAGGCGCATGGGGCGCCTCTGTCCGCCATCGGCATGCGATCGTTGGAAATCCGGCGGCCGAACCCGTTCTGTCGGGCGCTGTGGCGGTATGGGGGAAATGCCTCTCAATTGTCCGGCATGCCCACGAGAGAGGCAGGGGTTAACGGCATGGTTGTGCAACGATACCCCCCGGTTTTCGCACTCTACCGTAACGGAAACCCCCGAATTCGGCTGGGTTTGGCAATGAAGCACTACATCCGGAAAGTTCGCCCGGTCGCCGGAGATATGAACGAATTCACCGTTCTTTCAGTGACATAAACGATGCGGCTGAGACCCGGTCGTAAGAACAGCGAACCGCTCAAAGCGTTCAGGTTCGCCTATTTCGGAATCTCGGCTTGCCTTATTAACCTTTGCACGATCTTTCACCATACTCAATGATTCCAATCATCTGCAGAGCGTTCTGCGGCCCGATTCCACCCACGGACCGAATCCGCTTGCCGCGGCTTGCATGTCGATTGTAGAACATAGGAAGAACTAATGGCCCTTGCCGAGCGCGTGCCGCCCTCGATCCTTGGACCCGGTCCCGCCAATCGGGCGTTGCCCACAATGGCGGAACCGATCATGGTTCGACGTCGCCTGATGACCGCCCGCCCGCAAGGAGCCCGCCAACCATGTCGCACGCGCAGACTCGCACCCTGGACCCGCCCCGACCGCTGATCGACGGTCCATCCGCCTGGTTCGGACCCGACCTGGCCAAACGGTCCGATGAATGGATCCACCCGCTCACCGCGGCTGAAATTCAGGAGATCGAGGCGGCGGTCGCCTCGGTCCAAGCCAAGGGTATCGACATTGCCGACATCAGGAAGGCAGATTTCCCGCTGCCGACCTTGGGGCCGATCCTGGACCGCATGCGCGGCGACATCCTGAACGGGCGCGGCTTCGTGCTGATCCGTGGCCTGCCGGTGGAAGGTCGCCCGATCGCCGACAGTGCCACCGCCTATTTCGGCATAGGCACCCATTTCGGCAGTGCGCGGTCGCAGAATGCCAAGGGGCACATCCTCGGGCATGTCCGCGACATGGGTTTGTCCACCAACGACCCCAAGGTCCGCACCTATCAGACGACCGAGCGGCAGCATTTCCACACCGATTCCTGCGACATTGTCGGCCTGTTGTGTCTGAAAACGGCGCAATCCGGTGGGTTGTCGTCGCTGACCAGCTCCAACACCATCTACAACGTGATGGCTGAACGCTGCCCGGATCTGGTGCGGTTGCTGTTCCAGCCGTTCGCCACCGATCGCCGGGGAGAGGTGCCGGAAGGCAAGCTGCCCTGGTTCGACATGCCGGTGTTCAACGATTACGAGGGCTATCTGTCGGCGATCTACTCACGCACCTATGTGCGGTCCTCGCAACGCTTTCCGGAGGCGCGCCGGCTGACCCCGCAGGACCTGGAAGCCCTGGACATGTTCGATTCCCTGGCCGAAAGCCCGGAATTGCGCCTGGATATCCAGTTCCAGCCCGGCGATATCCAGTTGGTGCACAATCACACTCTGCTGCACGACCGGACTGCCTTCGTCGATTGGCCGGAACCCGAGCGCAAGCGGCATCTGCTCCGTCTGTGGCTGGCCGCCCCCGGCGCTCGCCCGCTGCCGCCGATCTACGCCGAACGCTATGGCAGTCTGGAGGAAGGCAACCGGGGCGGCATCATCTGCAAGGACACCAGGCTGCACGCCCCGTTGGAGCCGGTCTGACCCGGTCTACTCCGCCGCCTGCTTGAAGCGGGTGGCATAACGGAGCAGCGCGTCGTCATCGTTCGGCACGATCGGCGCGAAGTCCGTGTGCGCGATCCATTCCTTCCGCGTCGGCGTGCGGATGTAGTTGGAAACCGCGTTCAGGGTCAGATAGACGATTTTGCGGGGATACGGCGTGATATTGCCGGCCGATCCATGCACCAGATTGCCGTGGAACAGCAGCAATCCGCCCGGTTTGCCGGTCGGCGCGACGATCCCGCCGGCATCGACCAGGCGGGTGACCGTCTCCTCGTCCAGGGTCCACAGGGGATAGGACGTCGTCGTCGTGTCGTGTTCGGCCGACAGCACCCCCTGGGTATGGCTGCGCGGCACCAGCATCAGCGGGCCGTTGATCGGCATGACCTCATCCAGGAAAACCGCGATGTTCATGGCGCGCGGCTCCGGCATGCCGTCATCGCGGGCCCATGTGCCGTAGTCCTGGTGCCACTGCCAGACATCGCCGGTGAACGAGGCTTTGGCGTTGACTTTGTACTGGTGCATGTAGACCGGCTCGCCGAACAACTGCTCGACCGGGTGGATCATGCGGGGGTGGCGGCCGAGAAGGCCGAATCCCTCGTTATAGAGATGGGCCGCGAAGGCGGTGCGGGGGGCGCCGGATTTCTCGCGCCAGACCTCCGGGCGCTGCTGGCGGTAGACGGCTTCGGCTTCCTCGCGCAAGACGGCGACTTCCTCGGGGCGGAAGGTTTCCGGCAGGAACAGGTAGCCTTCCTCGTGGAACTGGCGGACTTGCTCTTCGGTCAGCATGGGCGCCTCCTTTGCGGGGGTTGGGGTGGACAGTTCAGGGGCTCGCATGCTCCCCTTGGGGGGATGTCGTCAAGAAGTGCGGGGCTTTGCCCCGGACCCCACCAGGGGCTTTGCCCCTGGACCCCCACCAAGGGCGACGGCCCTTGGAACCGGATCATGGTTGCCTTGGGGGATGGGGCCCT
>CALQHT020000411.1 GCA_943330455.2 Nitrosovibrio sp. Nv4 | reverse complement strand
CCGCCCTGGGCCGGCCTTCGACCTGCTGGACCTGTTCGCCTTCGCGCGACCCGCCCGCGCCGCCGCGCCGACACCTCGGGGGCTGGCCCTGGCGCTCGATCTCGATGTGCCACCGCCGGGCCTGGAATCCGAAGTCGCGTTGCTTCCGGAACTGGCCCTCGCCCTGTTGAGCCATCTCAGCCGGGGCCGCGAGACTTTGATCAACCGCGATGCCGCTGCGCTCGCCGCCCGCATGGGCACCGCCGGCTGGGGCTGGGCCCCCTATGTCACAACCGCGCTCGGCCGCCCCCACGTTCCAGCATCAGTGGAACCGCTGCGGGTCTGGAAACGCCTGCCGGAATGGGACGACACGGCGCCGCTGCCTCCCCCGTCGTCCCATCCCGTGGAGGAAGCCGAAGCGCGATCCCGCCTGGCCGCGATTCTGGGACCCGAGGCCGAACAGCGCCCCGGCCAATCCGACTACTCCGGCGCCGTGGCGGCCGCATTCGCCCCGCGCGAAACCCGTGGCGATCCGCATCTGGTGCTGGCCGAGGCCGGCACGGGAATCGGCAAGACCCTGGGCTATCTCGCGCCGGCCAGCGTCTGGGCGGAAAAAAATCGCGGGGCCGTGTGGATCAGCACCTTCACCCGCCATTTGCAGCGGCAGATCGACAGCGAACTCACCCGCCTGATTCCGGACCCGACCGAGCGCCGTCGCCGGGTCGTGGTGCGCAAGGGGCGCGAAAACTACCTGTGCCTGCTGAACCTGGAAGACGCCGTCAACGCCTCCTCCAACGGCCTCATCCAATCCCACACCGTCCCGCTCGGCCTGATCGCCCGCTGGGCGGCGTCCACCGATGACGGCGACATCCAGGGTGGAGACCTGCCCGGCTGGCTGGGCGAACTGCACGGCACGGCGCTGATCGCAACCCTGGCCGACCGGCGCGGCGAGTGCATCCACGCCGCCTGCCCGCACTGGCGCCGCTGCTTCATCGAACACACGGTCCGGCGCGCTCGCACCGCCGAACTGGTGGTGGCGAACCACGCCCTGGTAATGACTCAGGCAGCGTGGGGTGGGCTGGACGACACCACGGTGCCAACCCGCTACGTGTTCGACGAAGGCCATCATGTGTTTGAGGCCGCGGACAGCGCATTCTCCGCCACCCTCTCCGGACTGGAAACGGCGGAACTGCGGCGCTGGTTGCGCGGTGCCGAAGGTGGCGCATCGCGCGCCAGGGGATTGCGCAAACGCGCCGAGGAACTGATCGCTACCCGACCGGAATTGGAAGCCCCCCTGGACGCGGCCTTGCAAGCGGCCGGCGCCCTGCCGCCATCCGACTGGTCGATGCGGATGCGGCAGGATCCGGACGGCCCACCTCTGGCGGGGATCGAGGTCACCCGCACCAATCCGACCGAAGTGTTCCTCCGGTTGGTGCGCCAGCAGGTTCTCGCGCGCACGATCGGTGCGGACCAGGATGGGCCGGTCGATCCACGCCGGACCAGCTATGGCGGGTCGGTCGAATGCGATGTCTTTCCGGTCGCCGAGGATGTCGCGAGTTCCGCCGAACGCCTGGCGCGCGCCATGCAGCGCATCGCCGAACCGCTCACCACCCTGCGCGAACGCCTTCTTGCGCGTCTGGACACCGAAGCGGAGGACATGGACCCCAGCACACGAAACCGGATCGAGGCGACATGTCGCTCGCTCACCCGGCGCGCGATCAACCCGCTGAGTGCCTGGCAGGCCATGCTGCTGCGCCTGGCCGAACCCGATGAAGATCCGGGCCAGCGTCCCGGCCATGTGCTGTTCTTCCGCCTGGATCGGCGCGATGGGCTGCGTGACAACGATGTCGGCCTGCATCGCCATTGGCTGGACCCGACGATCCCGTTTGTGGCAACGCTCGCCGCGCCGGCGCAAGGATTGCTGGTGACCTCCGCCACCTTGCGGGACTCGGGAAATTCCGACCCGGAAGCGGCCTGGGCGGCGGCCGAGGCTCGTGTCGGTGCGCCGCATCTGCCATCGCCGGCCATCCGCGCGTCGGTCGCGTCACCGTTCGACTATGCGCGCCAGACGCGGGCGTTCGTGATCACTGACGTCATGATCAACGATATCGGCCAGCTTGCCGCCGCCTATCGGACGTTGTTTCTGGCATCCGGCGGCGGAGGATTGGGGCTGTTCACGGCGATCCGTCGCTTGCAGGCCGTGCACGCCCGCATCGCTCCAGACCTGGAAGCCCGCGACATCCCGCTCTATGCCCAGCATGTGGACGCGATGGGCAACGCCACCCTGGTCGACATCTTCCGCACCGAGGAAACCAGTTGTCTGCTTGGCACCGACGCCATGCGCGACGGAGTCGATGTGCCCGGCAAGGCCTGCCAATTGGTAGTGTTTGAAAGGGTGCCGTGGCCGCGGCCCGATATCCTGCACCGCGAACGGCGCGTGCATCTCTCGGAGGGCGACCCAAAAGGCTACGACGACCGCATCGCGCGCCTGCGTCTACGCCAGGCGTTCGGCCGGTTGATCCGACGGTCGTCCGATCGCGGCGTGTTCGTGCTGCTGGACCGTCAGACACCCAGCCGTATGCTGTCCGCCTTCCCGGAGGGCGTGCAGGTGCGGCGGGTTGGCCTCGCACAGGCCGCGGCGGAGACGGCGGCGTTTCTGTCGCTGGAAAGCGGCAAATGATGCCAGCCGGCGGCAAGATTGACCCTTTGGTCAGCGCCTCCCCGCCACGACGGCGTTGCATTGGCGGTGAGTCATTGTCTCGGCCAGTTGGTATGAGATGTCGGAATATGTTGCCGCAACTTCACGAACGTCGTCACATCCGGCCTGATTCCCGGGCTACAAGATACCCGGAGTCTCACCCAGTCACCGGACGCTGATCCATGGATCGCATCACCCCATTTCTGATAGTCGCCGTGACGATCGGCGGCGCCCAATCGATGGTGCTGCTTGGGCTCGGCCTGACGGGGTTACCCGTATTCTGGATCGTGACCGCGGCGATCGCGGCTGGCATAGCATCGGTGGCTGTGCTGGCCACGATCTGGTCGCGCGATATTGCGACCCTGAACGCCGCGATCGGTCGCATCGGCGCGGGCGACGCGCCTGTCGTTCTGCCGGAACCCACCGATCTTATCGCGATGGAGTCGCTCGGACCCGCGCTCGCGCGCCTGTCCCGACGCTTGGCGCAGCGCGCTGAAACGATGGAGCGCGATCGTCGCGCCGATACGTTGATCCTGGAACGGCTGCCCGATCCGCTCGTCGTGCTGGCCGAGGATCGGTCGATCCGGCGCATGAACGCGGCGGCACGGACAGCGTATGGCGACGACCTGCCCGCGGTGCTGCGCAGCCCCGAGCTGCGCAGTGCGATTGACCGCGCGTTGACGGAAAATGCGATCCAGGCCGCCGAATTGTCCCTGCCGGTTCCCGTGCCGCGCGATGTGCGGGCCGTCGTGGTCCCGATGGACCCGCCATTGGCCGATGGCGGCCGAGCGGTGGTGATCCTGTCGGATCGGTCGCGGGAGAGGGCGGTGGAGCAGATGCGGGCGGATTTCGTCGCCAATGTGAGCCACGAACTCCGTTCCCCGCTCGCGGCGCTGATCGGGTTCACAGAAACCTTGCGCGGTCCGGCGGCGTCAGATCCGCCCGCGCAGCAGCAGTTCCTGGCGATCATGGCGGAGCAGGCCGCACGGATGAACCGCCTGATCGATGATTTGCTGTACCTGTCTCAGGTGGAATTGACGGAGCACCAGGCCCCATCCGATCCGGTCGATCTGACTCGCCAGATTACCCAGGTCGCGGCGACCTTTGCACCCAAGCTGGCCGCGTCCAGCATGAGTGTCACGGTCGATGCCGCGCCGGACATGCCGCCAGTCCAGGGCGACGGGGATCAGATCGTGCAGTTGCTGCACAACCTGGTCGATAACGCGGTCAAATATGGCCGGGGCGGTGGGGATGTCCGCCTGAGCGTCAATCAGCCGACCCGAGACGATCCTCGCTGGCCAGCTCGGCCCGGTGTGTTGATGACCGTCGCCGACAAGGGCGGCGGTATCCCGAAGGAACATTTGTCCCGACTGACGGAGCGGTTCTATCGGGTCGACAAAGGGCGGTCACGCGATGCGGGCGGCACCGGGCTGGGGCTGGCAATCGTGAAGCACATCGTGAACCGTCATCGTGGCCGGTTGGTGTTCGAGAGCGATACCGGACAGGGCACCACGGTCCGGGTCTGGTTGCCGGTGACCCAGGGCCGTGCCAACGCGGTGCAGCCGGAAACCTGACACACCAGGAACCGTCGGCACTCATGCCAACTGACCCAACCGTTGACCCCTAGCAGCCTGTCGGACTCGGGATTTTCGATCAATAACGACGGCTGTTCGGCTGCGCCGGCGCGGTCATCAGACCGCCGGCGGCGCCCCGATCACGTCCTGACTGGCTTCATATCGGCCCGGAGGTGGCGTCACGGCCGACCCAT
>CALQHT020000410.1 GCA_943330455.2 Nitrosovibrio sp. Nv4 | reverse complement strand
GGATGCCAAATACGCGACCGAATGCGGCGATACCGCGTTCAGCACCCCGTTCCGAAGGCTGCTGCTTCGCGCCATCGCCATCGGGCGACGGCGAGAGACGCTGAAGGACACCACCCTGAAGCAGTATCTCTACGACCTCGACAGGCGGTTGGATGCCATCATGGCTGGCGTTCCGATCGGCGAACCCGGACGCAAGCTGCGAAAGCGCATGGCCGCCAATCGGGCTCATCTGTTCGTGTTCATGACCAACCGCGACGTGCCATACACCAACAACATCTCCGAGCGGCACCTCCGGCCCAGCGTCATCTTCCGCAAGGTGACCAATGGCTTCCGATGCGAATGGGGCGCCGAGACCTATGCCGCATTCCGCTCCGTCGTCAGCACCGCGAAAGCCAATCGCGCTTCGGTGCTTGATACCATTCGCTTCGTGCTCGCGGTCAAACTACCCGCCCACCCGATCGCAGGGGTGGGGTGAGCAATTACCCGCGTGGCCATCGGTTCAGAACTCGAGGATGGCTCGGCCAAGAATGGCGCCGCTGTGCAGGTCGTGGCAGGCCTCATTGATCTGTTCGAGCTTGTAGCGCCGCGTAATCAGGCGATCGAGCGGGAATCTGCCTTCCTGATACCAGCGCAGATACATGCTGAAATCGCGATCCGGGAAAGCGGCGCCCAGACTGCCACGGAAGATCCGCTGGCCGGACGTGAACAGCGCCGGATCGAGCGTCACTTTCTCCTGCGGGATGCCGATAAGCACCGCCATGCCGCCGAAATTATCGGCGCCGACGCCGCCGGACCGTGTGGCCTGCAGGATCTGTTCGATCGTACGCTGCCGGCCGATGGCGTCGAAGGCATAGTCTACGCCTCCGTTGGTCATGTCACGGATCGCCACGACGGCATCGGTGTTGCCCGAGGCATTGACGGTGTGGGTGGCGCCAAACTGCCTCGCGAATTCGAGCTTCTTGTCGTCGAGATCAACCGCGATGATCGGGTAGGCGCCGACGATAGCGGCGGCCTGGATAGCCGAGAGGCCGACCCCGCCCGCTCCGAACACTGCAACCGACTGGCCGGCGCGCACGCCCGCCGTATGCAGGACGGCGCCGGCGCCTGTCAGCACCGCGCAGCCGACGATGCAGCTCAGATCACGCGGTTGATCGTTGGCGATCTTCACGACCAGTTCCCCGCTGACCTGCACATCGCGCGCCCAGGTATAGACGGCGCCCTGCGCGGCCTGACCCTGAAAGGTCGCGCCGGTGACCGAGCGTGGGAAGGCGCCGCGGATGGGCGTGCGCGGCACCCAGGTCACGATGCAGAGGTCGCCGACCTTGAGATGGGTGACATCGCGGCCGATCCGCGTCACCACGCCCGTGCCTTCATGGCCGAGCAGCAAGGGGCGGCCGAGATCGCCGTTGTGCATCTGGTGTAACTGAGAGTGGCACACGCCGCTCGAATAGAGTTTGACGGTGACCTGGTCGCCGCTGGGATCAGGCAGGTCGATCTCGGCGAGGGTGAGGTCACCGTTCAGTGTGGTCTGGACGGCTGCGACGGTTTTCATGCGGGAGGTTTCCTCAAGTCGGGCGCTGGATGCGCCCTACGGTTGAAGATAACCACATTACAGAATATGGCGTTGAATGGTAACTGCCTGGCTACCCCGCAGCGTTTCACGCCAACCGCAATCGGCCAATCAGGCTGAGCGGATCATCCATCAAGGTCTCGAGCAAGCTCCAACCTTGCTTCCTCGCGATCGAGAGGACGCAGCGGATCGTGGCGAAGTCCTTCGCACCGTCCTCGGATCGAAAACCCCCGGAGATCTTCTGCTGCACTTTCGTCATCCTGGCGTCCTGCTCCGCCAGGTTGTTGGTGAAAGGCACGGTCGGGTCGATCAGAAAGCGAAGCACGTCCCCCCCTCCATGCTCCCAGCCCGGGCCACGTCCGGTGCCATCCGTGCTGCCGCCGCCAGTTCGAGGTGCAAACCATCCGGGGCACCTATCTCGCTTCCACTCGGGGTCATGAAGATCGGATCGTGGCGGCCACCGAGTTCGCTCCACCCAGGGCGTTGAACCACGAGGATTTCCTGATCGGGATCGGCCGCTTTCAGGCATTCCACGTCGATCTTTTCGCCGCCGCTTCCCGTGCGCAAACCGGCCTCGTAAAGCATCGCCCGGATATCCGACGCTCCCATCCTGGCCAACGCCGCGCGGTCGAAGTCGACGGCGCGGGGCCGGCCGTTCATGTCCTGGACCATGCAGCGCAAGCCATAGGCGTCGGCCATATCGGCGTGACGCAGCTTGGCCCTGATACTGAATGGCGTCAGCAGTGGGGTCGACTCCTCGACCCATTCACCTGTTGGTGCCTGAATTTTGGCGACCTTATGGAGTCTGATCTTGCCGGCGGCGGTGAAGTCATACTGCAGGGTCAACCGGTCCAGGATCGGAGCAGGATAGGCAGCCTCGATCTCAGCAAGCCTGACCTTGCGCTGGCGCGTTTCACGCGCCGCATCCCGTTCATCCGGGGTGGGTCGGAAGATCGAGCTTGCAAGAATGCCGGATCGTACGGCGTCGCGTCCGTGCTCAACGAGCACATCGAGCCAGTCCGTCGAATGACCGGCCTCGCCCGCCAGCGCAATCGAGACCTCAAGCTGTTCACAATACTTCATGCCGACGTTACGCGCCGCCTGTTCGCCTCGCCGCGAACCCGGCCTGCCGTTGGCTTTGGACGCTTCGTCCCGATCCGCCGCCACCGTCACGTGCGTCGTCACCGGATAAGGCTGGAATGCTTCGACGCCGGTTGCTGAGATTTGCCCGGCGACAATTACCTTGAGCGGTCAGCGTCAATTATCCTGAGCGGTTGAAGAGCCGGCGGCGGGAGAGCGTAGCCCGACCAGAGTCGGCTCTTCAACCGAAGCATTTGCTTCACCTGTAGGTTTGATTGGCCTGGTGTCCTCCGATGATCGGAGGCGCCGGTGCCAGGCAGAAACATGAACGACCAACAGGTGAGGACCTACATGAGATTACGCACTGACCACCCCCAGACGACCGCCGCCGCCAAAGCCGGATTGTCTGTCGCGACCGCCCGTCGCATCGACCTCGATCCCCGGCCGCCCAGCACGAAGAAGCAGCGGCGAACCTGGCGAACCCGGCCCGATCCGCTCAAAGGCCTGTGGGACGAGGAGATCCTGCCGCTGCTGGTGGCAGCACCCGGCCTACGTCCAATCACCCTGTTCGACGAGATGGAACGCCGCTATCCCGATCGCATTGGGCCATCGTTCCGGCGCACGCTGGAACGGCGGATCGCGGAGTGGAAAGCCCTTCATGGCGCCGATCGCGATGTCATGTTCCCGCAAATTCAGCAGCCGGGCCGCATGGGCCGGTCCGACTTCACCGACCCAAACGGCCTCGGCGTGACCGTCGGCGGCCAGAAGCTGGAACACCGGCTCTACCATTTCGCGCTTGCCTTTTCCGGCTTCGAACATGCCGAGGTCATCCTGGGCGGCGAGAGTTACCCAGCCCTGGCCAGCGGTCTGGAGAACGCCTTGTGCCTGCTGGCCGGCGTTCCCCTGGAACATCGCAGCGACAGCCTCTCGGCGGCCTTCCGCAATCTGGCCATGCCGGATGCCGAGGACCTGACCCGGCGCTTCGCGGCGCTGACCGCGCATTACGGCATGGTGCCGACCCGTAACAACCGTGGCGTCGCGCATGAGACATGCCCTTGGGCCCTCGTCCCGAGGGACGCCGCCATCGAGAGCCGTCACGGTCACGTCAAAACGCGCATCGCACAGGCGTTATTGCTGCGTGGATCGCCAAACTTCGACGATCTCGAGGCTTATCGCGTCTTTCTCGCCGGTGTCATCGGCCAACACAACCGCCGGCATACCGCCATGATCGATGCCGAACGCGCCGTCCTCCGGCCTCTGCCAATAATGGCACCGGCGATGACCTGGGAAGTGATGACCGTCCGCGTGAGCAGTGCATCCGGCTTCATGTGCCGCCACGTCTTTTATACCGTCCCGAGCCGTCTGGTCGGTCATCGCCTGCATTTGCGCATCCATGACGACCGCATCGAGGTGTATCTCGGCGGCTCCTTCGTTCTCACCCTGCCTCGAGGCCGCCGGCCCAAAGGCACGGACACCGCGGTCCACGTCGTCGATTACCGTCACATCATCGCCGCTTTGCGCGCCAAACCGGGGGCTCTGACTAATCTGGCTTATCGCGATGCTCTCTGGCCACGCACCGCTTACCGGCGCGCGTGGGAGGCCCTCATCGCGGCCGGCTCCGCGCGCGACGCGGCACGGACCATGGTTGGCCTGCTCGCCCTTGCGCACGATCGGGGTGTGGAGGCCGATCTCGCCACCGCGATCGACGCCGGGCTCGATGCTGGCGAACTGCCCGATCTCGCGGCGATGCTGCGCCGGTTCACGCCCGTGTCAGCCGCCGCGCCAGAGGTCCTGGTGATTCTGCCGTCTTTG
>CALQHT020000409.1 GCA_943330455.2 Nitrosovibrio sp. Nv4 | reverse complement strand
TTTTCGCTTCAGCCGCCACAAAAAGTCGGCGAGAGCGCTCGTCCAGTCCGCGGCCGAACGCCGTGAACCGTGCCCCAATCATCGATACATCTATCATCCAACGAGGCTACGCCAATTCCGATCGCGCCGGAATCGCCCTATCTGAAGCAGCCATGCTCCGTGGCATCGGGCGATTCGGTCATTCTTGGGCGTCGCCGATAAGGTCGGTGGCACGATGCGCGTGGTGATACATCGGTTGTGCCAACCGGAACCGTCGATGGATCCCGTGGCGACCGCGGTCATCAGGATCAGTTCGGAACTGGTCGAACGCTCGTTGCTGGACCGAGTGGAGGGGCGGTCCGTATGGATCGTGGAATTGCCGCCGATCGCGACATCTCCGGGACCGCTATCCCATGCGATCCACTTGGTTCCGTCGCATGAGGAGACATGCCGGCTGAAGGTCGTGTGCCAGCCGTCTCCCAAGGATGTACAGGAATGCTTTGCCCAAGCGTCGGATATCGACCGCTTCAACCGGCGCATCGGCGGGCGTGTGTCGTTTGCGTGGCCCGAACCAAAGCCGGATGCGATCGATTGTCTGAATTTGTTCCGTCGCACGCTGGCTGGTATCCAAGGCCGTTCCCAGTCTCGGTGGAAATGCGGTGTCCGGGTCCTGGCCGCTCTGTTCGTCGTCGCGCTGGTGCTTCTGGAAGCGTATGCCAAACTCTCCGAGACCCAGACCTTTGCCCACGCGATCGGCCTGAAATATTGGGGGATGGCGGCCTATACAGCGATCATCCTGGTCTGTATCGGCATCTACCTCCTCGCTCGCAGAGATCACTGGCAGACCATTCATGAGGACTACAGGGCGGCCAATGAGGTCCTGCGCACGCAACGCGCGTTCTGGCAGGCAGGACTGACCGCGGCTCGTGATCGAGCCGACCGCATTTATCTGGTCGGCGTGAATGGCTCGCTGGCACGGGTGCGGCTGGGCGCCGGGGCGATTATCACCTGGGTTGCGATGCGTTCGACCGCCGCGGCATTGGATTGGTCCGCCATTCACGGCTCTTCCGATTCATATGTGGATCAGCAGAGGGGCTATTTTCGATGCAATGCGATAAAGCGCGAGAAGGCTCTCCGAATCGTCGAACTGAGCAGTTGGTCCTGTTTCGCGGCGTCCCTGGGGATGGCGACCTGGCTGGCTTGGTACTCGGCATGCCATACGGACCAACTCCGACAGGTGGCCTGCTATACCTGCGACTTCGGCGGCTACCACGGCATCTGGTGGTCTTGGCAATGTGTGATAATCGTGATCGTGGCATGGTTCTTGTTGCGTCTTCAGCGTAACGCTTGTGTGCGTTGGGCGGCGGCGTCCCTCCTCGTCGGTATCCTGATATTTGCTCCAGCCACGTACCGTCTTGGCTACGATTTCGGGCTTCCGGGGGAAAGGAAGGCTCCCGTTGCGATGGTCCTGGTCATCGCGGTTACGCTGTTGGCCATTGCCGGAGCGATCCGGTTCATCGCGGAGAAACTGGCTTGGGAGGCCGAGGCGCGAGCGTATCAGGAAGCGCATGACCGATTCGGGTATGGCCTGAGTCGACTGGAGGCCATAGACGGATCCAACCTCGACGACGATACCAAACTAGAGCGCAAGCAGGCGATCATCCGTGAACTCGGCACCCGGGCGTTAGCGGAAAACGAAGCCTGGTTGCGAGCCCACCGAGAACGTCCGATTGAACCACTCCTTGGCGGCTGAAATCCTAGCCCCGAACAGCGCGTTCCGGCGCGCAATCGCTTGTTGGCCCGCGCGACCGTCCGGCGTGCGGCGGGCTGGTTGCGGGGGCGGGGGCGGGGGCGGGGGCGGGGCAGGTGCATCGCAAGCAGGCAACGAAGGCGTCCAAATTCGTCCCATGATTTGCTTAGGAAACGGGCAGACTGCCTTGCAGGGAACGGGACGGCGGGCGGGGCTTTGCCCCATGGCCCCTTGGGGAACCTCACCAGGGGCCTTGCCCCAGAACCCCACCAAGGGCGACGGCCCTTGGAACCGGATTATTGTCGTTTGCATTCCCGTGGCCTACTCGGACCGCGATAGGTCGATGTGGGCCCCAGGAATTCAAACGACAAAAGAATCGCATTCCAAAGGCCACGCCTTTGGCGGGTCCAGGGCAGAGCCCTGGTGGGTTCCCCAAGGAGCCATGGGGCAAAGCCCCGCCCCACCCCCGTCTTCTGCATCGAAGACCCGCATTGAAGACTGGCACGCCACGTGCAAACCTAGGCTGCTGTTCATACCGCTGGAAGTCAGCGAATGTGCGGGCAGCCTGCAACCAGGGAGGCCCGGCCAGACCGGGCTTGATGCGCATGAAAAAAATCGAAGCCGTCATCAAGCCATTCAAACTGGATGAGGTGAAGGAGGCGCTGCACGAAGTTGGCCTTCAGGGCATCACGGTGGTGGAAGCCAAGGGATTTGGGCGCCAGAAAGGGCACACCGAACTCTACCGCGGTGCCGAATATGTCGTCGATTTTCTCCCCAAGGTGAAGATCGAGGTCATTTGCGAAGACGGAATCGTCGAACGCGCCGTGGAAGCGATCATGAGCGCCGCCCGCACCGGACGAATCGGCGACGGCAAGATCTTCATCTCCACGGTGGAGGAAGTGATCCGCATCCGGACCGGCGAACGCGGCGAGGAAGCGATCTGACCACCATCCTCCGACCCAAGGTCCGATACCGGCGACGCACGCGTCACGGAACCGGACCGGACGACAAGTAACCGCTTTCGGCCCTCGGCGGAAACGAGTAGAGGGCCGTCACACAGGGATCCGCGTGGTGCGGATCCTTCAGGTGCCGCGGCCATCGACAGGCCATCATCAAGCGGCCATCAGGATGAAGGACGGGGATAACAGGCATGGCTAGGAAGCCGACAGGCACGACCTCCAGCTCCAACGTGAGCAAGGTGCTGGAGATGCTCAAAGAGCATTCCGTGGAATACGTGGACCTGCGGTTCACCGACCCCCGCGGCAAGTGGCACCATACCGCCCAGCACGTTTCGACCATCGACGAAGACGTGTTCCGCGACGGCATCATGTTCGACGGTTCCTCCATCGCCGGCTGGAAGGCGATCAACGAGTCCGACATGATCCTGATGCTGGATCCGGATACCGCCGTCATGGACCCGTTCTCGGCCAAGCCGCAGATGATCATCATCTGCGACATTATCGAGCCGTCCACCGGCCAGCCCTACGTCCGCGACCCGCGTGGCACGGCGAAGAAGGCCGAGGCCTATGTGAAGGCGTCCGGCGTCGGCGATGCCGTGTTCGTCGGACCGGAAGCCGAGTTCTTCATTTTCGACAACGTGAAGTTCGGCACCGGCGGCAACTACGGCATCTACCAGCTCGACAGCCAGGAAGGCCCGCAGGCGTCCCTGAAGGACTACCCGGAAGGCAACATGGGCCATCGCCCGGGCGTCAAGGGCGGCTATTTCCCGGTCCCGCCGGTCGATAGCGAAAGCGACATGCGCGCCGAGATGCTGTCGACGATGGGCGAAATGGGCCTGGCGATCGAAAAGCACCACCACGAAGTCGCCCAGAGTCAGCACGAACTCGGCATGAAGTTCGGCCCGCTGACCCAGATGGCCGACCATCTGCAGATCTACAAATACTGCATCCACAACGTTGCCCACAGCTATGGCAAGACCGCGACGTTCATGCCGAAGCCGATCTACGGCGACAACGGCTCGGGCATGCATGTGCATCAGTCGATCTGGAAGGGCGGCAAGCCGTTGTTCGCCGGCAATGCCTATGCCGATCTGTCAGAGACCTGCCTCTATTACATCGGCGGCATCATCAAGCATGCCAAGGCGCTGAATGCGTTCACCAATCCCTCGACCAACAGCTACAAGCGGTTGATCCCCGGGTTTGAGGCGCCGGTGCTGCTAGCCTACTCCGCCCGCAACCGGTCCGCGTCCTGCCGCATCCCGTATGCGACCAGCCCGAAGGCCAAGCGCGTGGAGGTTCGTTTCCCCGACCCGACCGCCAACCCTTATCTGGCGTTCGCGGCGATGCTGATGGCGGGTCTGGATGGGATCAAGAACAAGATCCACCCGGGCGATCCGATGGATAAGGATCTCTATGATCTGCCTCCCGAGGAGCTGAAGGGCATTCCGACGGTGTGCGGCAGCCTGCGTGAAGCGCTGGGCGCGTTGCAGGCGGACCACGAATTCCTGCTGGCCGGCGATGTGTTCAGCATGGATCAGATCGAGAGCTATATCGAGCTGAAATGGACCGAAGTGTATCGGTTCGAGCACACGCCGCACCCGGTTGAGTTCGAGATGTACTACTCGGTCTGAACCGACTTGATGGATGAGGCGGAGACGGCCGGGGTTTGACCCGGCCGTTTTCGTTTGGCGGATAAGGGCGGGGCTGCCGCCCCGGACCCCGCCCAAGGGGCTCTGCCCCTTGGATCCCCGCCAAGGGCGACGGCCCTTGGAACC
>CALQHT020000408.1 GCA_943330455.2 Nitrosovibrio sp. Nv4 | reverse complement strand
GTGCCTGACACGTTCACCCTGGCGGACTTTATCAACGCACGGGGCCGGATCTGCCGCCGGCTTGCTGAATCGCGAAGGAGGCGGGTCAGGCAAAGGATATTCTCCGCCAAAAGCTTATCCTAACGCTGATGGGGCGGAGCCCCGCCCTACCCCTCCGCCTTCAGCACCTCCCCCGCCAGATACAAACTCCCACAAATCAACACCCGAGCCGGCCCACCCCGAGGCAGCGCCCGCAGCGCCTCCACCACCGTCGGCCCGACCCGCGCAACCCCACCGGAAGCCGCGACAATTGCCTCAACCGGCAGCGCCGCATGCTGCCCCGGCTCCGACACCGCCCAGAGCGTCGCCGCCAGCGGCACCAACGGACGCAGAAACTCCGCCGAGTCCTTCGCCTGCTTCATCCCCACGACCAGATGCACCGGCCGATCCGACCACCCGCGCAGATGTTCCGCCAGGACAACGCCCGCGCCCGGGTTATGCCCGCCATCCAGCCACAACTCCCAGTCCGACGGCAGTTCATCCGCCAGCCGCCCGTGCAGGCGCTGCAACCTGGCGGGCCATTCCGCGCCTGCCACGCCGGTCCCGAACGCCTCGTTCGGAATCGCCAAGCCCGAGGCACGCAAGGCCGCGATGGCAATGCCGGCATTGTCCAACTGGAACGCCCCCGGCAAGGACGGTCGCGGCAAGTCCAGCACGCCCCCTCGATCGCTGAACCGGAACCCGTCGTTGCGACGGGCCTCCACCTCCCAATCCCGGCCGCGCAGCAGCATCGGCGCGCCAACTCTCTCGGCTTCCGCGCGCAGGACCGCGACGACCTCTGCCGGCTGCACGCCGACGGCGACCGGCACGCCAGGCTTCATGATCCCGGCCTTTTCACCGGCGATCACCTCCAACGTGTCGCCCAGCAACTCCCGATGATCGAGCGAAATCGAAGTGATCGCGCATGCCGCGGGAGGAGGCGTGACATTCGTCGCATCGCCCCTGCCCCCGAGTCCGACCTCCAGCACGCAAAGGTCGGCCGGAGTCGCGGCGAACAGGTCGAAGGCGACGGCGGTAATCACCTCGAACACCGTGATGGGCGCGCCGGCGTTGACCCGCTCGATCTTTTCCATCGCCGCGGCCAGCGCGTCGTCGGCGACCAGGGTGCCGGCAATACGGATGCGCTCGTTGAAATGCACCAAATGCGGGGAGATGTAGACATGCACCCGCATGCCAGCGGCTTCGGCGATGGCGCGGACGAAGGCACAGGTGCTGCCCTTGCCGTTGGTGCCGGCGACATGCACGATCGGCGGCAGTTTCCGCTCCGGGTGGTCCAGACGGCCCAGCAGGGTCAGCAAACGATCGAGACTGAGGTCGATGAGGCGAGGATGCAGCCCCATCAACCGGTCGACAACAGCGTCGATCCGAGTGCTCACGCCGCCGCCGGAAGCTCCCGGACCCGCAACAGGCCGATGATGCGGGCGAGGGTCGCTTTCAGTTCCATCCGTTTCACGACCATGTCGATGATGCCGTGCGCGAGCAGATATTCGGCGCGCTGGAACCCGTCGGGCAGGATTTCGCGGACGGTCTGTTCGATGACTCGGGCGCCGGCAAAACCGATCATGGCGCCGGGTTCGGCGATATGGATGTCGCCCAGCATGGCGAAACTGGCGGTGACGCCTCCGGTGGTCGGATCGGTCATCACCACGATGAAGGGCAGTCCGGCTTCCTTGACCAGCCGAGTCGCGATGACCGTGCGCGGCATCTGCATCAGGCTGACGGCGCCTTCCTGCATGCGCGCGCCGCCCGAGGCGGTGAACACCACCAGCGGCGCATCCTGCAACACGGCCAGGCGCGCCGCGGCGATCAACGCATCCCCGACCGCGGCGCCCATGGAGCCGCCGATGAAATCGAACTCCATAACCGCGACAACGGCCTTGTGACCGTCGATGGTGCCGTGGGCGACGGCGATCGCGTCATCCATGTGAGTCTTGTCGCGGGCCTCCTTCAGGCGGTCCACGTAGCGCTTGCTGTCGCGGAAGCGCAGCGGGTCGACCGTGGCCTTGGGCAGCTCGATCCGCGTGAAACTACCGGCGTCGAGCGTCCAGTCGAAGCGTTCCGAGACATTGCCGCGCATGTGGTGGCCGCAATGGGTGCAGACCTTCAGATTGGCCAGCAGGTCGCGATGGAAGATCATCTGCTGGCAGGACGGGCATTGATGCCAGAGATTGTCCGGCACCTCCCGCTTCGCGAACAGGGTGCGGATTTTCGGGCGGACGAATTCGGTGAGCCAGTTCATGCGGTCGCTCCTCCCCTCACCCCCGCGGCCAGGGCCCGCACCTGTGCCAGGACGATCTCCACGGCCCCCGGCTTCGCATGACCGGCATCGTCCAGATTGGCGGCCAGGGTGTCGATCAACGCGGATGCGACCACGGCGCCGTCCGCGATGGACGCGGCTTCCGCCGCCTGCGCCGGCGTGCGCACGCCGAAACCGATCGCGATCGGCAGGTCGGTGAAGCGACGGATACGGGGAATCGCCTCCGACAGATGCGTGCTGGAGGCGCTGCGCGTGCCCGTGATGCCGGTGATGGCGACGTAATAGACGAAGCCGGAGCTGCCGTTCAGCACATGCGGCAGGCGCGCGTCATCGGTGGTCGGCGCCACCAGGCGGATGAAGTCGATGCCGTTCGCATTGGTGAACGGCAGCATCAGGTCGGATTCCTCGGTCGGTAGGTCGACGACGATCATGCCATCGACGCCGGCGTCGGCCGAGTCGACGCAGAATTTCTCGACGCCGTAGGACAGGATCGGGTTCAGGTAGCCCATCAGCACGATCGGGGTGGTGTCATCCTCGCGCCGGAACTCCCGCACCATGTCCAGCACGAAACGGACCTTGGCCCCGGCGAGCAGGGCACGTTTGCCGGCGGCCTGGATGATCGGGCCATCCGCCATCGGATCGGTAAAGGGCATGCCGATCTCGATCAGGTCGGCTCCCGCCGCCGGCATCCCGCGCAGTAGTGCCATCGAGGTCGGACCGTCGGGGTCCCAGGCTTCCAGGAACGGCATCAGGGCGCCGCGGCCCTGGGCCTTCAACGCGGCGAACCGGGCAGCGATACGGCTCACAGCGTCACCCCCAGGTGGTCGGCCACCGCGAATATGTCCTTGTCTCCGCGGCCGCACAGATTCATCAGCAGAATCTGATCCTTGTCCATCGTCGGCGCCAGCTTGGACACGTATGCCAGGGCGTGCGCCGGTTCCAGAGCGGGAATGATACCCTCGGTCCGGGTGCAGAGCTGGAACGCGGCCAGCGCTTCCTTGTCCGTAGCGGAGACGTATTCGACGCGGCCGATATCGTGCAGCCAGGAATGCTCCGGCCCGACGCCGGGGTAGTCGAGGCCGGCACTGATGCTGTGCCCCTCCAGGATCTGACCGTCCTCGTCCTGCAGCAGATAGGTCCGGTTGCCATGCAGCACACCCGGGCGCCCGCCGGTCAGGCTGGCTGCGTGCTCCCCGGTTTCGATGCCGTGGCCGGCCGCCTCGACCCCGATCAGACGGACCGAGGCGTCGTCCAGGAACGGATGGAACAGGCCCATCGCGTTGGAGCCGCCGCCGATACAGGCGACCGCGGCATCCGGCAGGCGGCCTTCCGCTTCGTGCAGCTGGGCCTTGGCTTCCTCGCCGATCACGGATTGGAAGTCGCGCACCATCATCGGATAGGGATGCGGGCCGGCGACGGTGCCGATCAGGTAATAGGTGTCGGTGACGTTGGCGACCCAATCGCGCAGGGCCTCGTTCATCGCGTCCTTCAAGGTGGCGGCACCGGAGGTCACCGGTATCACCTCGGCGCCGAGGAGCTTCATGCGGAAGACGTTGGGCTTCTGCCGCTCGACGTCGGTTGCGCCCATGTAGACGGTGCATGGCAGCCCAAACAGCGCGCACATCGTGGCGGTGGCAACGCCGTGCTGGCCGGCGCCGGTCTCGGCGATGATGCGAGTCTTGCCCATCCGGCGCGCCAGCAGGATCTGGCCCATGCAGTTGTTGGCCTTGTGGCTGCCGGTGTGGTTGAGCTCATCGCGCTTGAAGTAGATTTTGGCGCCGCCGAGATGCTGCGTCAGGCGTTCGGCGAACCACATCGGGCTCGGCCGGCCGACATAATGGGTCAGGTGGCGCTGCAGGTCGGCGTTGAAGGCGGGATCGACCTTGGCTTCGTTGTAGGCGCGCTCGACCTCCAGGATCAGAGGCATAAGGGTCTCGGCGACAAAGCGGCCGCCGAATTCGCCGAATCGGCCGCGCTCGTTGGGGCCGGTTCGCAGACTGTTCGGGGGCACCAGGGGCTGGTTCAACGCGGGGTACTCCTTGCGGTGTCGCGTCATAGCGCAGGGGGCGGTGTGCGTGGAAGGGCGGGGCTTCCGCCCCGGACCCCGACCAGGGCTCCGCCCTGGACCCGCCAAGGGCGACGGCCCTTGGAACCCGGACCATTGGTGCTTCAATCCCAGGGGGCCAACACGGACCTCTCACCG
>CALQHT020000407.1 GCA_943330455.2 Nitrosovibrio sp. Nv4 | reverse complement strand
TACGCCCAGCGCTACAATGCCAGCGGCGCCGCTGTGGGGAGCGAGTTCCGGGTCAATACATACACCGCGAGCACCCAGTCCGCCCCATCGGTCGCGGTCGATGCCGATGGCGACTTCGTCGTCGCGTGGGTGTCGTTCGGACAGGACGGGTCCGACTTTGGCGTCTACGCCCAGCGCTACAATGCCAGCGGCGCCGCTGTGGGGAGCGAGTTCCGGGTCAATACATACACCGCGAGCACCCAGTCCGCCCCATCGGTCGCGGTCGATGCCGATGGCGACTTCGTCGTCGCGTGGCAGTCGTCCGGACAGGACGGGTCCAGCTTTGGCGTCTACACGGACATCAATCCCACCTGCTTCCTGCGCGGCACGCTGATCCTCACCAGCCGCGGCGAGGTGCCGGCCGAGGCCCTGCGCGCCGGAGACCTCGTCGCCACCCGCTTCGGCGGCCTGCGCCCGATCCGGTGGATCGGCACGCAGAGCTTCCATCCCCGCTTCGCCGGGCCCACCAGCACGCCCATCCGCTTCGCGCCCGGAAGCCTGGGGCACGGCATGCCGGCCACCGACCTCTTCGTCTCCCCGGCCCACGCCATGCTCGTAGCGGGCGCCCCGAATGACGAGCTGCTCGCCCATGCCGGCGCGCTGGTGAACGGCATCACCATCACCCAGCCCGCCTTCCAGGGCGACAGCATCGATTATTTCCACCTCGACCTCGGACCGCATGATTGCGTGCTGGCCAACGGCGCCTGGGCCGAAACCTACTTCGAAGACCACAACAGGAACAGCTTCCACAACGCAGCCGACTTCCACGCCCGCTTCCCGGGCCATCAGCCGCACCGGCAGGAAAGCTGCCTGCCCATCGTCACCGAAGAGCACCCGGAAATCGACGCGATCCGCCAGCGCTTGGGTCCGTCGCTGCCGATCATCGCCGCGCCGCACCTGCTCGCCGATGGAACGCCCGTGATGCTGCAGCAGGAGGATGAGGGCACATGGCACGCCACCATCCCCGCCGGTGTGCGCGAACTGCGCCTTGTCTGCCGCAGCGCCTGCCCCGCCAAACTGGGAATTAGCACAGACCAACGCCGGCTGGGGTTCGTGGTGGGCAGGCTGGAACTGAACGGCCATGCGGTGCCGCTCCACATCCTCGCGCAAGGCTGGCATGGCCTGGAGCATGATGGCGCGCAGGCCTGGCGCTGGACGGACGGCAACGCCCTGCTTCCGCACCTGGCTGCCACGCAAGATACGCGCCTGGTGCTGCACGGATGGTGGCATCCGGCGGTCCGCGGAGGCGCAGAAGCGGGCCAGCGCGTGGCAGCCTGAGCACGAGAGTAAATGGCGTCGCGCGACATGGGCGGGCAGCCTCCCGCCGCGCCCTCCCCACGGCAGATGAGTGCGCTCTGGAACGGCGCAATGGCTCTGCACACGCGCGAACGGCATGGCGATGCGGCGGAGCTGTGCCGCCTGCTGCTCGGGTGGCAGCCAGGGCATTTCGAGGCCCTGCACCTGTGCGGCTTCAGCGAGATGCGCGCCGGCAACCATGCGCAGGCCGAGGCGCTGCTGCGCCAAGCCACCATGATGCGGCCCGGTGTCGCGGCGGCGCAGTTCAACCATGGCGTGTCGCTGCGCAACCTCGGCCGGCATGCCGACGCTCTTGCCGCCTATGACCGCACCCTGGCGATCGAGCCGACTCACAAGCTGGCGCACAACAGCCGCGCCGTGGCGCTGAGCGCGTTGGGCCAGCCGGCCGCCGCGATGGAGGCGTGCGACCACGCTCTCGCGATCGATCCGGATTTTGCCGATGCCCACGGCAACCGCGGCAACGCGCTGCGCGAGATGGGGCGGCGGGGGGAGGCGCTGGCCGCCTGCCAACGTGCCGTTGCGCTCAAGCCCCAGGCCGCGGAATCGCTCCACAATCTGGGCAACGCCCTTAAGGACCTCAACCAGTTGGAGAAGGCGCTGGAGGCCTTCCAGCGTGCTGTGTCCCATGACCCGGCGCTTGTTGAGGCGCAGGGGAACCTGGCCAACGTACTGTCCGACCTTGGACGGCTCGACGAGGCGTTCGCGGCCTACGATACGGCCCACGCCCTGGAACCAGACCGGGCCGAAACGGAATGGAACAAGTCGCTGTCACTGCTGCTGGCGGGGCGCTACGCCGAGGGCTGGCGGCTCTACGAAGCGCGCAAGCGCATGCCGGGGGCGCCACATCGGTTCGGCCAGCCGGAATGGACCGGGAGCGAAGATCTCAGGGGCCGGCACCTCTACATCCACTGCGAGCAGGGCATAGGCGATGTAATCCAGTTCTGCCGGCTGGTACCACAGGCAACGGCGCGTGGCGCGCGGGTAACGCTATCGGTGCAGGACCCGCTGGAACCACTGCTGCGTGGTTTCGCGGACGGGGTCGAGGTGGTGGGCGTGGGTCGGCATCCGGCTGGGTTTGACTACCACATCCCGATCATGAGCCTGCCCCTGGCACTCGGGCTCACGGCAGACGCGATCCCGGCGCCGCGTGCCTATCTAGATGCCGATCCGGTCGCAGCCGACGCCTGGGCGGCGCGCCTCGGGGCGAGGAGCCGCCCGCGCGTCGGGCTGGTCTGGGCAGGGAACCCTGAACACCGGAACGACCGCAACCGCTCGTTAGCGTTGGCGCACCTTCTGATGTTGGCCGAGATCGGCGTGGACTGGGTGAGTCTACAGAAAGCACCAAGACCAGACGATGAGGCTGCCATGGCGGCCTGGCCGAGCTTGCGTCAGCTTGGACCGAACCTGCACGATTTCGCCGAAACCGCGGCCCTGGTCGCCAATCTTGATCTCGTATTGAGCGTTGATACCAGCGTGGCACATCTGGCGGCCGCGCTAGGCAAGCCGACCTGGGTCCTCATTCCCTTTGCGCCCGACTGGCGCTGGGGGCTGGGTCGTGACGACAGCCCTTGGTATTCCTCAGTGCGCCTGTTCCGGCAGAAACGGCCAGGCGATTGGATGAAGGCGATAGAGAGCGTCCGGGACGCCTTGTGCGTCAGCATCCGTTAAGGTCCACCAGAGCAGAATCGCAGGCACGGACAAAAGGCGCCGCTCGAGTATCGCTCCTTAAGCAAGACGCTGTTGCAAAGATTGGAACTCAGTATGACCGAAACTGCCGGAACGGCGAACGCCGCACCCTCCTCGCCCGTACCGCTCCAGGTGACCACCACCGGCGAGTTCGGCGCGATCATCGGGGCGCTTCGCAAGACGCTCGCGGTTGCCAGCTACAACTCAGGCTTCCTGCTGCTGGCTTCGGCCACGCCGGGCGGGCTGGTCATGCTGTCGCGCGCATTCGACAAGCCGATGAGCATCGCCGCCCGTGGGCCGGGGCTTGTTGTGGCAACGCGCAACGACCTGATCCACTTCGCCGCCTCCCGGTCGCTGGCGCCGGGCATGCCGCGCTCCCCCAACACATATGATGTGCTGTGGCTGCCCCGGTCCGTCGCCTTCACCGGGGAGATCGACCTGCACGACATCGACGTGAGCGGCGCCGCCCCACTCGGGATCGCAACGCGCTTCTCCTGCATCGCACGCTTCGACAATTCCGCCAGCTTCGTGCCGGTGTGGCGGCCGCCATTCATCACTGAAACGACCCCGGAGGATCGCTGCCATCTCAACGGCCTGGCGGTGGATGCCGCCGGCGCGCCACGCTTCGTGACCATGCTGGGCGCCAGCGACACCGCACAGGGATGGCGCCAGGGGCGGGTGACGGGCGGCGTGCTGATGTCGGTGCCGGAGGGAAGGGTGCTGGTGCAAGACGGCTTGTGCATGCCGCATTCGCCGCGCCTGGTGGGGGAAGACCTGCTGTTCCTCAACTCCGGGGCCGGAGAGGTAGTGCGCATGGCGAACGCAACGGGCGAGCCGCAAGTGCTGGCCCGCCTGCCGGGATACACCCGCGGATTGGTGGCCCATGGCGACCTGCTGTTCGTGGGGCTGTCCCGCCTGCGCGATCGCCACGGCGCCGGGTACCAGGAACTGCCGGTGGAGCGGGCCGGGACCCCATTGTCCTGCGGGGTCGCGGTGCTGGACCGGCAAAGCGGCCGCGTGCTCGGTGAAATACGCCTCTCCGGAAGCGTGAACGAAATATCCGATCTCGCCTTGCTCGACGGGCCAGGCCGCCATGGCCTGATCAGCCATGCGGATCCGCTGCACCGCGATGCGCTGGCATTGCCGGAGATGGGCTTCTGGTCGGTGCCGGAGCGGGAAGCGCAGAAGAACCAGCCAATCCATTAGGGGATCGATCGGGCTGTTCCGCCCGCTGGCCGATCAGGGCCATGCCAGGGCGCAGATCATGCTGGGCATTATGTATGTCAGCGGCCAGGGCGTGCCGAAGGACGCCGCCCAAGGGGTTGTCTTACGCAAAGGAACGTAAAGCGACATCGCTCTATCCATAAACGCGCTGAAGTCCGCCGTTTATGCCGGTTTTCGTCCCCCCATTTTGCCATCCGATTTACGCTCGGATTTCCAGGGGGCGTATCCCGCCGGAGAAGAATT
>CALQHT020000406.1 GCA_943330455.2 Nitrosovibrio sp. Nv4 | reverse complement strand
TGGCTAATGGCGGCGTGTTCCACCGACCCCTTCGAATCTGGAACCTACCCCTCTGTCAATCGGAGATTGCGCCGCCGCTACATCAAAATCGCCTGCTCGCGGCGTGGCCCGGCGAACTCACCGAGCCAGGGGAACCTGGGCAGTTACGACCTTTGGCCAGGTTTCCGGCCGAGATGGCCGCCCAGGCCGGCAGACCCATCAGATGCCCAGCGGATGCGGCTGTTTCGATGCCTTCGCCGATCACCAGCGGCGTGTCTGGCTCGTGTGGTGACAAGCGGATGGCACTACCCCAGATCGGACCGAGACTTGCCTTGGGCGGGTCTACAGCCGCTTTGGTGCCGTCCGCCCGCAGATACGTCCGATGGATGGCCAGCGCCTCGCCCTTGGGGTCGGACACCAGTGCAAGCAACGCGCTATGGCTTTCCCCGGTCGGGTGCGGCGTGATCCCTCGAAACCGGAGCGCGGGAGACGCTGCCAGGAAGGCAATGCCCCGCCGGATCAGATAAAGCTCGGCCGGAGTGTCGGCGACTGGCCTCGCCCCAGACCATAGGGCAAGCGCGCGTTCTTGCTTGTTCGCTCTAGCCTTTGCTTCCCGTTCACGGTCAACCGGCGGCAGGCTGACGACAGTGCCGGAACCGATTGCTTGCGCGATCGCGGCGTAGTCCTGGCATGAGGCGCACCATAACAGCGGCTGGCCCGAACGCCCTTCCCGGACTGAGAAAGTCCCCTGGTATCTGCAAGCAGGACAGTCTCCGCGCCAGCTTCGACCGGATCGCTTCAAGTCAAAGCGATCAGCAAGATCGCGCGTGGTGGGGTTTGTATCGTCTACCATGGCAAGCTCCAACGCCCGCCCGCTCTGGCTTTTCCTGTCGCTTGCATGTAAATAGCGGACGCCAAGCCACTCGATTACATGCCGCCGGTTTCGCCAGTCGGGGCCGGCGGTTACTTCGTTGTGAGAGCCGCGACAATTGCCACCGCAAGTATCAGCAGCAGCACCCACGGCGGAGGACAGCGGCAAGGGGGGGGCATGCCGCACCTTTGCGGTCGGCTCGGCTGGCTTCCAGCGCCGCCCGCAATTCGGATCGCCGCCAGCGCGGGGAACGCGGGGAGACGTAAAAGGCGGCGGGCACACGACCAGCCGCGACGTCCCGCCAGAAGGTCGAGAGTGCCTGCCCGCGTTCGGCGGCGGCTTCGGCGGCGGTCAAAAGGGGATCGTCGGGGACGTAGGCGGGTTTGCGTCGGGCACGCTTCCCGCCGGCAAGTTCAGTCGTTGATAGAGCGTCCATGTCGGCACCTCAGGATGTTTCCGGGTGCCACGTCATCTAGCGCAATCGCAGTCGGAGCCGAGTAGCGCACAGCGCACACGACCAAGCGCATAGCGCACAGCGTATGCATGGCGCCCGATGTGCCGTTCAGGCCCGAGCAGGGTTTCGAAGATGGGACGGCAATTCTCGATACAACAGCCGGCCGAGGTAGACGGGATATCCCGTGCGGGTCTTTGCCTCACGGGCAACGTCGTCTCGGCTGGGCGGCCTTCCATGCTTGCCTACCACCTCAAGGGCGTATTGCGTCATCGCGGCCAGTGCAGCCGCCCGACGGGGTTCATCCGGACCTGTCGGTGCCTTTCGCGAGTTGCGCCTTGGTAGTGCTCCTGTCGGACTGGTCACGCGTTCCGATGCCCACACTGCCAGAATTTCGGCCTTTGGCATGGTTATGTCGGACCAATACCGGCGGACGGTTTGGTCAATCGGTTCAACCTCGATCCGCCCCCTGTCGCCTTCACGAAAGCCCAGCCCACGCCAATCCGCTGGGTTCATGACCGCCCGCGCCCCTTCCGGCAGACTACCCGTCGCATGCACGCGATCGTTGCTCAACGCGGCCAAGAGTTGCCGCTTGGCTTCGTTGCTGCTGCATCCGGTAGCGTTCAACTCATCGTGCAGCTTCCACGCCCATCGCAGGTCCAAATCGATTGCTTCATGTTGCTTCATGTCAGTCTGGCTGACCGTAACCCGCGAGCCGTCCGGTAACGTGTGTGTCCGAAGATACTGCCCGCCCCGTTGTGAGATCGGCAGGGCCAGGTTTCGGACAACCCTTGGATCACGCAGCATGATCCACGCGATGCATTCCATGAGGGTCCAGGCGGAAGGCAAGTCGTCAAGCTGAATAGGCTTTGGCGCGGCGGGTGAGGAAGGTGCCTCCGCAGTAGAAGGCGATCGGGCTGTAGCGGCCGGCCAAAGGGCGAGGACTTCGGCAGTCTTGAATTGGACCTTGGCGTATTCTGGAATCCGCAGGTTCAGCCATTTTCCGACCGGATGGCTGGTATCGACACGAACCATATCCCATTCCGTAATTCCAATCATTGGGTGCATCAGATGGGTTGCCGGTATTGCCTCATGAATCGACCCCGGGCGCGGTTCGCCGTCATCCCCAGCCCGGATGCCGAATGAGACGAGGTCCCCTCCCGCCGCCCGGTCCAGAAGTGTGACCCTGGCCGCTTCAATTTGGGCTGAAACACGCTTGTCGTCCTCAATCTCGTCTTTAAGCATGTCTGCTACTTCGGCATATGACACCAATCGGCCCGTCTCCTTGCGACGCAGGGCACGAATTCGTCGGAGAAGGCCCGGCCCCTCTTTTCGGAAGTGTGGGTACCTCGAAGGAAATTCATCAGACCCAAACCACGGTCCAGGCGGCAGACGTATTGGGCAATACGGACCATCCGAGAACTCGCCGGAGCGGGCGGACAACGCAATCAAGATCGCGTGTTCCGGCAGTTCCACCCACCGCGAATACGATATTTTGAAAAGGCAATGGAGGCGTTCTTGTGGAATGATTCGCCGAAAGGCGATCCAGGTAAGCACCTCACATGCCGACATCAACGACCTGTTCGGCGGGTCGGCTGGCATGCCGAGCCATGTTGCGACCATGCGCCCTCCGTGACGCCCTCCGCACAGGAAAAGGCGGGGCGGCCCGGTCGGAGGTCCGGGCGTTCGGTCGCGACTCCTAGCCCCGCTGTTGGCCATTATAGCCGGTGCGGCCCGATTCGCGGTGCCGCTTATGCGGTATTGCGTCAGAGATGCGGGGAAGCGGCTCCCGTCCCGTCCGCCGGCCTCACGCCGCCACGAATTCCGCAACCCTTATGAACGCGCGATCCGGTGCGTCATGCTCCACCACGCGCGCGGCTTGGGCAACGACTGGCAGCAGGTTGCCGAAGCCTGCTTTCCTCAGAACGACCGCCACACGCGTCGGGGCGTCGTCCAGGGCCGCGATATCGTGGAATTTCGCCGACGCGAACGCGACCGAGATTGGATTCGCCGTCACGAAGTCGAACACCGCCCGCTTGCCGTCCGCCGTGACCACGGCATCGACCGACCAGGGATGCTCGGAGGCGCCGCGTAGATCGACCTCCCGCGCCACCTTGGCGTCCGGGAACAGATGGCCAAGCCGTTCCACCAGCCGGTCCACACTGGCGTCCTGGGGACGCTGGGCCGCGCGCAGCAACGTCCGCTCGGCTGTGCGGGCGACCGCGTTGGCCACGGTCATCGTGCCGCCGATCAACTGGCGTTGGGTAGCATCGGCCAGTACGAAGGCGTGGCCGGTGAAGGCGATGCCTGACAGGTCGGCGACGGTTTCGGCCTGTCGTTGGTAGGTGCGGGCCATGCCCAGACGCTCGGCTTCCTCCCAGCCTTGACCCAGGTCGGACAGGTGGTAACGCCCGCCGCCCTGATCCTGCACCACCACGACCACCGTGCTGCCGGATGGCAACAAGATGGGCGTGCGGATGAAGGCCCGGCCTTGGACCAGATCGGCCTTCGCCAGATCGCTGGCGATGTCCGCCGCGATCTGTGCCAGTCCTGCCTGTGCGATCACCTCCGCCACTGTTGGGGTTCCTGTCATGGATTGCCGTCGTCAGTCGAAGATGCGGGCCTGGATGGCTTTTGTTATTCGGTCCTCGATAGATAAAGCAGTCGCGTGCTGCTCTCGTAATTGCATTACCTGCCGTATTTGATCAATGAACCTCTGTTGAAGGTCGATTGAGGGAACTGGAATCGGGAATGCTCTTAATTCTTTAGCGTTAATGTTAGCTTGTCCTATTGCTCCACGCGCAGCTTTAAAGAGTCGGCGTTTCATGAAAGACGTATTGAAAAATGTCCAAATATACTCGGGCCTGACTATTCGATCATCCACACGAAGGCGTATGAAATAGGAGGCTGCGACCGCTTCCATGGCGCCGCTCCAAAGCCCCGTTTTCCCCACAAGTTCCTTGCTGTTGGTTCGATTGAAAAGCAGATCACCGGCGCGTAATTCGTATTTCGAGTTATCTGACATGGCACCGGGGAGAAATTTCAGGCTATCTAATTTCAAAGTAACTGCCCAGGTTCCCCTGGCTCGGTGAGTTCGCCGGGCCACGCCGCGAGCAGGCGATTTTGATGTAGCGGCGGCGCAATCTCCGATTGACAGAGGGGTAGGTTCCAGATTCGAAGGGGTCGGTGGAACACGCCGCCATTAGCC
>CALQHT020000405.1 GCA_943330455.2 Nitrosovibrio sp. Nv4 | reverse complement strand
CTCCGGTTGCTCTCCACGAAGTCTCACGACGACGCAGTTACCTTCGATTGCTGGGTTGCGACCAACCCAGACGGGGACTTGCACCCCGCTGACAAAGCGTCCTCACGGACGCACTCATTGCCGGACTTGATCCGGCAACCTACGCTTCAGCGGCGAGGGGCGGGTTGCCGGGTCAAGCCCGGCAATGACGACGGGGGCTATGCCCCGGTCACTTTTTTCGGCCAGCTGGTATCAGACCCACCACTTGGGCGTCCAACCGTCCCGGACGTTGTCCGTACTGGCAGATCGAACCATCGCATCGCAGGTCAGCAAGCGAAGCTCCCACCATGGGACAGACATTGCGATCGTCGACGACAGTCGCCCCAGAGCCGGGACGCCATCACCTGATCCCCCTCACTTCGTCCGCTTGGGGACCCAAAGTCAGGTTCCGCCTACTCCACCGTCACCGACTTCGCCAGATTCCGCGGCTGATCCACATCCGTGCCTTTCAGCACCGCGACATGATACGCCAGCACCTGCACCGGGATCGCGTAAAGGATCGGTGCCACGAACGGATCGACCGTCGGCAGGATCACGGTTTCCGCCGCGATGCCTCTCAGCTTGGCAGCGCCTTCCGCGTCCGAGAACACGATCACCTGCCCACCCCGCGCAGCAGCCTCCTGCAGATTGGACGCGGTCTTCTCGAACAGAGGACCGGACGGTGCGATGGCGATCACCGGCACGGACGGATCAATCAGCGCGATGGGCCCGTGCTTCATCTCCCCGGCGGCATAGCCCTCAGCGTGGATGTAGCTGATTTCCTTCAGCTTCAGCGCGCCCTCCAGAGCGATCGGGTAGCAATTGCCTCGCCCCAGGAACAGCACGTCGCGCGCCCGCGCCACCCGATGAGCCAGTTCCTGGATTGCGGCGTCGTTGTCCAGCACCTCGGCCGCGCGTTCCGGCACTTCCAGCAGAGCCGTGGTCATCGCGGCTTCCTGTGCGGCAGTGATGGCTCCCCTCGCCCGTCCCGCGGCCAGGGCCAGGCACGCCAGCACCGACAATTGCGCCGTGAACGCCTTGGTGCTGGCAACGCCGATTTCAGGCCCGGCGACGGTTTCCAGCACCGCGTCCGATTCCCGCGCCATGCTGCTTTCCGGCACGTTCAGGATCGACAGCACCTTCTGCCCCTGCTCCCGCATGTAGCGCAGCGCGGCCAGCGTATCCGCCGTCTCCCCGGACTGCGACACCAACAGACCCAGCCCGCCGACCGGCATGGGAGGCGTCCGGTAGCGGAACTCACTGGCGACATCGCCGTCGGTGGGGATGCGCGCCATCGCCTCGAACCACCAGCGCCCCACCAGGCCGGCGTAGAACGCGCTGCCACAGGCGCTCATGGTGATGCGCGGCAGGGTGGCGAAGTCGAACGGCATGTCCGGCAGCATCACGGCGCGGGTGGAGGGATTGACCATCCGGTGCAACGTGTCGCCGATCACGGCGGGATGCTCATGCAGCTCCTTTTCCATGAAATGGCGATAATTGCCCTTGCCGATGGCGGCCCCGGTCAGGCGGGTCAGTTTGACTTCGCGCTGGATTTCATTGCCTTCCATATCGAAGAACTGCGCGCCGGTGCGGCTGACGACGGTCCAATCGCCATCGCGCAGATAGGCGATGCGTCGGGTCAGCGGCGCCAGGGCCAGCGCGTCGGAGCCGACGAACATCTCATCGTCCCCGAACCCAACGGCCAGGGGCGCGCCGTGCTGGGCACCGACGATCAACTCCTCCTCACCGGCGAAAATCATGGCGAGGGCATAGGCGCCGCGGAGGCGACGGAAGGCGGCACCGGCGGCCTCGATTGGTGCCATGCCGCGTTGCAGGTTCAGATCGACGAGTTGCGCGACGGTCTCGGTATCGGTCTCCGTGCTGAACACCTGCCCGGCCGCTTCCAGTTCGGCGCGCAGTTCGGCGTGGTTTTCGATGATGCCGTTATGCACCAGGGACACCCGGATCGTGCCGTGCGGATGGGCGTTGTTGACGGTCGGTGCGCCGTGGGTGGCCCAGCGCGTGTGGCCGATCCCGATGGTGCCGAACAGCTTGGTGCGCTCCAGCGCGGCGGCGAGATTGCCGAGCTTGCCCTCGGCGCGACGGCGGTCGATCTGGCCGTCGACCAGGGTGGCGATGCCGGCGCTGTCGTAGCCGCGGTATTCCAGCCGGCGCAGTGCCTCCAGCAACAAGGGGGCCGCCTGACGCGAGCCGATGACTCCGACGATGCCGCACATTTAGGTTTTCTTCCCATGGGTCGCGTGGAATTCGGCCGCCCAGCCGGGTTTCTGCACCTGCCGCCCGCGCGCCAGAGCCAGCGCATCCGGCGCCACATCCGACGTAATGACGCTGCCGGCGGCGACCATCGCGCCATCGCCCACCGACACAGGCGCCACCAGGGCGACATCCGAGCCGATGAAGGCATGCGCGCCGATCGTGGTGCGATGCTTGGCATAGCCGTCATAGTTGCAGGTGATGGTGCCGGCCCCGATATTCGTGGCCTCGCCCACCGAGGCGTCGCCGATATAGGTCAGGTGGCTGGCCTTCACGCCCCGGGCAAGGGTCGCGGCCTTCAGTTCGACGAAATTGCCGATATGGACGTCGGTATCCAGCACGGTGCCGGGGCGCAGACGCGCGAAGGGGCCGATGATGCAGCCGGCGCCGACCTGGCAGCCCTCCAGGTGGCTGAAGGCCCTGATCCGCACATTGTCGGCGATCGTCACGCCGGGTCCGAACATGACATTCGGCTCGATCGTCACATCGGTACCGAAACGCGTGTCCATGCTGAGAAAAACCGAACCCGGGTCGATCATGGTCACGCCCGCGTCCATGGCGGCCTCGCGCAGCCAGGACTGCATGACGGCCTCTGCCTTCGCCAGTTCGGACCGGGAATTGACGCCAGCGAGTTCCTGGGCCGGGGCTTCGACCACGCCGACGCGCTGGCCGTCCTGGCGGGCGAGGGCCACTACATCGGTAAGGTAGAATTCGCCCTTGGCATTGTCGTTGCGGACCGCGCGCAGCCACTGGCGCATGGCGGATGCGGGCGCGCACAGGACGCCGGCGTTGCACAATGGGATGGCGCGTTCGGCTTGGGTCGCGTCAGACCACTCAACAATGCGATCGACCTCACCATCTTGCGCGACGACCCGGCCATAATGCGCGGGATCGGTCGGGCGGAATGCCAGCAGGCCGAGGCCGAGGGGGCCCTTGGCATCCCCCTCCATGCGCCGTTCCAGCAGGTTGCGCAGGGTTTCAGGTTGAATCAGCGGGTTATCGGCGTACAGAACCGCGACCTCGCCATCGCCAAAATGGGCAGCCGCTTGCAGTGCGGCATGGGCGGTGCCGAGCCGTTCGTGCTGGACGACGCAGGGGTGGGGGGCCGCTTCGCGTTGGACCTGTTCCATGTCGGGGCCGAGCACTACGACAATGCGATCGAAGACGGATTCGCAGCTTGTCAGCAGATGGCGCAGCATGGACCGGCCAGCGATCGGGTGCAGCGTTTTGGGCAGCTTGGACTTCATCCGCGTCCCAAATCCGGCGGCCAGAATGATCGCGGTTGCGTGCATGCCGTTCCCCTGCTTCGCTATGCGCTCTCGGGTAGCCGTCCGGGCCGACATATGTCAAAGCCCCCGGCTACGACATTGGTTCAATTCACGTTTCGGAGTACAACATCGTGGCGCGGACCCTGCTGCTGGACCTGGATGGGACCTTGGTCGACACCGTCCCCGATTTGGCCGCGGCGTTGAACCGGCTGATGGCATCGCGCGATCTGCCTCCATTCACGGCGTCCGAAACGGCCGGCATGGTCGGCGACGGGGTGGCGCGCCTGGTGGAAAAGGCGTTCGCGGCCCGCGGGCGCATGCCGGATGCGACCGCGATCGCGGTGTTCTCGGCCGATTACGCGGCGCACGCGGCGGTGGAAAGCCGGTTGTATCCGGGTGTCGAGGCAACCCTGATGGGCCTGGCCGATGAGGGCTGGCGCCTGGCGGTGTGCACCAACAAGCCGGAAGGCGCGGCACGATCGCTGCTGGAGGCGCTGGGGCTGGCTCGGTTCATGGCTGCGGTGGGCGGCGGCGACAGTTTCCCGGTGCGCAAACCGGACCCGGCGCATATGACGGCGACTCTGCTGGCGGCGGGCGGGACGGCCGATCGCGCGGTGATGGCGGGGGATCACGCGAACGATGTGGTCGCGGCACACGGGGCGGGCTTGCCGTGCATTTTCGCGGCCTGGGGGTACGGCCCGGCGTCGATGGCCGAGGGTGCGGCGGCGGTGGCGCGGGACATGGTGGAGATGGCGGGGATTGCGCGACGGTTGGTGCCGTAGAGAGAAAGACGGGGCTTCCGCCCCGGACCCCGACCGGGGCTTCGCCCCATTGGCGTTAGGATAGCGACAACGGGGAGAAAAAATCTCTCACATTGCGAAAAAACCATTTGGAGCGACGCGGCGGAGTACGATTCGTAGGGCAGATGTATAATGCAACATCCCCTGGCGACTCCGACTGGGAGGCCATCCTG
>CALQHT020000404.1 GCA_943330455.2 Nitrosovibrio sp. Nv4 | reverse complement strand
CGCGTCGCGCTGCCGACCCGCGCCATCGCCGACAAGGGCGCCGTCAAGCTTGGTTCGGGCAACATCCAGGACATGCGCGTCGCGCTGCCGACCCGTGCCATCGCCGACAAGGGCGCCGTCAAGCTCGGTTCCGGGAACATCCAGGACATGCGGTCGGCCTGACTTTGTCGGACCCAACCACCGACCAAGAAGAGCCGCTTATCCGGTTCTACCGCTTGATCCCCACCGCCCCCGAACCGCGCCGAGCGGATCGGTCGGCGGGTGGGCTGATCCCGACGCGGGCTTTGCGGTACTGCGATCCGCTGACCTCCGCCACCGCGTTCGGATGGTGGGCCTTTCCGCCGATCGGCCTCAGTCTGATGTGGGACGGCGGCACGGGCGTCTTCTGGACGCCCGAGGGCGGCGACACGTGGTATCCGCTCAAATCGGCACAATTTCCCGATTTCGCGGACTATTTCGCGTCCATCGCGCCGGGGGAGGCCGCGAATTATCCCCCTCCGTTCCTGCTCAGCACGATCGAGCCAGCCATCGTCCAGATCTGGACCGGCTGGGTGGTGCGCACGAGGCCAGGATGGAGCACCCTGATTCGCCAGCCGGCCAATTTTCCGCGGCCGCAAGGAATAGACTATTTTGAAGGAATCATCGAAACCGACAAATGGTTCGGACCGCTGTTTATTAACGTCCGCTTGACGAAGACTGACATCCCAATTCTTCTTCGCGCCGAGTTGCCATTGCTACAAGTCACGCCAATCTTACGTGCACATTACGCTGAGACCCTGCTGAACAACGTAGACGTCATCGGTGACCCATCCGAATGGACCGATGATGATTGGAGCGCGTTTCACAAGACGGTCGTGGCCCCGCATACGATGGATTTCCGGCCGGCCGGCCTGTATGCGACGTCGGCGCGACGTCGGCGCAAGCAAGACGATTGATTCAGGGTCGCGCACCACTGTCGCAAAAGTAATTCAACACAGGACCTATCCAACTCCCCCGACATGCGCCATCCTGCAGGGTGTACTTTGTTGACCCAGGGGACCCCACGATTGATCGATCCACAGGTGACGTTGGTGGAAACAAACGGGCGGATCCCGGCTGAGACAGGCAGCACTCAGCCTCTTTCGCAACGCCGCAGTTACAATAGCTCGGCGGCACCGGCCCCCGCACCGCACCGCCGGTCCCGCGGAGCAACCTCCACGCCGGGTCGCTCGCGATGAATGGTCGCTACCGCGGCATTATCCTTATCCTGATCTCTTACGCGCTGCTGACCGGCGAGACCGTCGCAATCCATCAGATCGGGCACGCCGCGACGCCGCTGCAATTCATCCTGATGCGCAATCTCGGCGGCGTGGTCCTGGTGCTGATCCTGGCACGCAATACCGGCCTCGCGGTGTTCCGCACCGGCACGCTGTGGCTGCAATTCGTCCGTGCCGGGCTGACCATGGTGTCGCTGTGGGGCCTCTTCTACGGCTTCGCGGCCCTGCCATTGGCCGATGCGACGGCGGTGACCTATACGCGGGCTGTCTTCCTCAGCATCTTCGCGGCCGTCATCCTGAAGGAATCCGTTGGTCTCGGCCGTTGGTTTGCCATCGTCGCCGGCGTGGTTGGCGGGCTGATCGTCGTCAAACCCGCATTCGCCGAATGGCGCCCCGATTACCTGATCGCACTGGCTGGCGCGGCCATGAACGCAGGCGCCATGGTGGCAACCAAGGTGCTGGAGCGGCGCGATTCCACCCTGACCATCATGGCCTGGTTGACGGCGCTGTCGATGGTGGCCTGCGTGCCCGCCCTCTTTGGACCCTGGCCGCCGTTGGAGGTCTGGCCCTACTTGCTCGCGATCTCGCTGCTCGGCACGTCGGGTCTGTATATCGGCTTGATGGCGATCAGAGCGGCGGAACTCTCTGTGCTGGCGCCGTTCGACTACACGCGGCTGATCATGGCCGCCGGCCTGGGCCTGGTGTTCTTTGGCGAGGCCCCCGATCTGGTCGGCTTCATCGGCGCGGGTGTCATTACCGTTGCATGCATGGCCGCCGCCATGTCCGGCCAGCGGCCAGCGCCAGCGCGGGTCGGGTAGAGGGCCCGCCCGCCCTCTGATTCCCCTCTATTCGTCGATCGGCGGCGGCTCGTGCGCGGTCACGGCCGGCAGTGGGCCGTCGAACCGCTCGATCCCCACCAGGCAGCTTTGAGCCACCGGCCCCTGCCCCAGGCGCGACGTTCCGATATCCAGGGTCAGGACATTCGGGTTGCCATGCACGCACATGTCGCCCAGCGGATCGAACCAGGCCCCGGTCGGCAGCACCGCGATGCCGCGCAACCGGTCCCGCGCCAATTGGACCCCGGCCAGGCAGGCGCCACGATCGTTGAACACGCGCACGATATCGCCGGCCTTGACCCCCAGTTCGGCGGCGTCGTCCTCATGCAGGATCAGCGGCTCCCGCCCCTGGATCTTGCTGGCCTTGCTGACCCCGACATGATCCATCTGGCCGTGCAGGCGCGTTGTCGGTTGGGCGGACAGCAGATGGAACGGATACCGGGCGGCAAGCGGGGAGCGCAGATACTCGGTCGGCCGGAACCAAGTGGGATGACCGGGGCAGTCATCGTATTGGAAGCTTTCGATCGTGGGAGACGCCAACTCGATCCGCCCCGACGCGGTGTTGAGCGGCTTGCCGTCCGGATCGGCCAGGAAGTCGGCATAAGGGACGAAATCCGCCTCGGTCAGCGGGACCTCGACATGGCCTTCGGCCCAGAACCGGTCGAAGTCCGGCACAGTGATACCCATGTCGTCGCACTGGCGGCTCCAACGGCCATACATGTGGCGCAGCCAGGCGGCGGTATCGCGCTGTTCCGTGTAGCGGTCCCGGACACCCAGGGCATCGGCGACGTCGGACAGAATGGCGAAGTCATCGCGCGCCTGTCCTTGGGGCGCCACCACCTGCTTCATTGCCATCACGTAGCGGTCTCGCGCGCTGGAGGCGATGTCGTTACGCTCCAAGGTCGTGGTCGCCGGCAGGACGATGTCGGCGTGGCGGGCGGCCGGGGTCCACCAGGGCTCATTCACGACGATCGTTTCAACACGAGACCAGGCGCGCCGGAATCGGTTCAGGTCCTGGTGATGATGGAACGGATTGCCCCCCGCCCAATGGATCAGGCGGATATCCGCGTAAGTGAGGCGCCTGCCATTGTAGTCGTATTCCTGGTTCGGCTTTTCCAACAGGTCGGTCACCCGCGACACCGGGATGAAGTTGTTGGCGCGGTTCGGCAGGGCCGGCAGTCCGACCGAGGGCACTCGGGTGCGAGGCGTGCCCATGCCGCCGCTGCTGCCATGGCCGAAGCCAAAGCCGAGCCCGGGCTTGCCGATGGAGCCCAGTAGGGCGGCGATGGCGATGGTCATCCAGTAGGGTTGTTCGCCGCGTTCGGCGCGCTGCAACGACCAGCAGGCGGCCATGAAGGTGGGTTTGCCGCCGGCCTCCCGCGCCAAACGCAGGATGGTTTCGGCCGGCACACCGGTTTCCGCCGCCGCCCAGGCGGGGGTTTTCGGCACGCCGTCGGCCTCGCCCAGGACATAGGCGCGCAGGCGGTCGTAGCCGATGGTGCAGCGGTCGAGGAAGTCTCGGTCGATCAGGTTTTCCGTGACCAAGACGTGCGCCATGGCCAGCATCATGGCGGTGTCGGTGCCGGGGATGATGGGCACCCACTCGGACGGCACATCGTCCGGCATGTCTTCGCGGATCGGCGAGATGTTCACGATCCGCACGCCCGACGCGGCGGCCTGGCGCAGCAGCGGCCCCATGCCGTGCTCCCCGCCGCCGCCGTTGATGATCTGGCCGTTGCGGAGCGGAATGCCGCCAAAGCAGAGCATCAGGCGAGCATGACGGGCGATAGCGCGCCAGTCGACGATCGGGCTGATCAGGCAATCGGTGTCGCCGACGATGCGCGGCAGCAAGGCCTGGGCGCAGGAATAGGAGTAGCTGCCGATGCTGCTGGTGAACCCGCCGGATGCCGCCAGAAAGCGTTGCACCTGTGTTTTGGCATGATGGAACCGGCCCGCGGAGGACCAGCCATACGACCCGCCATAGATGCTGGCGGGGCCATGCGGGTCGCGCACCCGAGCGATTTCCTCGGCCACGAGACGGGTTGCCGTGTCCCAATCGACCGGCACGAAGGGTTCGGTGGCGCGCAAGGTACCACCGGCGCGATCGCCGTTGAGCCATCCCTTGCGAATGTAGGGTCGGTCGATGCGCATGCGACCATGCACCGCCTCGGCTGTTCCGTGGATGATGGGCGAGGGATCGGGGTCATTCGCGAACGGGCGCACGGCTTGGATGCGGCCGTCTTGCACTTCGGCGGTGAAGGCGCCCCAGTGGGACACGTTTGGGATCAGATCGAGCATCCGGTCAGGATGTTGCAGCGCACCAGTCTCGGCAAGGGGGGGCGGCGAGGTGTTACCGCAAAGCCAGAATGTCCCCTTAGCGCAAAGTTAGAATGTCCCCTACCGGATGCGCCATTGAGGGAGGGGCGCATGTCGGAGGGGCTATTGCTGATGAGCGAGCGGGAGCGGGATCGAGCGCACGTGGTGCGTCAGGCCATG
>CALQHT020000403.1 GCA_943330455.2 Nitrosovibrio sp. Nv4 | reverse complement strand
GGCCCAGGACCTCTTCTCCCTGACCATGGCTCTGGACACCGCGAGACACCCCCGATGAGGATAACCAGCCACTGGAGAGCCGTGTGCGGGAGAACCGCCAGCACGGTTCGGAGGGAGGGGAGGTTGGTAGCCTTCCCTACCCCTATCGATGAGGGGGACGACGGCTCGGGCGATCGACATATCGCGGGGCAGAATATTTACCCAAACCGGCCGTCCGTTAACTTCCCATTCAGGTGTGTGCCCCATGATGGCCTCTCAGAACGGCCAAGCGCGGTGCAAAATGCCTGGAATTCTCTCGACGGCGGATGTCGCCCGTCTGCTCTCCGATCCCTCTCCGGAGGCGCGGGCGGAGCTGGCGGCGAAATTGGGGTTGGAGCTGAGCGGATCGGCGCTCGCGGTCGGCGAGCTTGCCATTGCGCAGGATATCGTCCGTCTGCTGGCGCGCGATGTAGAGGCCGCGGTGCGCGCGTCTCTGTCGCAAAGCCTGCGCCATGCGAAGGACCTGCCGCGTGACGTCGCGCTGCGGATGGCGAACGACATCGAACAGGTGGCGCTGCCGATCCTGAGCGACTCGCTGGTGCTGACCGATGAGGACCTGATCGAACTCGTCCGCGGCGGTTCCGCCCGCAAGCAGGAACTCATCGCCGCTCGGCCGGTCTTGTCCGAGCAGGTATCGGACGCGGTGATCGTGCTTGGACATGAAACCGCGGTTGCCGTCCTGATGGCCAACCCGACAGCTTTGGTCACGGAGGCGAGCCTGGAGCGCGCTGTCGATCGGTTCGCCAACAGCGATCTGGTCAAGGAAAGCATGGTGGCACGATCCACGCTGCCGATGACGGTCGCCGAACGCCTGGCGGTGCTGGTGTCGCGCCGGTTGCAGGATCGCCTGGTGCAGCATCACGCCCTGGCGCCCTCGACCGCGGCCGATCTGGTGATGCGCGGGCGGGAGGAAGCGATCATCCGCCTGAGCGCCGGATCGGACGAGCCCGATTTGGCGCGCATGGTGGCGCAGATGCATCACAGCCGGAGGCTGACCCCGTCTTTGCTGCTGCGCGGCCTGTGCACCGGCGATATCGCGTTTTTCGAGGCCGCGATGGCCGAAATGGCCGGCATTTCGGTGCAGAACGCGCGCCTGCTGATCCATGACCCGGGAGAGAGCGGTATGCGCTCGCTCTATCGCAAGGCCGGGCTGCCGGATGAGTTGTATCCGATGATGCGCACAGCTGTATGCGTGATCGATGAGACCGGTTTCGACGGCCAGGCCCGCGATCTGGAACGGTTCCGCGCGCGGGTGATCGCGCGCGTGCTGACGCAGTTCGAGTCCTCCGAACTCAGCGATGTGGATTATCTCGTCGACAAGCTGGGGGATGTGCTGGAACCGGTGTAGCGCCCGAGGTCGTTTCCCCGCCGATTTTCCCGATGGTGGATCGCCATGCTAAAGGCCGATCCGCATGCAGGGAGGATCCGCCATGTCGAAACTATCGAACTACGAAATCTTCGCCATCCGATACGCCAAGCAGGGCCTGCGGGCGGAAAGCCACATGTTCATGGGCGGCGATCCGAACAAGATGATCCCGGGCCTGGACTTCTTCACCTACGCCATCCGAGGCGGCGGGCAGACCTGGATCATCGATTCCGGCATGACGCCGGCCAAATCCGCGCGCATGGGCCGCAACTACGATTTCCTGTGCCGCCCGTCCGAGGGTCTGGCAAAGGTCGGCATCGACGCGGCCGCGGCCACGAATGTCATCCTGACGCACGCGCATTTCGACCATGTCGGCACGTTGGAAGACTATCCGAACGCGCAATTCCACATCCAGGACGTGGAGATGATCCATGTCACCGGGCGCGACATGTCGCACGCCAATTTCCGCGCCGCCTATCATCCGGAGGACATCAAGGAACTGATCGACCTGGTCTATGCCGGTCGCATGACCTTCCACGACGGCGACGTGACCCTGGCGCCGGGGCTGGAGTTCATTTTGATCGGCGGCCATGCGCGGGGGCAGGCGATCGTGCGCGTGCACACGGCGCGCGGCTGGGTGATCCTGGCCTCCGACGCGGTGCATGTGTTCGAGGAAGTCGACGAAGGCCGGCCCTTCGCCATTTTCTACGATCTGTTCGTGATGCTGGAGGGTTACCGGCGGATCAACCGCCTGGCCGGTTCGCGCGATCTGATCGTGCCGGGCCATGATGCCAAGGTGACCAAGGCCTATCCCGCGGCGGCGCCGGGTCTGGAAGGGCTGGTGATGCGGCTGGATCTGCCGCCGGTCTGGTAGGTTTGGGGAAGGGGGGGCGACCTGCTTGTGCGGGCGCTCGGGTTGGACGGGTCCGATCGGCCCGTTCAGCGCCGCACCAGATGGCGCAGCACGGCCAGGACATCCGCCTCGGCCCCGTCCGGTCGGCCCGCGGCCAGCCAGGCCAGCAACACCGTGCCGCAATAGACGCTCGCGCCGATGGAGACGGCCAGGACCAGGGGCAGCACCAACGCCTCGTTTTGAGCCGGCATCCACCCCAGGTCGGTGACCCAAAGAACCGCGACCATGGCGGCCGATCCCAGCACGGGACGCCATAGCTGGCTGGAAAACCGTGCCATCGAGATGCCGAACCGACGGAAGGCCATCGCCATGGTCAGGCTCTGCTCGACGCAGATCGCAGCCGCGGCGGCCCAGGCGGCGCCGGCGACGCCGAAGTCGGGGATCACCGCCAGCAGCAGCGCAACTCGCAGGACCATGCCGCCCAGCACGATTCCGACGAGGCCGGCGAGCAGCCCATGCACCGTCAGCAGATGCAGGCACAATTGTCCGAACACGGTCATCGTTCCCGCCACCGCTAGCACTTGCAGCACCGGCACCGCCATGTCCCAGCCCGGACCGAACGCGAGGCGCACCAACGGTCCCGCGACCAGCGACAGGCCCAGGCCAGCAGGCAGGGTCAGCAAGGCCGCGTTGCCCATCAGGCGCGCCAGGGTATCCGTCATTGCCATGCCGCTGTTTCGCGCCACCGCGAAGCCGGCGAAGGTGGCCCGCCCCAGCGGCTCTATCAGTTCCGTGGTTGGCAGGGCGGCGATCTCCGCGCCCACCGCGTAGACACCCACCGCGGTCGGGTTGGTCATCCGGCCCAACAGCAGCGTATCGGCGCGATCGCGGAGCAGGATGGCCATGCTCAGCAGCCAGCTCCAGATGGAATAACCGGACAGCACCTCCCACGCTTTTAGCGACAGCCGAGGTCGGTAGGGGTGCATCGTGTAGCTCATGATCGTGCGCATTGTGCGTCCGGCGATCAGGCCGTACAGCATTGCCAGGTAGCTGCGCAGCACCAAGGCCGCGCCGATCGTGACGACGATGCCGCACAATTTGGGCAGCACCATCAGCCAGAATTCCTTGTGGAAGGTCATGTCGCGGCGGAAATCCACCACGCCGATATTGGTCAGCCCCTCCAGGAGCGGCATCCACGCCATGACCAGCAGCAGCGGGATCAGGCGCGGATCGCCGAAGAAGCCCGCGGCGGGCACGGCGAGCCCGGCGACCAGGATCGCCACCGCCAGGCCGCGCAGCACGTTCAGGGTGAAGGCGGTGTCGTAGACGGCGCGATCGGGCGATTTCTCGCGGATGACGGCTTCCTCGGTGCTGATCATCATCAGCCCGTCGATCGACTGCATGAACCCGGCGGCCAGCGCGATCAGGCCGAAATCCTCGGGCGCCAGCAGGCGGACCAGGATCAGGGTGCTGACCAGTCCCAGAAAGCGCAGGCCGAAGCGCCAGGCCACCACCCAGGCGGCCCCCACGGCGGTGCGGGCGAGCAGGTGGCGGGTTTCATTCATGGTGGTTGGCATTCACGGCGGCTGGTCCGAGCGGAAGGCTGGGGCAATTGGATCCTCACGCCGATGGGGTCCCGGGGCGTCCCATCAGGGGGACGCCACGGGGTCGCCGCCGCTACCACGTCCGGTCCCGCACCGACAACGACCTTGGCTACGACCAGAAAATCTCCGCGAAACCGCGCCTCGCCCACGGTGGAGGCGGCCTATCAAGCGGTCGTGGCTCCGCCCGTTCCGTGTCGGTGGGTCGGTCACCCGACCGGCGATGCACAAATTTTGGCCAAATGAGGCACTCTCCTCCCCAGGATCGGACTTTCCTCCGGTTTCATCGGGCCGCTTTCGACCGTGGATGTGCGATTCCGGTGTTCGAAGCGGGGCGTAATGGCGATGTTGTCATGATCCTGGGGCATTGGGTGCGTTCGAATGTTTGCTTTTTGTTCTAGGTCGGCGCGGTCTCGGTGGCAAGCAAAAAGTGGATTTTGGCGGTAAGATGCGGGTTTTCGGGGCCGGAATCCTCCGAATGGCGCTGTTTTGCCTGGAGTTTGGGCGAGGGTTAACAAAAACGCCGAATGGTTAATTTGGGCCGAAACTGGCTGTTGGGGCTTTTCGCCGAAGCTCACATCCAGGATCGGGATAGGGTCGTTAATCTCTGACATAGCGCGATTTATTGGGTTTCTTAAGACTTTACTTTAGGCTCTTATAGCGGTATTTGTTGAAATCGGCTAGGATGCCACCGGCGGGGGGGCAGCATGGAAGCGACTGCATTCGAAGCGTGGCTTGACGGGATCGCTGGTCTTACCGAATCTCAGCGGCAGCAGGCATTACAGGTGCT
>CALQHT020000402.1 GCA_943330455.2 Nitrosovibrio sp. Nv4 | reverse complement strand
CCAGGACCTCTTCTCCCTGACCATGGCTCTGGACACCGCGAGACACCCCCGATGAGGATAACCAGCCACTGGAGAGCCGTGTGCGGGAGAACCGCCAGCACGGTTCGGAGGGAGGGGAGGTTGGTAGCCTTCCCTACCCCTATCGGTAAACGGGGGCGGCGGCGCATCGGTCAATGGTTCGGCTCGTTGGTACAATCAGTCGATGCCCCCCTGCTCCCCCGCACCCGCGCCGGGACCCCCATCGCGACGCAGTATGCCGGCAACGCCCCCCGCACCAGGGACGCCGCGCCAATCACACTGCCGGAGCCAACATTGGCACCATCCACCAGCACCGTATTGGCACCTATCCATACATCGTCGCCAACCACGATCCCTCCCCGGCTGGGCTGGAACCCTTGCGAGTGGATAAATCGGCCCGGATCGCCAAATTCATGGTTGGTCGGCGCGAAGGTGCAATTCGCCGCGATCAACACATGCGCGCCAATACGGATGCCATGACCCGTGTAAAACACGCAGCCCGAGTTGATCACCGTGCCACGCCCGATCACCACGTCGCCACAACCGCCCGCCGGCTTGAACTTCACGAAGGAGTCGATCACCACATCGTCCTCGATGACGATGCGAGACCCGCGCACCGACTCCTCGATATCGGCCAGCGGGGAAATCCGCGCCGTGGGCGAGACGATCAGCACCGCCCTACTCCGCCGCGATCGGCAGTTGCGCCCGCACCCGCCAATCGTCCCACAGGGCGCAATAGGCATCCTCCACGCAGCGCGCCAACCCGTCGGCGTCTCGCAGGGGAGACGCCTCGACCCGCGCCCGCAATTCCCGCCGCATATCCGCCAATGCGCCCAGGTCCGATGCGGCCTCCAGCGCCCGAGCGACATAGGCGTCGTCATCCTCGGTCACCCAGTCGCCCAGCCCCACCGCTCCCAAAATACTCGCCCCAAACCGCCCCACACTCGGCCGATCCGCTCGGCTTACCACCGGCACGCCTTGCCACAGGGCCTCGATCGTTGTCGTGCCGGCATTGTGAGGGAATGGATCCAGCGCGATGTCGATTTCTCCATACGCTGCCCAGGTCACGCTCTGTGGCGCGGTGCAGATCAGCGACAATCGCTCCGCCGCGATCCCGTGAGCCGCGAACTTCCCGATGAACAGATCGCGGAACGCAGCCTCCATGAACGGCAGGCTGTTCAGCACCAGACGCGATCCCGGCACCGCGGCCAGTATCCGTGACCATATCGCAATGACGCGCTGGTTGATACGCTCCACCCGCCCGAAATAACCGAACGTGACCTGCCCGGACCGGGACGCCGGCAGCTCGGACACATCCGGCATCGTGGCCGGCGGCTGATAGACCAACGGGATCCGAGGCAGCCGGATCAGCCGCTCGCTGAACAGCAGATCGGCTTCGGGCGGCGCCAGGGCATCGTCGGCAAGGAACGCGTCCATCGCCGCCATCCCCGTCGTGGTCCCGTGGCCGAGAATATACTCCACCTGCACCGGTGCCGGACGGCGCGCGAAGGTCAGCAACCGATTGCTGCCGGTATGGCCGGCGAGATCGACCAGCACGTCGATCCGGTCCCGCCGGATCATCTCCGCCAGCGCATCGTCACGCATCCCGGTCGTTGGACGCCAGTGATCCGCCAGAGCCTGGAACCGGCGCGTCGCCTCATCCTCCACCGTCAGTTCGGCGTAACAGAACAGCTCGATCCGTGATCGGTCGTGCGCTGCCAGCAACGGTTCCGCGAACAGGGCAGAGGCGTGGCGGCGAAAATCGGGAGAAACATAGCCGACCCGCAACCGTCGACCCGGTGTCAGGTCCAGGTCGAAACGCGGCATCGGCGGCATCAACGGACGAGCATGTTGGGCGTCCCAACGCTGGTATTCCGCGAAGATCGTCTCGGCGGACAGGTCTTCTCGGTAGTTAAAAGCGAACAGCAGGTTGCCGTGGCCGCTGGCATAGTTTGGCCGGAATGCGATGGCCTGGCGATAGGTCGCCTCGGCTTCCAGGTGGCGCCCCTGAGCCTGCAACGCGACCGCCAGATTGCCATAGCCGCGCTGCTTGTCGCGCAGTCCGGGCAGGCCGGCGCGATGATGCGCCTCGGCCTCGATCACCCGTCCGGTCTGGCCCAACAGAGCACCGAGGGTTTCGTGCACTTCCGCATCGTCTGGCGCCACTGACAAGGCGTGGCGCAGCAGCGGTTCCGCCGCCTCCATCTCCTGCCGGGTCAGCAGCGCCAACGCCTTGCCGCGCAGCAGCCAGGCCTGATCGGGCGCGCGGACCAGGGCCTGGGAGAAGGCGTCCTCTGCCTCGGCCGAACGGGAAAGATCCAGCAGGACATTGCCGAGATTGCCGAGCGCGGGGATGAAGCCGGGGGTTAGGATGAGAGCGCGACGGTAGCAGCGTTCAGCTTCCTGGTGACGGCCGGCGGCTCGCAGGATCACGCCGCGATCGGTCAGCAGGTCGGCGCGTTCCGGAGCGCGTTCCAGCAGTTCGATGGCATGGCTGGCATTGCCGGACTGATAGGCGATGACCGCCAGCACATGCAGCGCATCCGGGTGCGACGGGTCGCGCTCCAGCATGGCGGTTGCCGTTGCGGCGGCGCCGTCGCGATCGCCCGTCGAATACTGCTTGTGCAACAATGCGACGTCGGCGCCTCGCCAGGCATCCCAGAGCGCCCGGTAGGTGGCTTCCATGGTGCGGGCCAGGCCGGGTGCGTCATGCATGGGGGAAGCGGCGAAATTCGGTCGCAGATTGGTGCGGACCTGTTCCAACGCGTCGATATCATTGGCTGCCGCGACGGCGCGGGCGACATAGGCGCCGATAGAGTCGGTGACCCAGTCGTCCAGCCCGACGGCGTGAAGGATCGCGGCACCGAAACGCCCGACCGTCGGCCGACCCGCCAGGGAGACGACCGGCACGCCCTGCCACAGGGCCTCGATCGTCGTGGTGCCGGCGTTGTGGGGGAATGGGTCGAGCGCGATGTCGATTTCCCCGTAGGCCGCCCAGGTGCGCGGTTGGGGGGATGTGCAGGTCATCTCCAGCCGGTCGCGCGCGATGCCATATGTCGCGAACCGCGCGGCCATCTTGTCTCGGCCGGCGGGTTCGGCGAATGGGGAGTTGTTCAGCACCAATCGAGACGTCGGGACCGCGTGCAGGATGCGGCTCCATGCCTCGATCACCGCGTCGTTCAGGCGGACGGTGCGGCCGAAATAGCCGAAGGTGATGCGGCCAGTGGCACGCGCGGGCAACGGCGCCACCTCCGGCATGCCAGCGGGCGGCAGATAGGCCAGCGGGATCCGCGGCAGGCGGAGGATGCGCTCGCTGAACAGCGGGTCCGACCCCGGGGGAGTCAGGGCGGCATCGGACAGGAATGCGTCCATCGCGGACAGGCCGGACGTGTAGCCGTGGCCGAGCATGAATTCGATCTGAACGGGGGCGGGCCTGCGAGCGAAGGCCAGCAGCCGGTTGCCCGCGGTGTGGCCGGCGAGGTCGATCAGGACGTCGATCCGATCCCGCCGGATCATCTCCGCGACCGCCGCATCGTCGAGGCCGATGGTCGGGCGCCAGTGATCGGCGATGGCATGGAACCGTTCCGTCGTCGCGTCGCCCTGCGCCAGTTCCGCATAGCAGAAGATTTCCACCTGCGAGCGGTCGTGCTGGGCCAGCAATGGTTCGGTGAACAATGCCACCGCATGGGTGCGGAAATCAGGCGACACGTAGCCCACCCGCAGGCGCCGGCCCGCGGTCCGATCCAGATCGAACGTCGCCTTGGCCGGCGCCAACGCGCGCGCATGCACTTCGTCCCAGCGCTGGTATTCCGCGAAGATGGCCTCGGGAGTCATGTCGTCGCGATAGTTCAAGCAGAACAGGACGTTGCTGTGGGCCAGCGCGAAATCCGGCTTCAGGGTCAGCGCCTGGCGCAACGCCGCCTCGGCCTCCCGCAACCGGCTCTGGCGCATCAGGGCCAAACCGAGATTGTTGTGCCCGTTCGGGTTGGTCGGATCGTAGCGGATCGCTTGGCCCGCACTGCGTTCGGCATCGAGCGGGCGTCCGCACAAAGACTGCACCCAGGACAGATTGGCCCATGCATCCGCGAAAGTCGGCGCGAGCCGGATGGCTTCCTGGAAGCAGACTCCGCTTTCCTCGAACCGACCGGCATCGCGCAGGATGTTGCCCAGGTTGTTCTGCGTTTCGCTGCGAGCGGGGTTCAGGACCAGGGCCCTGCGCGCGGCAATTTCGGCATCCGCCAGGCGTCCCAGCTTGCGCAGGATCGCGGAATGGTTGGCGTGCGGTTCGGGATCGCCGGGATTGGCGGCGGTCGTGATGCACAAATAATGGTCGGCGTCGGCGTAGCGACTTTCCTGATAAGCGACCAGACCGGCCACATGAGCCGCCATCGAATGGTTCGGCTGCTCCGCCAGCACTTGCTCCGCGAGCGCGCGGGCACCCGCCAGATCGCCGGAGACGAACAGTTCACGCAGTCTGGTCGAGTGGTCCATTGCGACGTTTTCCCGCATGGTTTGAAAGCTGGTTTCTAGCAGCCTGTCGGACTTACGCCCACCGGAGGCTCATGTTAGAATCGTAACGTCGATTCGCTCCCTCCCCGGATGCCGCCAATGAGCAACTTCCGCCCCACCGATCGCCTAACCGGCTTCCTGATGCCGCCGTCTATCGATGAATG
>CALQHT020000401.1 GCA_943330455.2 Nitrosovibrio sp. Nv4 | reverse complement strand
CGCTTCCATGGGGTCGCCACGAAAAACCTCCCGAACTATCTCGGATGGCGCCGGACCTTGGAAGCGATGGGTCAGACCGCGAGTTCGGCCGCCATGATCCTCGGAGCCATCGGTCTGGGGCCATACCAACAGAAAACGCTATAAGAGCCCTGTTGTTTGATCCAGAGAGTGCCAGGGCTGCCGGCGTGCCTGACCCAGTCGCGTGCGCTCCGCAGGCCGCTGCGTCGCCATAACGTCCAGCTATTACCAGCCAGGCGCCCTGCAAACTGACCGCGGACATCAACCGCGGGCTGGCAGCCAATATCGCATCCACGAAACGATCCCTCTCGGGTTCGTCCCGGAGGATTGCGACGACCGCCGACGTATCAATCACGATCGCCGTCAAAGCCCGTTCTCGTCGTATAACTGGTCGTCGGTCAGAGGCGGGCACCTCGCCATCATCGCCGAACTGTGTGCCACGATCCGATCGATGTCCTGCTTGATCGCGCGGATTTCATCCGGCGTGGGACCGCCGAACCGGACTCCGCGATCGATGAATTCGGCCCCGGCCCTTTCAAGCGCAAGACGCACCTGCTCCACGGTCGCGGGTGCCACTTTGGAAAGGCCGTGTTGCTCCTCCAACCGCCGCAGGGTCACAACAGAGATCCCCGCGTGCTGGGCCAGCGAAGTCTGGTCGAGCCGCAGCAAGGCACGGGCAGCGCGAATTTGTTCCGGCGTGATCAGCATGAGCGAAACCTATCATCCCGGGGTCGCCGCAAGCAATCTCTCGGTTCACCACAAGCCAGCGGTGGCCGACACAGTCGGCGTAAGCGGGCGCTCCAAGTCGCTTGAATTGCGCAAACGCGCGTCACGGGATTCGCCGACCGGGACCGCCGGTCCGCCAGCGCCCAGCACTGACACATTCATGCGTCAGTCCAAAGGTCCGGCCACTACGCGTGCTGAAGCTTCTCCCGGGCCGCGTCCGCCAGGAAACGAGACCGATTATCGGTCGCACGGTCGATCGCCTCCACCAAATCAGCCGGCAGCGACACATTGATCCGTACGGCCGGGCGCCGAACCGAGGCATCGATCAAAACCGCCACGCCATCGCGGTGGTGGGGGTCAGCCATGATGTCATCCAGCCGGGACGGCGCGGGGATCGCTTCGCCGTCCTCGATCATTCCCTCGATATGGAGCTGTATCGCCTCGGCGGCCATCCGTCGGGCGTCCTCCAGTGTCTCGCCCGCGGTGACGCAGCCCGGGAAGTCCGGAAAATCCACGCCAAAGTCGCTGTTAGGTTGCTTCCGAAGGAGTGCGACATACGCGGTCATGGTGAGCCTCTTAGTGTCAATCCGGCCTGCTTCTCGATACTCCGCAGAGTCCCGAGTGGGATATCGCGTTTCGGGTGTGGCACCGTCGCCCGCCCTTGTCGCGATGGGTGTTTGAACTGGCAATGGCTGCCTTTCGCCGCGACAAGCTACCCGCCGGCCACACTCCCTCGAAATCCGCCCCTCTACCTCGCCACCGGAACCCTTCGTCCCCCGACCCCAATCCGCTATACTCCCGCCCACCAACCCAAAAGGCCACCGCCATGCCAGACTCCGCCGCGATCGACTATGATGGTCTCATCCCCAACAATGTCGGGCTCGCGGACGATCTGCGCGTGCGCAAGGCCCTTGAAACCTGGCACCCCGGCTACATCGACTGGTGGAAGCAGATGGGGCCTGAGGGCTTCCAGGACAACCTCGTCTATCTCCGCACCGCCGTCGGCGTCGGCAGTGAGGGCTGGGCCAAATTCGACTTCGTCCGCATGCCGGAATACCGCTGGGGCGTCCTGCTCGCCCCGCAGGTCGAAGGCCGCACCATCCCGTTCGGCGCCCATAAGGGTGAACCGGCCTGGCAGGACGTCCCCGGCGAATACCGCGCCATGCTCCGCCGCCTGCTGGTCATCCAGGGCGACACCGAACCGGCCTCGGTCGAGCAGCAACGTCATCTCGGCGCCACCGCGCCCTCCCAATACGACATGCGCAACCTGTTCCAGGTGAATGTCGAAGAAGGCCGCCATCTCTGGGCCATGGTCTATCTGCTGCAGAAATACTTCGGCCGAGACGGGCGAGAAGAAGCCGAAGACCTCCTCCGCCGCCGCTCGGGCGACCAGGACACCCCCCGCATGCTCGGCGCCTTCAACGAACGCACGCCCGACTGGCTGTCGTTCTTCATGTTTACTTTCTTTACTGACCGAGACGGCAAGATGCAGCTCGCCGCCCTGGCGCAATCCGGCTTCGACCCGCTGTCACGCACCTGCCGCTTCATGCTGACCGAGGAAGCCCATCATATGTTCGTCGGCGAAACCGGCGTCCAACGCGTCATCCAACGCACGTGTGAGGCAATGAAGGCCGCCAACATCGAAGACCCCTACGACATCGAACGCATCCGAGCGCTCGGCGTCATCGACCTGCCGACCATCCAGAAGAAAGCCAATCTGCATTTCTCGCTGACCCTTGACCTGTTCGGCAACGAAATCAGCACCAACGCCGCGAACGCCTTCAACGCCGGCATCAAGGGTCGTTACAGGGAGGACAAACTGACCGACGACCATCAGTTGCTGTCCTCGACCTACCCCGTGCTGCGCCTGCGCGACGGGGCGATCGTGAAGGAAGACGTGCCCGCTCTGTCCGCCCTGAACATGCGCCTGCGGGACGACTATGTGGAGGACACCGAAGCCGGCATCGCCCGCTGGAACCGCGTGCTGGAACGCGCCGGCATCGCCTTCCGCTTGACCCTGCCGCATGTCGCGTTCAACCGCCGCATCGGCGAATTCGCCGCCGTTCACGCCGACACCGACGGCCATTTGCTGACCGAGGCCGAATGGGCCGCCCGCTATCACCGGATGCTGCCCTCGGCCGACGACAATCTGTTTATCGCCAGCCTGATGGCCCCGTCCGCGCAACCCGGCGTCTATGCAGGCTGGATCGCGCCGCCACGCATCGGTATCGACAACAAGCCCGGCGATTTCGCCTATGTGCGGGTGGAGGCGTAGAATCCACCAAGGTTGCATCGTTCCGCCATTAACGGCAGCCTGATCCCAGGATACGGCGACGCTCAGATCGCCAAGCCTGGGAGAAGACAAATGCGCCGCCGCGACCTGTTGGCCCTTGCCGCCGCCTCCACGATTCCGACCGGATTTGCGATCGGCCAACCCGTCCGTCCGCGCACCTTGCGCTTCGTGCCTCAGGCCAGCCTGACCTTGCTCGATCCGATTTTCACGACCTCCCAGTCGACCGTGAATCACGGTTGGGCGATCTACGACCTTCTGTTCGGTATCAACGGCAAGTTCGAAGCCAAGCCGCAGATGGCCGAGGGCTATACCGTCTCCGATGACGGTCGCACCTACCTGATCAAGCTGCAGGACGGTCTGAAATTCCACAATGGCGAGCCGGTGCGCGCCCAGGACGCCGCTCCTAGCCTGAAACGCTGGGCGGCGCGGGAAACCATCGGCCAAACGATCGGCCAATATGTCGACGAATGGGGCGTGCAGGACGACAAGACGGTCAAGATCATCCTGAAGCGCCCGATCCCCATCTTCATCAACGCGATCGCCCGGGGCGGTGCCTCGGTGGCGTTCATCATGCCGGAGCATGTCGCCAGGACCGACCCGTTCAAGCAGATCGCGGACACGACCGGTTCCGGCCCCTATCGCTTCCTGCGCGATGAGTTCGTCGTTGGCGCCAGCGCCGCCTACGCTCGCAACCCCGACTATGTGCCGCGGCAGGAGCCGGCGGATTGGATGTCAGGCGGCAAGGTCGCTCATTTCGACCGTATCGAGTGGCATACGATTCCGGACTCCGCCACCGCCGCCGCGGCGCTGCAATCGGGGGAGATCGACTGGTATGAGCATGTGCAGCCCGATCTGGTGCCTTTGCTGCGTCGCAATCCGGAGATCAGCTTCGGCCTGGCCAATCCCACCGGGTTCAATGCGGTGATGCGTTTCAATCACATGCATCCGCCGTTCAACAACGTCGATGTCCGGCGCGCGGTGATGATGGCGGTGAACCAGAACGACTACATGGCCGCCGTGACCGCGGGCGATACGTCCGCCTATTTCGCCTGCAAGTCGATGTTTCCTTGCGGCACCAAATTTGGCCGGGAGCTTGGCCAGAACGCCATGCAAGGCAACATCGAAAAGGCCCGCGCGATCCTGAAAGCCTCCGGCTACAAGGGGGAAAAGGCCATTTTGCTGAATCCGATCGATCTCGTCACGATCGGACCTTTGGGCGACGTGACCTATGACATTATGAAGCAGATTGGCATCAACGTCGAAATGGTCGCAACCGACTGGGGCACCGTGGTGCAGCGGCGCGTGTCCCGCGAACCGGTGGAAAAAGGCGGCTGGTCGGTGCTGCACACCTGGGGCCCGTCCACCATCCGCTTCACCCCCGTCGAGCACTCTCAAATCCGCGGTCTTGGCCCGACCGGCTGGTTCGGTTGGTACAAGGACGATACGATAGAGGAACTGACCCGCGAATGGCTGTTCGCCGCGACCGAGGCCGAACAGAATGCTTTGGCCGACAAGGTGCAGGCGCGGGCGTTTGATCAGGTGCCGAGCGTGCCGTTGGGAACGTTTCAGATCAGGACGGCGACGCGGAGGAACTTGACCGGAATGATCGAGGCAACGGGGCCGTATTTCTGGAACATCCGGCGGGTTTAGCCTCCGGACTGTCCCTT
>CALQHT020000400.1 GCA_943330455.2 Nitrosovibrio sp. Nv4 | reverse complement strand
CCCTCCCGCAAGGGGAGGGGGAGATTTTACTCCGAATCCGGCGCCCTATGCTTCTCAGCCCACACTCAGGCCAGATCGATCGAAAACCGTGTCAAATCGACCAACGCGCAGTGGCGCAACGCCCCTTCCTCGGTCGCGCGCAACACCACCCGAGGCGCGGCATTGGCCTCCAAGGCCTCCTGCCACCGCGGCGCGCACAAGCACCAGCGGTCGCCGGGTTTCAGCCCGGCAAACCCAAACTCGGGCCGAGGCGTCGACAGGTCGTTGCCGGATTTCTTGCTGAACTCCAGGAATTCCTCGGTCATCACGGCGCAGACCGTATGGCTGCCCAGGTCCTGCGGCGTGGTGTCGCAACAACCGTTGCGCAGAAAGCCGGTCAGCGGGTCCGCCGAACAAATATCCAACGGCCCACCCAGAACATTGCGGGACGGCCTGCGACCTGGGCGACGGCCGGTTTCGTCGAATGGCATCGATCAGTCTCTCCGGATCAGTCTTGCCCCTGATGGTCCCCTGGGAAGTCGCCCGGCCGCAGCAACCGAGCAAGCCTGTCCAAGACGGCGTTGGCAATGCCCGGTTCGGGGCCGGTGAAAAACCCACGCGCGACATCCAGGTATTCGTTGATGACGACCCGCGCCGGAGGGCCGTCCGTCATGGCCAGTTCCGCCCCACCGGCGCGCAAAACCGCCCGCAGCACCGGATCGATCCGAGCCAGCGGCCAATCCGCGGGAAGCGCCTCGACCAACATGGCGTCGATCGTGTCCTGCTGACGGACCACCCCACGCACGATCCGCGCGAACAGCGGCACTTCGGCGTCGGGGATGCGTCCGTCCTCAAATCCATCTCCGCCCGGAATATCGCCCAGGCGATGACGGACGAACTGATCGATCACGGTTTCCGGGTTGTCCCCGGCCTGTTCGCTCTGAAACAACGCCTGCACAGCCGCAACACGCGACGCCGTGCGTGTGCGGGTTTTCGGTCCACGGGTCATGCGGCGCGATATCGGAACATCGAACCGAGGACGGTCCCGTCCAATCGCATCAAACCGCGCCCAGATGACGCGCGGCGTTGATCTGCAACAGAGCGGCGGCGGCCGCCTCAGCCCCTTTGTTATGGCCGTCCTGACCGGATCGAGCCTCCGCCTGGGCCAAATTGTCGCAGGTCAGCAGCCCGGTCCCGACACACAGCCCAAACTGCAACGACACGCTCATCATCCCCTCCATCGTCGCTCGGCAGATGAACTCATAATGATCGGTCTCGCCGCGGATGATGCAGCCCAGCGCCACGAACCCGTCGAAGCGCTTGTTGCCGCGCAAGGCGATGCGGATCAACTGCGGCAGTTCGTAGGAACCGGCGACATCCAGCACCTCATAGGTCGCCCCGGCTTCCCCAAGGATGCGTTGAGCACCCACGGTCAACCCATCGATCACGCCCCGATAATAGGGCGCTCGGACGATCAAAAGATGCGGTGACGGGCCCGGGACCTTCGGTGCCGAGGGCAGTTCGGCGTCCTGCGTACTCATACTTCGTAACCCCCGCCGACGATGTTCGGGATCGGCCGCTGTTCGATGATGTTCAACCCGTAGCCCTCCAACCCGACGACGGTGCGCTGACGGTTGGTGAGCAGGACCATGTCCTTGACGCCCAGGTCCAGCAGGATTTGGGCGCCGATGCCGTAATCGCGCAACATGTGGTGCGGTCGGGGACTGGATACCAACTGGCGCACCCGTTCCGCGAGCGCGGTTTTGCGATGCTCCCGGATCAGCACGACGATGCCACGGCCTTCCTTGCTGATCATGTGCATGGCGTTGTGGATCGCGATCCAGTGTGGCGAGCCGGTCATATCGTCCAGCAGATCGACCGCGTGCATGCGCACCAGCACCGGCTCCGGCCCGCTGATATCGCCCTTCACCAGGGCCAGATGCTCCTGGTATTCGACCGTATTGGCATACACCACCGCGCGCCAGTCGCCGCCGGCGGGGTGCTTGTAGTCGGCTTCTTCCACCCGCCGGACCAACCGCTCCGTCAGGCGCCGATGCGCGATCAAATCGGCGATGGTGCCGAGTTTCAGGTTGTGGTGTTGCGCGAATGTCACCAGGTCCGGCAAGCGCGCCATGGTGCCATCGTCGTTCATGATCTCACAGATCACCGCGGCGGGGGCGAGCCCGGCCTTGCGGGAGATATCGACCGATGCCTCGGTATGGCCGGCGCGGACCAACGTGCCGCCCTCCCGCGCCATCAGCGGGAATACATGCCCGGGTGTGGTAATGTCATCGCGGCCGCTGTCGGGATTGATTGCCACCGCGATCGTCTTCGCGCGGTCGGCCGCCGAGATGCCGGTCGTCACACCCTCTCGCGCTTCGATCGAGACCGTGAACGCGGTCTGATGACGCGTGCCGTTCTGCTGGCTCATCAGCGGCAGGCCGAGCTTCTCGACGCGTTGACGGGTCATGGCGAGGCAGATGAGACCGCGCGCGTGGCGGGCCATGAAGTTGATCGCGTCCGGGGTGGCGAATTGCGCGGGGACGACGAGATCACCCTCGTTTTCGCGGTCCTCGTCATCGACCAGGATGAACATCCGGCCGTTGCGGGCTTCCTCGATCAGTTCCTCGGCGCTGGAGATGTATTTCGACAACTCCACGGTCACCATGTTTTCCTGCAACAGGTTTTCCATTAGCTGGCCTCCTTCCGGCCGTCCTTATGGGCCTCCGCCAGTCGGGCGACGTAACGGGCCAGCATGTCGATTTCTATATGCACGGCATCGCCCGGCGCCAAAGTGCCGAAACCGGTGACCGATGCGGTGTGCGGGATGATGTTCACCCCGAAGGTATCGCCTTGGACCGCGTTGACCGTCAACGATACGCCGTTGATGGCCACGCTACCTTTTTCCGCGATGAAGCGCGACAGGTCCGCGGGCACACGGAATTGCCACCTTGTCGAGGCGTTTTCCGGCGTCGCGGAAACGGCATGGCCGACCCCGTCGACATGCCCGGATACGATGTGGCCGCCCAGCTCGTCCCCGACCTTCAGGGATCGCTCCAGGTTGATGCGGGAGCCGACCTGCCAGGTGCCCATCGTCGTGCACGCCAGGGTTTCCGCCGAAGCGTCCGCCGCGAACCAGTCCGGCCCGAGTTCCACCGCGGTCAGACAGCAGCCGGAACACGCGATGGACGCGCCGAGAGCGATGGAGGCGGTGTCGGGCCACGGGGCCTCGATCACAAGGCGCATGTCGCGGCCCTCGCCGATCGGGCTGATCGCGCGGACGGTGCCGAGCGCGGTGATAATGCCGGTGAACATCAGTCTTGCCTTGTGTATTCGCTAAGCATGTCGTCACCGAGCAGGGTAACCCGGTGACGGGTGAAACGGGGCATTTGGGCGAGTTTTTCGACTCCGAAAGCCTGGACCCCCGGCCACCCGTCGCCCCCCATGACGGCGGGCGCGTGAAACCAGGCGATACGATCTACAAGATTGGCCCTTAAAAGCGCGGCGGCAACCTGCCCGCCACCTTCAACCAGCACGCGGGTGATCCCGGCTTCCCCCAAAGCGTGCATACCCTGGGTAAGATCGACCCCGGAACTGGCGCCGGCCAAGGGAATTAGGGTCGCGCCGCAGTCGACGACGGCGCGTTTCCGGTCGGGGTCGGTGCCTTCGCGGATCATGAACCAGGTGGGTGTCTGGGCGGCGGTCCGGACCAGGCTGGCGGTCAGCGGGGTGCGCAGGTGGCTGTCGGCGACGATGCGGACGACGGGTGTGGGGCGGAAGCCGGGGATGCGGCAGGTGAGTTCCGGGTTGTCCGCCAAGACGGTGCCGACGCCGACCATCACCGCGTCATTCTGTCCGCGCAAGGCGTGTCCGATCCGGCGGGCGGGCGAGCCGGTGATCCATTGGCTTTCCCCGCCATGGGTGGCGATTCGCCCATCCAGGGTCGTCGCCAGTTTCAGGGTGACCAGAGGGCGCCCCAGGGTGGTGCGCTGGATGAACCCGGCGAGCGTTTCACGGGCTTCATCCGCGAGCAGGCCTTCCTCGACCGCGATACCCGCCTGTCGGAGCTGTGCGATGCCCTGGCTGTCGACGCGTTTGTCTGGATCGACGCAGGCGATCACCACGCGCGCGATGCCGGCCGCGATCAGGGCGTTGGTGCAGGGCGGCGTGCGGCCCCAGTGGCAGCAGGGCTCCAGGGTGACATAGGCGGTGGCGCCACGTGCGTGCTCGCCCGCCATGGCCAGCGCCAAAGGTTCCGCATGGGGCCGGCCGCCGGGCGCGGTAACGGCTCGACCGACGACGCGCCCATCCTTGACGATCACGCAGCCGACCGAGGGATTGGGCCAGGTCGTGCCAAGGCCACGGCGCGCCATCGCCAGGGCGGCACGCATATGGGCGAGGTCCGAGGTTGGGCTTTGTGTCATGTCAAGGTAACGTAGCCGAGGGGATAATGGCGTGAAACCCCAGAGGATTTACAGCGGGGGAATCACACTGGGGGGATTCATGACCGCTCCGCGTCCGGCGGGCGGTCCGCGGCGGGGACGTGGGGGGCGAACCAAAGTTGTGCAATCGAGTACACGCCTCACCGTCATTGCCGGGCTTGACCCACGGCTGTCCGGTTTAAATAACTTGTACTTTCCATATTTATGGATTCGACTCGAACCCATCGCAACACCGCGAATCGGGACAGGGTCGAATCACATGGAACCGCACAGGAATACAGTCAT
>CALQHT020000399.1 GCA_943330455.2 Nitrosovibrio sp. Nv4 | reverse complement strand
TTCCTGTGGCACATGTTCCGCGCGAATTACCTTGATCGCCGCCGCCATTCCCAACTCCCCAAATCCGATTCCCAATGCAGGAACTGATGCACGGATCGACGCCTTTGCGAATCCCCCATGAGTCGGTCTTTATGCGGGTTGGTATCAGACGGCGATACGGCGGCAGCCAGTCGATGTCGAAATGAAAAGCGATATGCAACAGGATCGCCGAATATTCGAAGCAGCGCCGCAACGCCAACGCGGCATCGCGATAATCGCCAAGCTCGTCCTCGGTCTCCGCCCCGAACACCGTGTGCAGCACGACATCCAAGGCGAAATCGGCGGAGACTTCGCGGACGACGAAACTTTCGCCTGGCTTGAACCAACCGAACCAGGTCAATGCGGCCTGGCGGATCGCGCCCCCCATGGCGTTCAGCGCCTCCCCATGGAACGGCGGCACCAGCAGACGCCGATCACGCCGCAATACGCGTCCCGCGCGTTGCGTGGAACTGTTCGCACCCAGCACCCGTGCCGGCCCAGGCTCTTGCGCGACGCCGTATTGATCGATCGGGGCAGTCATGATCTGGCGGATCAGGTCGGGGCGCCCGGTCACGACGCAAAGCCGAGCGGTGCGGACGGTGAAGAGGTTGTCGTAGCGGCGGGCGCATTCGCGCAGCATCGCGTAGGGATCGCGCAGATACCGCACCGTGTGGAACAGGCGCAGCGGCGGACCAGGCGGTAGTCCCAGCACGGTTTCATCGTCAGGCATGGTTTGGCCCCATCGCTTGTTCGCCACCGACGGCACTTCTCGGGCGGCGCCAGGACGGATAATATGACTCCACCCATCGGACAAGGTCATTCCCGCGATGAGCCAAAGCACCGGTACCAACACCAACCTCGTCAACGCGCTGGGCCTGGTCACCCGCCTGCTGCGCACGCGGGGCCGCAATCGGGCCGATCTCTGTTATGAATTTATGGGGACCGAGAACTGTCCCTCCACCGACTGCACCTACCTGAACCTCGGCTATTGGCGCGATTCGACCGACTATCGATCGGCGGCGGAGGCGATGGTCGACCTGCTGGCCGATGCCGCCGACATCGCGGAGGGGGATGTCGTCGTCGATGCCGGCTGCGGCTTTGGCGATCAGGACCTGCGGATCGCGCAAACCCGCAATCCGGCGCGTATCCACGCGATCAATGTCACGGAACTGCAACTGGCATATGCGCGGGAACACAATGCCGATCCCCGCATCGAATACCTGAACTGTTCCGCCAACGATCTGCCGTTCGCCGATGGCAGCGTCGACAAGGTCATGTCCCTGGAAGCGGCGTTTCATTTCGATACACGCGCAGACTTCCTGCGGGAGGCGTTTCGCGTGTTGCGGCCCGGCGGACGGGTGGCGCTGATCGATCTGGTGCAGGTGGAGCGCAACGGCAAGGTGAACACCGGCGGCCTGCGCGGGTCCATCGAGCGGTGGGGCCATCAGGTGCCGACCGCCAATGTCTATGGCGCGACCCGGTATCAGGAGATCATCCGCTCGATCGGGTTCACCGGCTGCGATCTGCGGTCGATCAATGCCGATGTCGTGCCGGGATTCTGCGAGTATGTCCGCGCCATGCTGGCCGATCCGCAAACCGCGGCTCGGCTGCATCCCATGGTGCGCAAGGCCTATCAGCGGATGCGTTCGCCGCTGGGGACGACCTTCGATCTGTCGGACTACATCCTGGTATCGGCGGAAAAACGCGCCTCCGCCTGACGCGTCCGCGTTGGGGGGCCGTCAGCGCGCCCCATCATGGCGCATGCGGATCCCCGTCAACGGCATCATCATGCCGGCGATGCGCCCCAGCTTGAGCGGGCCGTCGTCCAGCAGGCTATAGCGCCAGCGGGTCAGCAAGGTCGCCAGCACGATCTTCAACTCGAACATCGACAGATGCGAACCGGGGCACATCCGCTCCCCGCCGCCGAACGGCAGGAATTCATGCGGACCGAACCGACGTTCCAGAAACCGTTCCGGGCGGAAACGGTCGGGATCGGGATACAGGTCCGGGTCGTAATGCAGGATCGCCGGCGACGCGGTCAGATTGGTGCCGGCGGGCAGCTCGTAGCCGCCGAGTTGCATGGGTTGGGCCAGCAGGCGGTAGATCTCGGTCGCGCGGGGCCACAGGCGCAAGGTTTCCTTCACCACGGCGTCCAGATACGGCAGCGCACCCCACGCGATGGGGTCCGCATCCGGCCCCAGCGGTGCCAATTCGTCCAGCAGAGTGTCCAGACAGCGCCGCTCCCGGTGCAGCCAGTGGAAACACAGACACAGAGACGCAATCGACACTTTGTGCCCGGCGAACAGCACCGTCACCATGTTGTCGCGGATCACGTCGTCTTCCATCGGGGCGCCGTCGTCGTACCGGGCCGCCACCACCCAGTTCAGGATGGCCGAGGCGGGCAGCGCACCGGCCTGGGCACGTGCAATGGCGTCGCGCAACAGAACTTCCAACCGCCCGCGCGCGGTGGCCAGTCGCCGATTGGGCGGTAACCAGTCGATGTCGAAATGGAACGCCGCCATCCACAGGAACGCGGTGAATTCGAAGCATTGGTTGAATTCCACCGCGGCCTGGCGAAAGGTATCGAGCCTTTCCCCGGCCTCTACCCCGAAGACACCGCGCAGGATGACGTCACGCGCGAAAACGGTGGCGACGTCGCGGACCAGGAAGGCCTCCCCCACGGGCAGGCGTCCGAAGGTTTCCAGGGTGACGTCGCGGATGATGTCCCCGGTGGCGTTCATCGCGTCGCCGTGGAATGGCGGCACCAGCAAGTGACGGTCCCGCCGCAGGGCGCGCCCGGCCAGCATCGGCATGGATCGCTTGCCGAACACCCGAGCCGGCCCCGGTTCGTAATTGACCCCATACTGGTCGACCGGCGCGGTGATGATCTGGCGCACCAGGTCGGGCCGCCCGGTCATGACGCAGTGGCGGAACGTCTGCACGGTGAACAGCGGGCCGTATTCCGCTCCGTATCGACGCAGGGCCGCATATGGGTCGCGCAGATAACGCATCATCTGAACCGCCCGCAGCGGTGGGCCGGGAGGCAGGCGCTTCAGGACTTGCGTGTCGGGCATGAAGCAGGCTCTTCGTTCCGGCAAGTTGGGTGCACAACCCTAACCCGGATCACCCACTCAGGATACCGGTCGCGGGACATCTCCCCACACTTTGCGGATTGTCGTTGACGGGTTGCGCCTGGCAACGAACATGCCGGCGCCCGTGCCGAGGCGTCGCACGATCGGCGCCACGCGGTCGGGAACCGCGTTAGGCGACGCGCAAAAATAGGCACGTCATTTGGTGTGGAGCACTTGTCTCTCCACCGCATGGTGGGTGCGGACCCGCCATCCACGTCTTGCTGTGTGGATCTCGGTAAAGACGTGGATGGCGTGCCTGCGCGGGCCATGACGGTGTGGGTCGGCCACGTGCCAAATGGAGCAGTTGATGTAGGGTGTCGCCCTACCGCATGTTCAGCGCCCACTCGGTGTATTTTTTCGCCTTGGCATGCTGGTCCGCGTAGGGCCTGTCGTCAATTCGCCCTAAAGCGAGCGACAACCTCATGTTTGCTCCTCGGTCAGTGATCCGCTGGCGTTTCAGCGGGACAGGACGATCAGGCGTTACAATCGTTCAAGTTCGACCGAGTCCGATCAGCCACAGTCTCGGACAAAGCGTTCGGATCGGTTGAATGTGCCTTCCGGCGCGGCAGGTTCTTCGATTCATGAGGTGTCAGCACCAACAAAGGCTGATCCCATGCGCCCCCACCAACTCCGCGATGACCAATGGGACCTGATCAAGGGGGCGTTGCCAGGACGGGCGGGCTCGGTCGGGGTAACGGCGGTGAATAACCGCCGGTTCGTCGACGCGGTTATACATCGGTACCGGACCGGCACCCCCTGGCGTGACCTTCCTGACAGCTTTGGCAGTTGGAACAACACCCACCGCCGGTGGAGTCGCTGGGCCAAAAAGGGCGTATGGGGCAGCATCCTTGCGATACTGAGCACCGACGCGGACAACGAATACGCGATGATTGACAGTACCATTGTGCGAGCCCACCAACATAGCGCAGGTGCCAAAAAAAAGCCGCGGAAGATCAGGCGATTGGGCGCAGCAAGGGTGGCCTGAGTACCAAAATCCACGCTTTGGTGGATGCGCTGGGTAATCCCCTGACGATCCTTCTGACCGCCGGACAGGTCCATGACCTCGCCGGAGCGGATGCTCTGGTGCCCGGGATGGAAGCCGAGGCGCTGCTCGCGGACAAAGCTTATGACGCGGACAAACGCGTGATCGAACCACTGGCGGCGGCGGGGAAAGTCGCCGTGATCCCACCTAAAAAGAACCGAAAGAGCCCTCGAACATACGATAAAGCGCTGTATCAGGCGCGGCATCTGATCGAAAATTTCTTCTGCTGGTTAAAGCAGTTCCGTGGCATCGCGACACGATATGACAAGACCTCCAGGAACTTCCTGGCCGCGATTCACATAGTCGCTGCCCTTTGTTGGCTCAATTGACGACAGGCCCTAGCAGCCTGTCGGACTTACGCCCACCGGAGGTTCATGTTAGAATCGCAACGTCGATCCGCTCCCTCCCCGGATGCCGCCAATGAGCAACTTCCGCCCCACCGATCGCCTAACCGGCTTCCTGATGCCGCCGTCTATCGATGAATGGCTGCCTCAACGACACTTGGCCCGCTTCGTGGTGGAGGTTGTCGACGGGATGGATCTGAC
>CALQHT020000398.1 GCA_943330455.2 Nitrosovibrio sp. Nv4 | reverse complement strand
GTTGGCTAATGGCGGCGTGTTCCACCGACCCCTTCGAATCTGGAACCTACCCCTCTGTCAATCGGAGATTGCGCCGCCGCTACATCAAAATCGCCTGCTCGCGGCGTGGCCCGGCGAACTCACCGAGCCAGGGGAACCTGGGCAGTTACGCAAAACTACCCCAAACGGGTCGGAATCCGCTCCCACACCCCTCCAGAGCGGCCAAAATCCGGCTTTTCCTTGCCTTGGACCAGAGGCATCTCCTAGAACAAAAAGCGAACATTCGGCCGCATCCCATGCCTGCCCGCCGCGTCATCGCCTCGCCAAAGTCCGCCGGATCGCCGCCATACCGCGGTGTCCGGCCGAGCATGGCGCCCGGATCGGACTGCCATTCCATGGATGGTCCGGCACGGTCATTGCGTCAGTGCCGGGTCCGATCCGGCGCCCCAAACGACGGGCAAATACCAATCAAATCAACGGTTCGTGCTGATGCAAGTGCCCGGGTCAAGCCCAGGCATGACGGTGAGTTGACCCGATCGCCCCATGACCAGGATGCGGCGTTCGGCCGCAACGATGCCAGCCGAGGACCGGGGGCGACCGGATTTTTTCGCGCCGGCACGTGCGAAATCAGCCCCCGCCACCTCCCACACCCACACCTCCGAAAGCAGCACCCGACGATTTTCGCACTCACACGTGCGAAATCGACCGAAAACCCCGGCCGCGGCGGCGAGCGAACGGCCGGACCCTGCCCAACCTCACGGCAAACGCCCCACCCCACCACCAAATACCGCACGACCAACCCAACCCACGCCCACAATCAAACGGGCGGGCATCACGCCAAACCCAACAACACCCAAACCCGCCCCTACTCCACCTTCGCGCCAGACAGTTTCACCAGCGGACCCCACCGCTCGAACTCCGTCTTGACGAAGGCAGCGGTCTTTTCCGGCGTGGAGTCAGGCACGGGTTCCAGCCCGATCTCCTCCAACCGCGCCACCACCCCCTTATCCCCCAAAGCCGCCGTCACCGCTCGGCTTATCGTTACCACTACGTCCTTGGGCGTGCCGGCGGGGCCGAACAGGACCGACCAACTGAACGCGTTCATCTCGGGATATCCGGACTCTGCCACGGTCGGCACATTCGGCAGCGCCTTCGCGCGCCGCTGCATGGTGGTGGCGACAATGCGGATGGACCCGCCGCGAGCACCGCCGGTCAGCACCGCCACCGCGTTCCAGTCCATTTGCAGCACGCCGGCCATCAGGTCCGCCATCTCCGGCCCGGCACCGGCATAGGGCACATGGACCGTATCGATCCCCGCCCAAAGGTTGAACAACGCGCCCATGATGTGGTTCAGCGAGCCAACGCCGGACGACCCGTAATTCAGCTTCCCCGGATTGGCCTTGGCCAGAGCCACCATGTCGGCGACGGTATGAATCGGCTGGGATACATGCACCGCCAGTGCCATCGGCGCGATGCTGATCTGAGCAATCGGGGTAAAGCTGTCCACCGGATGGTAGCCGATCTTGGGATAGACATACGGATTGGTGGAATGGGTGGAGCTGGTGGCCAGCAGCAACGTATAGCCGTCCGGCGCGGCTTTGGACGCGATCTCGGCGCCGATACTGCCTCCGGCACCGCTGCGGTTTTCAACGATGATTGGCTGGCCGATAGACTGGCTCATCGGGGTGGAAAGCAGCCTCGCCGTGATGTCGGCCTGACCGCCGGGGACGAAGGGGACGATCAGCTTGACCGGGCGGGACGGATATTTGTCCTGCGCCAGGGCCGCACCGGCCAGCAGCAGGGTAACGGCCGTCACAGTGGCCGAGGCGAAAATTCGCATGGGTTGGTCCTCCCTTATTGTTATGTCGACTGGCGGAAACATCGACTCGCCGGCCAGTGGTTCCCGGTCATGCCGGGGTTGTGGTGCCGGTGGGTCAATGTTTCAGCCGTTTGGAATGATGGTTTCCGGGCGTTTGTTGCCGGGTTCTATCCGTTCACCGTCCGCATCAGTTCGGCGATGGTGTCCAGGGTGGGCATGACGGTGGCGGCCTGTTCCGATTCGAGCGGGAAGACCACCCGTTCGACCTCCATATCTTCGTACCGCTTCAGCAGGTCGGCATCCTTGCGGGAATGCCAGACGGTGATGGCGATGGATTTTGGGTCGCGGCCGGCGGCTTCGGCCATTTTGCGGAATTCGGGGATCATGTCGCCGACCTGGCGGTAGCTGCCTCGACGCGCCGCCTGGGGCAGCCAGCCGTCGCCGTAGCGGATGGCCCGGCGAGCAGAATAGGGGAAGGCGCCGCCGACGAGGATGGGCGGATGGGGTTTCCGGACCGGTTTCGGCCAGGCCATGATGGGGTCGAAATTCACCAGATCGCCGTGATATTCGGCCTTGGACTGGGTCCAGATGGCTTTCATGGCCTCGATATTCTCCCGGGCGCGCTTGTGGCGGGTGGAGAAGTCGGTGCCGTGGTTCTCCATTTCGTCCTGATTCCAGCCGTTGCCGATGCCGAACAGGAAGCGGCCGGCGGAGACCTGGTCGATGGAGGCCACGAGTTTCGCGGTTTGGATGGGGTCTCGTTGCTGCACCAGGCAGACTCCGGTGCCGATCATCAGGGTTTTTGTGGTGGCGGCCGCGGCGGTCAGCGCCACGAACGGGTCCATGGCGTCGTAGTATTTCTGCGGCAGGTCGCCGCCCGCGGGGAACGGAGTCTTGCGAGAGATCGGGATGTGGGAATGTTCGGGGGCCCAGACGGACTCGAAGCCGCGCTGCTCCAACGCGATCCCGAGTTCGCCGGGCGCAATGGCATAGTCGGTAAAGAACATAGAGACGCCGAATTTCAGCACGCCGCCCTCCCGTTGGCTTTGCGACATGCTGCAACGAGACGGCGCGGATGGCCAGGGTGCCAAGGGGCGGGGAGCCGGGCGGTGCAGGGTCGGCTTACGCGACCCCGCCCCGGCCGGTTTGGTTCAGCTCAATCCGCCACGCGCGGCGACCGGCCACAGGGATTCCACGCGGCCGTTGCGGACGCCGACATACCAGTCGAACTTGTCCACCGTCGGGTCGCAATGGCCTGGGACCAGGCGCAGTTTCTCGCCGAGTTTCGGGGTTGCGGTCTCGCTGGCGATGTCCAGCTTGCCGTGCTCGTCGGACGCGCTGACATATCTTATGTCGGGCCGCTGCCAGACCGTCGGCAAGCCGGAATCGACGGCGACCGCCTTGTGGCCGGCATCCAGCACGGCCAGGCCGGGACGGACGGAGCTCATGACGGTGGACAGCACGAAGAGGGCATGGCGGAAGGTGCTGACGGGCGCGCCGTCTTGATCCAGGTTGCGGGCGTAGTCGGCATCCATAAAGACGTAGCTGCCAGCTTGCATCTCGGTATAGACGCCGGACGCGGCCTCGATCTGGAACGTGCCGGTGCCGGCTCCGCCCACGATCGGACAGGGCAGGCCCTGCTGGCGGAGTTGTTCGACCGTACGCCGGGATGCCTCGATGGCCCCGTCGATCAGGGTGCGGCGCTCGGTGACGGTGCGCTTGTGCTGGGCGCTGCCTTGGTAGGCTTGCAATCCGCCAAAGATCAGGTGTTTGGATGCCGCGATGCGTTGCGCGAGGGCCACGGCCTCCGGCCCGGGTTGGACTCCGCAGCGGGCGGCGCCGACATCGATTTCCACCAGGACTGTCATGCGGATACCGGCGTCCTCGGCCGCGGCTTCGATCGCTGCGACCTGGGCGGGGTCGTCCACGCAGATTGCGATTTTCGTGATTCGGGCCAGGGCGCAGGCGCGGGCGAGCTTGGTCGCGCCCACGACCTGGTTGCTGATCAGGATGTCGGGGATGCCGCCCCAGGCCAGGATCTCGGCTTCCGAGGTCTTCTGCACGCATTGGCCAATGGCGCCGCGCGCCATCTGCAACTTCGCGACGACCGGGGATTTGTGCGTCTTCGCGTGGGCGCGCAGCTTGACCCCGGTGGGGGCCAGCAGGGAGGCCATGCGATCCAGGTTGAACTCGAACGCGTCGAGGTCGATCACCAGGGCCGGTGTATCGATCTCGTCCTCGCGCATTCCGGGTTGGGCGGGCGGTGTTTGCAGCATGGGTTCATCCCTTCCATGGGCGGTGCGTGCCACCCGGAGCGATCCAGGTTCCAGCCGCAGTTTTGCCGCTTGCGGAGCGGACGACAACCCGGATCAGGCGGTTGTGACCAACTCGTGAGGTGTCCGACCCAAAGTTCCTCCCGGGATAGAGGTTGCTATGGATCGGGCATGCTTTCACGAGGGATAGGTTGGATGCGTTCAACGATGTTTTGGGTCGCTCGGAGCGGTCAGTGCTGCGCCAGATGGAGGCAGCGGAATTGCTCGCGATCAGCGAACGGACGTTCCGCCGCTGGCGCGATCGCCACCGTGATAGCAGCCAGGAAGGCCTGGCCGAGTGTCGCCTGACGCCGTCTCCGCGCCGAGCACCGGCGGCCGAGATCGAGGGGATGTCGGGCCTGTATCGCAACCTCTATCCTACCCGTCGAGCCGATCGCAGGGGTGGGGTGAGCAATTACAAACACTACACTTTGCCGTTAGCACCAGGAGAAACTTACTAAATGCCCCTCCGAACCTGTTATACCAACCCGCATAAAGACCGACTCATGGGGGATTCGCAAAGGCGTCGATCCGTGCATCAGTTCCTGCATTGGGAATCGGATTTGGGGAGTTGGGAATGGCGGCGGCGATCAAGGTAATTCGCGCGGAACATGTGCCACAGGAACT